>JBKPQL010000032.1:0-65772 GCA_046734045.1 Verrucomicrobiota bacterium
CAACCAGCAACCAAAAGCGCCAATCTGTTGCTAGCCTCACACTCGGGCGACCTTCCCGGCTTTCACAGCTGCATGACATTGTTTCTCGACGGCACTTGGACCGTTATCCTGCTCGATAATCACGACAGCAAGTCGCTTCCCGATATAGCTGCGGAAATCATCAACGCGGTCTTAACGCGAACACCCGAAGCGCGTAGCACGATGTCCCCTAACCAAGAAAGCAGCCCAAACGCGCCAAACGCTCGCCCATAGAGAGGTTCTGACCTGGTGAGCGCAAGCGCGTAGCGTGTCCGCTCGCCGACAAGCGCAACGGCGCGCTTCGATAATCGAACGCGCTTATTGCCTTTCTTTCGTCGCGAGGGAAGCGACGATTTTCTCGAACCGCGGGTCGCTGCGGATTGGATCCCACACCGGCTCGTTCCTATAAAAGGCTCCGATCGCTCCCGCTGCTAAGCCACGGTCCAGCCATGAAAATGCCAACTCCTTCTCGTTCAAGGCTGCATAGATTTTGGCTATCCAGTGCGCCTGACTTAGGCTCACGCCTGATATCTCTTCCAGCTCTTTGATGATCTGGAGCGCTTCCGCCCGCTTCCCCTGCGCCGCGTAGACCATCCCCGTGCTGTAAATCAAAATCGGATCACTCTTCTTGTCCTGTTTGGCCTTCTCCAATTCCGCGAGCGCTTCGTTGAATAACCGGTTTTGAACGTACACTCCTATCTCCCAGGTGGCGCTCAAAGCCGGGCCTAGCTCGTTGGCCTGGCGCAACAACTCGAGGGCTCGCGCGTAATCGCGCTTGAGGTAGTAAGGGAGGGCCGCACCCCGTGCGATGATTGAGGAGAGCGGATCGAGTTCACGAGCCTTCTGAAATTCTTCAATGCTTTCATCGAGACGTCCCTGTCGCACGAGCGAAAGTCCTAAATATTGATGGGTCATCGCAAAGCTCGGGCTGAGTTCGCTGGCAAGGTGCAGTTCGCGATCACCTAGCGAGAAATTGGACGGGGCGAGTTGGACGTAGACCAGACCAAGCGCGGCGTGAGCTTCGGCTAGGTTATTATCGAGCGCGAGGCCTTTGCGCGCGGCCTCTTCCGCTTTGTGCCGGCCTTCAACGGGCGCAATGTAGCCGAATACTCCAAGAACGGCATACGCGTCAGCTAACCCCGCGTAGGCGAGCGCATAATTGCGATCTTCTTGAATCGCCTTCTCGTAATAGCGAATGGCCGTGAGCATATCTTCGGGGGTATGACGTTGGCTAACCGTACGTCCCTGCAGGTAATACTGGAAAGCTCTGAGATTCTCTGTGGGGCGTTTCGCCAGCTGCTGTCGCTCGGTCCCCGTAAGCCTCACGCGCAAGGTCTCGGCAATTGTCTTCGCGATGTCGGTTTCCACCGCGAAAATATCGGTGAGTTTCCGATCAAAGCTCTCAGCCCATAGATGCACGTCGCTCGCGGCGTTAATCAATTGCACATTCACGCGAACTTGGTCCGCCACTCTTTGCACGCTGCCCTCAAGGATGTTCGCCACCCCAAGCTGCTTCGCAATCTCCGTAAGATTGTCTGGCGAACTTTTGAACCGCTGGGTCGACGTGCGCGAAATCACTTTTAGATCCGCAATTTTCGCCAAGCGTGTCAGGATCTCCTCTTGGATGCCTTCGGCAAGATAAGCGTTTGCTTTGTCTTCGCTCAGATTTTGGAACGGGAGAACGGCGATCGACTTATCGATCTTGTGCGCGGAAGGTCTGGGCAGGAGAAAGAACCCTGCGGTAGCGGAAATCATCACGCCGGCTGCGACAAGCATGATCACGTTACGGCGACGGTGCTCTCCGCGTGCTGCCGTCGGTGTTACGCGAATGCCTTGCGAGGTAATATCAAATGCCCAGCCGAGAATAAGCGCGAGTGGAAACCCGATCAGTAATGAGACGATTACCAGACGCAGCGCCCAGTTTGGCAATTCCCAGGCCGGAAAAGCTGCTGAGGCGAGCTGTATTATGCCTGCGGCGACAATGATGTAGGCTGCAGCCACCCGATAGACTTTGCGCCGTTTCACTTCGTCGAAAAAGCCGCTCATAAAGAAAGATTCGAATTCCAATTTACGACGGAGACCTTTGAGTGCCTCGAGCATTTCGTTCGCGCTCTGATACCGTTTCTCGGGATCTTTACGCAGCGCCTTACTGACGATCTGCTGAAGCTCACCGGGAATCTGTGCGATATAATTGCGGAGCTGCGGGGGTTCCGTTGTGAGAATCGCGGCCATTACCTCTCGTGGTGTGTCACCGGTGAACGGCGCGCGCCCCGTTACCATCTCGTAAAGCACTGCGCCGAGACTCCAGATATCGGTGCGCGTATCAACGCGTGCACCACGCGCCTGTTCCGGAGACATGTAACGAGCGGTTCCCAATATCGATCCCAGGTTGGTCTCAACTAACAAAAGCGCTTCATCCCGCGGTACGCTTAGCGGCACTTCCTGTTCTGCGAGCTTTGCGATGCCAAAGTCGAGCACTTTCACATATCCATCAGGCCGGAGCATGATGTTCTCCGGTTTTATATCGCGATGAACAATTCCCGCTTGATGGGCGGCAGCGAGCGCGCCCGCCACTTGGATCGCGATCTCAACAGCTTCACTCAACTGCATTCGTCCACGCGTCAGGCGTTCGCGCAGCGTTTCGCCCTCGATCAGTTCGCTGGCAATGTAGTGTATTGAGTGATCCTCGCCGATCTCGTAAACCGTCAGGATATTTGGATGATTGAGCCCAACTACTGCGCGCGCTTCTTGTTGAAACCGTTGCAGGCGCACCGCATCGCCGGTAAAGCGCATGGGCAGGAGTTTAAGCGCCGCGTTTCGGCCGGCGGTAATGTCAGAAGCGAGATACACTTCACCCATCCCGCCGGTGCCGATCCGTTTCGAGATTTTGTAGTGGCCGATCGTTTGACCGACCAGCAAGTCAGCTTGCCCGTTTTCGATAATGCTCGCAGCAAGAGCGGCGATTGGGGTCTCGAAGCTCTCTGCTTGTCGATGTGCAGCTAATAGCTCTTCAACTTTACCGCGCAAAACTTCATCGCCAGCGCATCTCTTGTTGAGAAATGCGCTGAGTTGGTCCGGGGCACAATCCAGCGCGGCGTGAAAGATTTCTTCGATTGCCGTCAAGCGCTCCGATGTCATAACTGACTCACCCGTGTCCGGTTCTTCAGAAGAACCAGTTCGTGATTCCTAGTGCCGTAGCTCACTGTACAACCATGCCCTGGCAAATACCCAATCACGCCGAACGGTCACGGTTGAGATCTTTAGGACCTCAGCGATTTCGTCCTGATTGAGTCCGCCAAAGTACTTCAGCTCCACTACATGGGCCTTTCTTGAGTCGAGCGTTTCCAGCCTCTCCAAAGCCTCATTCAGATCGAGAATCGCTCTTGTCTGTTCGGGCGAGACCAGAGCCGCCTCGTCCAGTTCTACTTTGCTTGGGGCCCCGCCGCGTTTTTGGCACTGCTGCGCCTTTGCGTGATTGACCAGGATCTGACGCATCGCTGTCGCGGCCACCGCAAAAAAATGTGAGCGGTTCCTAAAGTTTGGTTTGCTCTGATCCGCCAGGCGCAAATAAGCCTCGTTCACCAGCGCGGTCGTTTGCAAAGTGTTATCGGGAGCCTGTGCGTTCATATAATGATGAGCGAGCCGTCGCAGGTCTTCATAGACGAGCGCAGTCAGCTTTTCGAGCGCGGCGTGGTCTCCACGGCTCCAGTCTTCCAGAAGCTGGGTCACCTCCTGCGGATCTGCCACGCGCGTATCACTGGAAATCTGAGCCCGATTCTCGTTAACGGCTGCTTGTTTGCCACTCATTCAGCAGTGCCTCCAAAACTTCTTCCAAGTCAATGATCGGTTTCAAGCCCATTTCTTGTTTATCAGAGTAGAAAACAAATTACCAACCTAAAAAGAAGGGAAATGACACCTATGAACACAAAATTATCCTTCCTAATCACTCCGCTCGTGCTCGCCTGCTTTTGGCCTTTGCCAACGACTCAAGCAGTGGATCCACCACCGGACGGAGCTTACCCCAACTTCAACACGGCCGAGGGCTCTAATGCGCTCTTTTATCTCATTGATGGTGCCGATAATACCGCCATTGGTAATGCTGCGCTCTTCAACAACACATTCGGCGACCGGAACACGGGCGTTGGGTTTGAAGCGCTCCTTAGCAACACGGAGGGTACTGACAACACGGCCGTCGGTTCTGAAGCGCTTCATAGCAACATAACCGGCTTCTCCAACACGGCAATTGGTCGTGATGCGCTCCATAGCAACAAGACCGGCGCCGCCAATACGGCCACCGGTCACCACGCGCTCTTTGGGAACACCACTGGCGCCGCTAATACGGCCACTGGTCGTGATGCACTCCATAGCAACATGAGCGGCAACGACAACACGGCCACTGGTGTCGAAGCGCTCAATAGTAACATAGAAGGCAGCAACAATACGGCCAATGGTTTTCAAGCGCTCAGTAGGAATTTGACTGGCAGCAACGATACGGCCGCGGGTTATCAAGCTCTCTTTAACAACAGGACCGGCGACAACAACACAGCTAACGGCCCTAATGCGCTTATTACTAACACAGACGGCAACGACAACACGGCGACCGGTCTTAATGCGCTCTTTAACAACACCACAGGCAATGATAACACGGCTAACGGCCCTAATGCGCTGCAAAGCAACACAACTGGCAACGATAATACGGCCGTTGGTCATGACGCGCTTTTCAACTCAACCGGCAGTGAGAACATCGCGCTTGGCCATGGAGCGGGCCAGAATCTCACCACGGGCGATAACAATATTGATATCGGCAACGCCGGCGCTGCTGGCGAGGCCAACACTATCCGCATCGGCCATCTAGGCTTCTTGGTTGAGCCAGGCGTAGCGGTAGGGGGCCATACAAAAACGTTTATCGCTGGGATCAATGGGGCAGCGGTGGCCGGGGGAGCGGTTCATGTAAACGCCGCTGGTCAACTTGGCACCGCACCGTCCTCGCAGCGGTTCAAGGAAGCGATCAAGCCAATGGATGAGGCGAGCCAAGTGATTTACGGGCTGAAGCCGGTCGCTTTTCATTATAAGAAAGAGCTCGATCCCGATCGTACTCAGCAGTTCGGTCTCGTGGCTGAAGATGTAGAGAAGGTTAATCCGGATCTGGTGGCTCGCGATGCCGACGGCAAACCGTACACCGTGCGCTACGAAGCAATAAACGCGATGTTATTAAACGAATTTCTCAAAGAGCATCGCAAGCTCAAGGAACAGGAAAGGACAATCACAGAGCTAAAACCTGGAATGAATGCCCTCGTAGCAAAAGTGAAAACGCAGGCGTCGCAAATTCAAAGAGTTAGCGCCCAGCTTGAAGTGAGCAAGCACGGGACACAAATGGTTTTAAACAATCAGTAAATTCGAACCAAAGAAAGAAAGGAAGAACCATGAATCCATTGATTCAATTCAAAACAAAAGTTCTGTCGTTATTCGGTGTAGTTGTGTTTGCGTGCTTCCTGTTTGCGCTGAGCGCGCAAGCGGTTAATCCGCCACCGGACGGAGGTTATCCCGGCGGCAACACCGCTGAAGGTAAGGAAGCTTTGAACAGCGTCGTTATCCTCCCCGGGCGTGGTGAAGTCGGGGGCCTTCGCAACACGGCGATTGGTTATGAGACACTTTTTAGCGACACCGTCGGCAGCGACAACACAGCCACTGGTTACCAAGCGCTCAAGAACAATACCGCCAGCTTCAACTCGGCGTTTGGTGGCTTGGCGCTTTTTAGCAATACCTCCGGCACTCACAACAGTGCTGTCGGCTGGGGTGCATTGCGTGAGAACACGCTGGACAGCAACAATACGGCGGTTGGTTACAATGCGCTTACAAGCCTCGATAGCGGCGGCGGCAACACAGCGGTCGGTTCTGAGGCGCTCTTCGGCCTCAGCACAGGCGCGGGCAATACGGCCGTTGGGGTTAATGCAAACACTAATGGTTTTAACCTCGAAAACAACACGATCGTTGGGGCTAATGCAGAGGGCGGCGCCCTTGACACGACGGTGATCGGCGCGAATGCACACGGCGGTTTTCAGCAAAATACAGTAGTTGGCTTTCAAGCTAATGGCGGTGATTCGGGGAACACCGTGATGGGTGCGTTTGCGGGAAGCAATCTGGTGTCTGGCTTCAACATCGTGATTGGCCACGGAGCCGGTCAGAATCTCACTACGGGAGACAACAATATTGATATCGGCAACGGTGGTGCTGCTGGCGAAGCCAACACCATCCGCATCGGCGACATCAACCACACAAAAACCTACATTGCCGGCGTTTTTGGGGCATCAGTGCCTGGTGTGGCGGTTTATGTAAACTCCAGCGGCCAGTTGGGCGTGGCGCCTTCCTCGCAGCGTCTCAAGGAAGAGATCAAGCCAATGGATAAGGCGAGCCAAGTCATCTACGCGCTAAAGCCAGTGGCTTTTCATTACAAGAAAGAGGTCGATCCTGATCGCACTCCGCAGTTCGGTCTCGTGGCTGAAGAGGTGGAAAAGGTGAATCCTGCACTCGTAGTTCACGACGCCGAGGGTAAGCCCTACACAGTGCGCTACGAAGCGGTGAACGCGATGTTGCTAAACGAGTTCCTCAAAGAGCATCGGAAGGTCGAGGAACAGGAAAAGACAGTCGCAAAGCTAAAGTCAGCTGTCGCGCAGCAACAAAGGAACTTTGAGTCGAAGCTCGCGGAGCAGAATAAGCAAATCGAAGCACTGACATCGGACCTTCAAAAAGTGAGCGCGGAAATTGAAGTGAGCAAATTCGCCACAGGACGAATCCGCCGCGGCGAAGCCACGCCACAAATCGTTTCAAACAATCAGTAACTCACAACAACAAACAAAAAGGAGATAAGGACCCATGAATGAACTAATCCAACTCAAAACAATAACTCTCTCATTTCTAATCGCATTTCTGCTTAGCTGTGTTGCGATTTCACCGAAGGTGCAAGCGCTGGCTCCGCCACCGGATGGAGGCTATGCCGGCGCCAACACGGCCGAAGGTGATGGAGCCCTGAACAGCGTTATCCCTCAGGCACGTGGATCAGGCGCTAACAATACCGCTCTCGGTTATCACACCCTCTTTAGCGATACGAGTGGGAGTTTTAACACTGCCACCGGTTCCGTTGCGCTCGCAAACAATAATGGCAGTAACAACACGGCGAACGGTTATCAGGCACTCGCCGACAACACCAATGGCTCCTATAATACAGCCACCGGTTCTCAAGCGCTCACGAACAATACCGCCAGCTTCAACTCGGCGTTTGGAGGCTTAGCGCTTTTCAGTAATATCAGCGGCAGTCAAAACAGTGCTGTGGGCTGGGGGGCATTGCGTGAGAACATCTACGGCTTTGCCAACACCGCGGTCGGATACAATGCACTTACTAACAATCTAGGCACTTTTCCTCCCCCAGATCCTAACATCGGCTCGCGAAACACGGCGGTCGGCTCGGAAGCGCTCTATAACAACACAAACGGCCACCACAACACGGCGATCGGTAGTTCAGCGCTGTTTAGTAACACAACCAGCATCGACAACGTGGCACTCGGTTCTGACGCGCTCTATAGCAACATGGATGGCGACGCGAACACGGCCATCGGTGTTTCGGGGCTCCTTCACAATACCACAGGAATTGAGAACACAGCCATTGGCCCTGGGGCGCTTTCCACCAACACTACCGGCAACTCAAACATCGCATTGGGCTATGCGGCCGGCTTGCATACCACCGGCAGCTTCAACATCGATATCGGCAACGAAGGGGTTGCCGGCGAATCCAACACCATCCGCATCGGCACCGAAGGATTGCATACGGTTACGCTTATTGCGGGCATCTGGGGTACTCCGATCGTCGGCGGCGCAACTGTCGTTGTAAACGGCAACGGCCAGCTTGGCGTAGCGGCGATTGCTTCATCATTGCCTGGCTCGCACTCAACGCGACGCTTGAGACAGGAGATGCTTCGGTACGAAGCGATGAATATGAAATTGGAAAGCAACTTTCTTAAAGAACATCGCAAGGTCGAGGAACAGCAGGCGACCATCACTGAACTGAAGAAGGAGATGAAAGCGATTCTTGCACGTGTCAATGAGCAAGAGTCTCGAATCCAGAAAGTGAGCGCCGAGCTTGAATTACGCAAAGCAGCGCCGCAAATGGTAGTAGACAATTCAGTAAAGACGCAGGACTTGCAGGACGGGGTACAGTATTGACAGGCGCACTACCGATCTACCATGAAAGGAAGTAGCCATGGCACTAGGACCTGAAAACTTCAACGCCACGATCGCCCTCAACTCCGTGTTCATGTTTCAGGGCGACGACTATGATGAGTTCCTGCAGACGGACTCCGAACCCTACTTGTGGGTAATCATGATTAAGATCGACGGCGAGGGGTTGCACCAGGACGGCAACTTCTTGGTGGGTGAAGCAAAGTTTTTCTTCTCGCCGGGCAGCCACGGCAACATTGGCGGCGGGTGGAGCGGTGGCACCCGGAAAATTCCCGCCGCCGTCGGCAGATGGAAGACGTCACTGGCGCCCATCCCTATCTCGGTGGCCGGGCAGCAGTTGACGACTATCCCGGGAACTGTCCTCTGCTGCGCCGTGCTGATGGAAGAGGACCTCACGCCGGATTCTGCCGTCGAGGCTGCTCACCAGTCGGTCAACAATCTGGTAAAGACAACTGTGGCCGACACCATTGCGAGCCTGGGCCTGGCGGGCCTCGCCGCCGACGCCGTCGTGGAGGTGGCTCAGCAGGCGAACGAGGGCAATCCTATTACCCTCGCCACGGCTGCTCAGCTAACACTGAACCGCCGACTGAAGCCGATCCGGGACCTGTTTACGGTAGCAGCGCCGGGCGACGTGGTGATGACGATCCTCAAAAACCTGAATCTGGTTGGGGCGTTAGGCACGGGCCTTAGACCGGATACGCCGATGGGAGTGTTCTTTCAGTCATTCAGTCAAGCGGAACTGGCAAGCACCTTTACGGAAGGCTGGGGAATCCCCAATGGCAAGCGGGTCGGTTTCCAACCCGAAATGATAAACATGCCCAAGTGGGCCTATATCTTGTATGGCGAAGCTTATGCCCACCACAAATTCGTCCGAAAGGCGGCACCGACGAACAACCGACTGCAGGTTACTTGTACCCACAAAAGATATAGTGGAGGAGAAAAACGGATCTTCGGCGTGGGCGGTCTGGACAACGACGAGTTCTGGGCTCTTACCCGAGGTGAAGCGGCAGACCTCATTCGCACTGGTAAGAAGACATTCTACGTGGCCGGACCCGGTAACCGCATTGTGGACATCTTCACTGTGCAAGGCGGATTCAACTTTCGTGGGGAGCCTTGGTTTTTCCTTCAAACACCGGCAGATGAGGTTGAGGGTAACAATCTGCTGAACCTGCCTGACTGCCCACTGGACGCGTGGAACTCGATGAACGTGGAGGTCTGGTACTAGGACTCGTAGCGCGCATGCCTCGCAGGAGCCCGGAAAGCCTCGATTGTAGTCAGCGATAACACTCACCGCGTGGCAGCTTTGTTTTTTTGAGTAGGGACAGCGCACTGCCTTGTCGGTCGACGCCGCGGCGCGGGCATCGTTACCAGCGCGCTGATCGGAAATGAGCGGAACCATCGGCGGTTCACGTGCGCCGACGTACGTGCGTGTGCCAGATTGAACTACATCGTCTTGACCCATTCGGCGACTCCACACTATTCTCCGCTCTTATCGCTCGGCGTACATCAAGCGAACATGCGCAAGGAACTTACTATCCGCGGCCTCATCATAGGCATCATCATCACGCTGGTGTTCACCGCGGCCAACGTGTACTTCGGTCTCAAGGCAGGGCTCACCTTTTCGACGTCGATCCCAGCGGCCGTGATTTCGATGGCGATCCTGCGGGGTTTTCGCGATGCGACCGTTCAGGAAAACAACATTGTGCAGACAGTTGCTTCCGCGGCGGGCACGCTCTCGTCAATTATTTTCGTGTTGCCGGGATTGATCATGATCGGCTGGTGGACCGGTTTTCCTTTCTGGATCTCTTTCGCCATTTGCGCGTTGGGCGGCATTCTGGGTGTGATGTACTCAATCCCACTGCGGCGCGCGCTGGTGACCACGTCGGACCTGCCGTACCCGGAAGGCGTCGCCTGCGCGGAGGTGCTAAAGGTCGGCAGCCCCGGTACTGATGAGGTTGCCTCTAATGTCGAACAGGGCCGCGCGGGTCTGCTTGCGGTGCTATGGGGATCGGTCGTTTCGGCGGTATTCATAGTCGTCGAGGAGACGCACATATTTGCCTCCGATGTGGCGCAGACGTTCCGAATCGGCAGGACGGGCGCGGTAAGCGGTTATGATTTCAATCTTTCGTTCGCGTTCTTAGGGATTGGACACCTAGTTGGTCTGTCAGTTGGACTTGCGATGTTTTTGGGCACCGCAATCGGCTGGGGATGGGGCGTCCCGCATTACTCGGGGCTGGCGCCTGATCTCAGCACTGCAGCAAGCGCTCTCGCCTTTAGCACTTGGAGCCAGAAGGTTCGTTTCATTGGCGCCGGAGCAATCGGCGTCTCGGCGATTTGGACGCTGCTAAAGCTTGTTAAGCCAGTTGCAAGGGGGCTCGCCGGCGCGATGGCTGCGTCGCGCGCGCGCAAAGCCGGCAAGGCAGATACGTTGCCAATCACCGAACGCGACATTCCGATCGGCGTTGTCGGGCTCGTCACGTTGGCCTGTATGCTGCCGATTGCGTGGCTGCTCGGCTATCTTGGCAACATCAGCGGCCTCGGTGCACATATCACAACGCTCACCATTGGCGGCGTGGCTTACATCGTGTTGATGAGCTTCTTTGTCTCGGCGGTCACGGGCTACATGGCTGGTCTGATCGGTTCGTCCAACAGCCCGCTGTCTGGCATTGGCATCCTCGTAGTCATTGGTGCCGCCCTGCTGCTTGTGTTCGGCGTAAAACCGTACGTATCGCCAGAATCGGGCAAGTCGCTGATTGCCTTTGCCCTGTTTACTACGGCCGTGATCTTTTCTGTTGCAGCTATTGCAAATAACAACCTGCAAGATCTCAAGACCGGCCAGCTCGTTGATGCGACGCCGTGGAAGCAACAGGTGGCGCTCGTGATTGGTGTTGTCGCAGGTGCGTTCGTGATTCCGCCGGTACTCGACCTGGTGAATCATGCTTACGGCTTCGTCGGCGCACCCGGTGCGGAACTGCGTCCGAATCCACTACCCGCGCCTCAGGCGGGCCTGATCTCGTCGCTGGCGAAAGGCGTGATTAGCGGTGAGATCGACTGGAGTCTGATTCGGACAGGCGGATTGATCGGTGTCTGCATTATCCTGCTGGACGAATTCTTGGCGCGCGCCACCCGGCGGATGCGCGTTCCGCCGTTGGCTGTGGGCTTGGGAATTTATCTGCCCACCCAAAGCACTCTCATGATCGTCGTCGGTTCTGTAGTCGGCTGGTTCTTTGAAAAGCGCGCTGATCGCAGCCCGCGGCCGGAAGCTACAAAGCAACTTGGAGTCTTGCTCGCGTCTGGCCTCATCGTCGGCGAAGGCCTGATTGGGGTCGTGATCTCCGCGATCCGCGTATTCTCGGGTTCAGATGCGCCGCTGGCACTGGTCGGTCCGGGCTTTGAAACCGCCGGCAAAATTACCGGTGGCTTTGCCTTCGTAGTCATCGCGGCGCTGCTTTATCGGTGGATTTTGCGGTTGGCGACGGCGAGATCGACATGAAACGGAAATGTAACTGGTCGGTCTGGATTGGTTTTGTTGTCGCTGTCGCCGGTTTGTTCTCGTACGAGTTCTTCGCTCGGTATCCAATCACGCGCGATTTTCCATGGGCAAATCTTTTGCTCTTCGGCATTGGCGCAGCTTTCTTGATCGTCGGTTTGTTCCGTGCGTTTGGACGACCACAAGTTTATCGCGGCAAAATTTGCGGACCGATTTTGGCTACGCTGGGGATACTGATGTTCGGTTTCTTTTCTTATGTGATGTTCTATCAACTGCGGCAGGTCCCGCCATCGACGGGCGCCCCGCGAATTGGAGAAAAAGCGCCCGGGTTCACGTTGCCAGATCAAGACGGCAAGGACATGACCCTTCGCGAGCTCGTCAGCAGATCGAAAGCTGTCGCACTGATTTTTTATCGCGGTTTCTGGTGACCATTATGCAACTCCGAGTTGCGGAGTTTCCAGCAGAGCCTTCGGGAACTTGAATCGCGCGGGATTCATGTCGTCGCGATTAGTATGGACACGCCAGAAATCAATCGACGTCAGAGACAAAAACTTGGTTACACCTATACTTTCTTGTCGGATCCGAACGCGCAAGTCATTCGACGTTACGATCTCCTGCATCGCGGCGCGGGACCCAAAGGCACAGACATCGCCCGTCCCGCGGAATTTCTTATCGATTCGCGCGGTATTGTACGTTGGGTTAATCTCACGGAAAACATCGCTGTCCGTGCGCGACCGGAACAGGTGTTGAAAGCATTTGACGAAATGGGAAACACCGGTGCGCGCTGAGGGAAGCGGAGACATCACTGTCGCAGCGCGAATTGACGGCGCTCTGAGGAATCAATAACTTCAGCGCGCGTGCATCCCGAATTGGAACAACTGCTCGTTCTTCAAGACCGGCAGCAAAAGATCAAGCAAATTCAGACTGAAATAGAGACATTACCACTACAACGAAAAAGTCTCGAAGCACAATTGGCCACGAGCGCGGCGGGAGTTGAAGCCCTCAAGCAAAAGGCGCGACAACTCGAAATGGGCCGAAAGAAACTGGAACTCGATGTGGGCACTCGTACTGAGACGATTTCCCGGCTCAAGACTCAGCAATATCAAACGCGCAAGAATGACGAGTTCCAGGCCATTGGTCATGAGATCGAGCGCTACGAAAACGAGATCCGCAAGATCGAGGATGAAGAACTCGAGTTGATGGTCGAGGCCGACAAAGTAAAGGCTGATCTCGCCGCGGAAGAAAAAAATGCTGCTACGGTGAAAGAATTAATTTCGCGGCAAATGGTGAATCTCGAGGAAAAATCGAAAGCTTTGCAGTCGCGCTTGGAAGGATTGAGGAAGGATCGCGCGGAGCTCGCAAACAATATCAACGAAGATGTGCTCGGTCGTTTCGAGCGTCTTTTCAACAGCAAAGGCGACGCGGCTGTCGTTGCCGTCGAGCATGGCGTTTGCACGGGCTGTCACATGAAAGTGACGACTGCCACCGCGGCACGCGTCAAGGCGGGAAAAGAGATCGTGAGCTGCGAAAATTGCGGGCGAATTTTATACGATGTGCTTTAGCCGCTTCGCGCTACGAAGTGCGCCCCCGACCTGAATGCTTGCTTGCATTACGCCGTTCAGAGGTCCGCAGCTACAGCTAACGTTTTCTCACACGTTAAAGCGGAAGAAGATCACATCGCCGTCGCGGACTTCATAATCTTTCCCCTCCAACCGCAGTTTGCCGGCCTCACGCGCCTTCGAGAAAGAACCGGCGGCAACGAGATCGTCATACTGAATCGTTTCTGCCGCGATGAAACCGCGTTCAAAATCGGAGTGAATGAGCCCCGCCGCAGCGGGCGCTTTTTCGCCTGCATGAATCGTCCACGCCCGCGTTTCCTTTTCGCCAGTGGTAAAAAAGGTTCGCAAGCCGAGCAGATGATAGACAGCACGAATGAGCGCGTGCACGCCGCTATCTTCTACGCCGAGGCCACGGAGATATTCCAGCGCCTCCTGTTCGCTGAGATCGACAAGTTCGCTTTCGATTTGCGCGCTAATCACCACCGCCTCAGTTGCGAAATGATGTCGCGCGTAATCTTGAACACCATCGACATTTTGTGTGACAACGCCGGATCGGTCGTTCTTTGAGATTGCCGCTAAATCCGATTCCGCCACATTGCATGCGAAAATTGTCGGCTTTGACGTGAGCAGGAAAAATCCGTGGGCGATCAGTTTTTCTTCTGGACTCAATCCTGCCGTGATCGCTGGCTTTCCCGCATCGAGATGCGAACGCAATTTTTCGATGATCGCATTTTCGATCCTCGCCGTTTTGTCACCAGCGTGCAGTGGCTTTTGCAATCGGTCGCGTCGTTTCTGCAAAGATGTCAGATCTGCGAGCGCAAGCTCGGTATTAATGACTTCGATATCGCGAATCGGGTCAATCGTCCCGCTCACGTGATGAACGTTGCTATTCTCGAAACAGCGTACGACCTGCATGATCGCATCCACTTCGCGAATATGATGGAGAAACTGGTTTCCCAAGCCTTCACCTGCACTTGCGCCCTTCACCAGACCAGCGATATCCACGAACTCGATCGCTGTTGGCACAGTTTCCTTGGAATGCGAGATTGCAGCGATTTTTTCCTGGCGCGGATCAGGCACTGTGACCACGCCCACGTTAGGATCAATGGTGCAAAATGGGTAATTTTCTGCGGGTGCTTTATGCGTCCGTGTGACGGCGTTAAAAAGGGTCGATTTACCTACGTTCGGCAACCCAACAATTCCAGCGCTAAGCATTGTTTCTTTTGTAGCGGCGGTCTGTGACCAACGGGAACGCGCGACGCTCAGAGAGCGCCGCGACAGTTAACATCGGGCTGGCGGGATTTGAACCCACGACCTCTTGAACCCCATTCAAGCGTTCTACCAAGCTGAACTACAGCCCGATTTGTCAGGAACTATTCTCCAACTGCCGCGAAACTGCCAGAGATGAAGTCAGGACCTCCCCCAAAGACAACCGTCTTGCGAGGCTCGCCAAAGCGAGTCCGTCCTGCAGCGGACTTTGCGACTCCCCGGTGGAGCGAATATTGTTTGCCTCTGCCGAGTCTGAGGCAAACGTTTCCACTCGATGCAATGAAAGCGGTCGCTCTAAAAGGTGCATGTCGCTCTTCTATAGCAGTCGTAATTCTGTTCTGCGCAATCAGCGGCGTTCTCGCCCAGCCGCGACAAAGCCCTAAGCTGAACCAAGGTGCCTTCGCGTTTGCCGAGGAACTCATCAAAAAGGGGCACGTTATCGCGGATGGCAGAGGCGCATGGAGCGAAGATCGCCCTTCAGCAGAAGATGAGAATGCATTCATCCGCGTAAATGGATTCAATGAATACGCAAAATGGCATCTCGGCATCGACGAACGATACCCTGAGAATACAAAGCGAAGGTACAAGTTTCCCTACGGCGATTTCAAAAATGTTCATCGGTGCGGCCTACTCGCCGCGCGAAGCAGAGCCGCTGAATACAGATATTACGACATTGAAGATGCAGCAGCGCGACTAATCGAAATAATTGTCTCGAAAAAAGAGCGATCCGTTGCGTCACTTCCAAATCCATAGTCCGAGCGACGGCGTATATGTCGCGCCGAAGCATTGCGAAGGCGGACGACCGTCGACCCTGATGGCTTTCATAGGGACAGGTATGGTCTAACCATTCCACGCGCTCAAAAAGGCGTCGATCAATTCCGGTAGATCATCGCTGTAGCCGCCTTCGAGAATCGCGGCCGTTGGGATGTCAATCTTGCGCAACCATTCCCCGAATTTGGCGAAATCTTCCTTTTCAAGCGTCATCTGCACCAACGGATCACCGGTGTAAGTATCGAACCCCGCGGAAACAAGAAGGAGATCGGCATTGAACTTCAAAAGTTTTTGCAACGCGCGTTCGGCAATATCCACATGTTGAGCGCGCGGCGTGTAAGGCGCTACTGGATAATTGGCGACGTTCGGAAAAGACTTTGTACCGCTTCCCGGATACCCCGGAAATTGATGGATCGACGCAAATGCGATTTGCGGATTGTGCGCGACGATTGCTTCTGTGCCGTTGCCATGATGCGCGTCAAAATCCCAAATGGCGATGCGGTTGGCTTGATTTGCCAATGTATCAAGCGCCGCGATAGCGATATTGTTGAAATAGCAAAACCCCATTGCGCGATCACGCGTGGCATGATGACCGGGCGGCCGCATCAGGCTGAAGGCGCGCTCGCCGCCGGCTGCGGCCCGCGCTGCATCGATCGCCGCGCCCGCAGAGCGCAACGCGTGTTCATAGATGTTGGGGTATCCCGGCGTATCCGCATCGAAATCATGAGCGGCTGTTCTTATCGCGACAAGATGATCGGGCGAATGCGCGCGTAACAGTTCATCATCCCTCGCCAGACGTGGCTGACGCCATTCCCAATCAGGATGCCGATCTCTCAAAAGAGGCGCGGTCCGTGCGATGCGCGCCGGCCGTTCCGGATGCCCAGAAGCCGCGTATTCGAGGCAGCGCTCATCGTAAAAAATGATCATGAAGGTTGCAAGATAACAATCGAACGCATATTCGACTACGACGATGCTAAACGGCCAGAAAATTATCGCGGTGATGCCCGCCTATAACGCCGCGCGGACATTGCGCCAGACCTACGAGGAAGTGATGGCGCATGGGATTGTCGATTTTGTTATCGTGGTGGATGACGAAAGTCACGATGAGACGGTCGCAATCGCCCGCACACTCGATCGGGTGCAGGTCGAAGTGCATTCGAAAAATCGCGGGTACGGTGCAAATCAAAAGACTTGTTATCGCCTCGCGCTAGCCGCGGGTGCGGACATTATCATTATGATTCATCCGGATTATCAGTACACGCCACAGCTAATTCCGGCGATGGCAGCACTGGTAGCGAGCGGGCTTTATCCGTGCGTGCTCGCTTCACGCATTCTCGGGGGAGGCGCACTTCGCGGCGGCATGCCCTGGTGGAAATACGTTTCAAACCGCTTCCTGACGTTTGTAGAGAATGTTCTCATTGGCGCGAAACTCTCGGAATACCACACTGGCTATCGCGCTTTTTCACGCGCGTTGTTGGAACGGCTTCCGCTGGAAAGGAATTCCGACGACTTCGTTTTCGACAATCAGGTCCTTGCGCAAATCGTTGCCCTCGGTTGCGCGATCGGTGAAGTGACGTGTCCAGCTCGGTACATGCCCGAGGCGTCATCGATCAATTTCCGCAGAAGCGTGCGTTACGGACTGGGCTGCCTAGGAACGGCTCTGCGTTTCCGCTTTTCACGCTGGGGGCTGGCTCCTCCGATCGTTTAAGGAACGACTATTGCAAAACGCTTGGAGCGACGCAAGAAAACCAGCGGCTCGCGGTTCGATTATCTCAGAACGTAATGGCCATGGATCCAGACTCTTTGGCCGTGATACCATCGCCAATGTCCAGGCCTCCAAACGTAATAAGCATGGCCCACGTAATAACCAGGACCGCGAGTATAATACGGCCGGTCGCCAACCTCCACCGTAACAGAGCCTGGATAACCTGCATAGTAGGGCCCGCCCCCATAGTAGGGTCCGCCGCCATAAGGTCCGTAATAACCGGGGTAGGCGCTATAAGTCCCTTCACATCCGCCTGCACCGAGCGCGACAGAAATCAGAAGCAACAGCAATGCCCCCCATTTCAGTCTCGTTCCTGGCCCAGCCTCTGCGGAGATCTTCTTTGTCTTCGGATAGTCAACCATATTCGTTTTCATACACTCATAATTCGGATTGGAGAGGGTCTCTACGCGTCCTCGTCAGCCATTCAACAAAATTCGTTTTCATAGGATCATTTAAGAGAAGCTTCAATGCATCAGGCGTTTATTATACAACGCCCTGATCAAGCATTGCGTCCGCGACTTTCACAAAGCCAGCGATGTTCGCCCCGACGAAGAGATTACCCAGGTGCCCGTACTCGGCAGCGGTTTCCCACGCGTTCTTAAATATCGTGGACATGATATGGCGCAAACGCGAGTCAACTTCTTCGCGTGGCCATGGCAAACGCATTGAGTTTTGGCTCATCTCGAGTCCAGATGTGGCTACGCCGCCGGCATTGGCTGCTTTGCCGGGACCGAAAAGAATTTTCTTCTCGAGGAAAAGATCGATACCCGCTGGAACCGTCGGCATGTTGGCGGCTTCGGAGACAAGGTAGCACCCGTTCTCAACCAATTTTCTTGCGTCTTCACCTGTGATCTCATTCTGCGTCGCGCACGGGAAGGCGCAATCGCATTTGATTCCCCAGGGTCGCTGGCCCGCTACATACTTGGCGCGAAATTTTTTGGCGTACTCGCCAATTCGCCCGCGGCGCACGTTCTTGATGCTTTTGATAAAGGCCAGCTTTTCTTCCGTGATGCCGTTCTTATCGTAAATGAAGCCGCTCGAGTCGGACATGGTGACCGGATTTGCGCCGCAGTCGATTAATTTCTCCACTGTAAATTGAGCGGCGTTGCCGGAGCCGGAAACAGTGCAGATTTTGCCTTCAATGGTTTCGTTGCGCGTTTTGAGCATTTCCAGCGCGAAATAAACTGCGCCGTAACCGGTCGCCTCCGGGCGCATGAGTGAGCCGCCCCAATTGAGCCTTTTGCCGGTTAGGACGCCTGTGAACTCGTTCGCCAGCCGTTTGTATTGACCGAATAGATAACCAATCTCTCTTGCGCCTACACCGATGTCGCCGGCAGGTACATCCGTATGTGGGCCGACGTGCCGGAACAGTTCGGTCATAAACGATTGGCAAAAGCGCATGACCTCGGTGTCGGATTTCCCTTTTGGATCAAAGTCTGCGCCGCCTTTGCCGCCGCCCATCGGCAGACCTGTCAGCGAATTTTTAAAAACTTGTTCGAACGCCAGGAACTTGACGATGCTGGCGCAGACCGTTGGATGAAAACGCAACCCGCCTTTGTAAGGGCCGAGGGCGCTATTCATCTGAACGCGAAAGCCGCGGTTCACCTGGATCTGGCCTCTATCATCGATCCAAGGGACCCGAAACTGGATCATCCGCTCCGGTTCAACCAAGCGTTCCAGAACCTTGCCATCCCTATATTTCTTATGACGCTGAACGACTGGCCGGATCGATTCCAGCACTTCCGTCACCGCCTGAAGGAACTCGGGCTCGTTGGGATTACGTTTTTTAACAACTTCCAAAACTTCCTCAATGTGAGCCATAGAAATTTTGAGCGGGTTAATTAGTCGCGCCGCAGAATGACAAGTCTGGTGTGCGATACAGCGTTCAAATGGGCTATCATGTTGGTCTTATTCGCATTGCGACGATAGCCATTTTTTCCGATTTTGCACAATTACGCACGTAAACGAAAAATTTGCGTCCAGAATTGTCGAGAAAATCGGATAATTACGCGTAGCCTTTGCTACAATGACGCTGACCCCCTGGAACGTTGCGATTTGCGTTATTCTACTTTGCGGCATTGCATGCGACCTTCATGCGCAGGCTGCAGTTCACAGGTTTGGTTCGCCACTGCAGCGGCGATTGCCACAGACTATAATAACAGCTTCGCAGAGCCCTACCCCAACGAAGGAAGTCAACAAGGCCGATATCGCTGTCGCGATCGAAAACGACATCGACAACGAACGCAAGAAATCCAACGACAAGAAGTTTCATTTCAACTATCGGGGCAAGGATCTCGCTCTCGCTCTGATCAGGATCCATGACAATCCGCTTTCGAGTCTCGGCGGCGGCAAATATTTCGCCTGTGCGGATATGAAAGCTGCCGACGGCACAGTCTTTGGCATTGATTTTTTTATCACCCGACAGTCGGGCAGTATGAAGGTCACAGGAACTGCTGTTCACAAAGTGAACGGGAAGCCGCTTTACAACTGGAAAGAAGAAGGCGGCGTGTGGAAAAAAGCGCGAGTCTCACAAAAGCAAGCACCGCAGCCCTGCCTCTGTGGTTGGCTGGGCATTGCGCAACATTAGGCTCGATCCTTTAAACCAACGTTCAGCTTTTGACTCCTACGCAAGATCGATCAATGAGCCACACCCATCTCGATTCGATTCAGTTTGGGTTTTCTGCGTTCGAGATGCACGAACACGCGAGTTTAAAGAATGCTGAAGGCTGCTCGTTAAGGTCGCCGCAGATTGGCGCGGGCCAAAATCGATGCAGCTGATCGCTATAGCGGGCTGCGATTACTAGCTGGTTGCGAACACCCCAGAGCGACGAGGGTGGCAACTGCGGCGCCGAGATTATGCCTGGAAACATCCGGCGCCGCTTCTCATCTCGAAGCGCTACTGAAACCCGGACGGCACGGCTCAGGATCCTTAGTAGAGCCCCATCGAGAATTTTCCCTTTTATATACGCTCAATTTGCGCACCTCATCCGAAACATCAGATGGAAGCGATTTACCTGGCTGGACTTCCGAGGCCCAGGGCTCTGGCGTCTGCCAGGTGATGTCTTCCATATTTTTGTCGCCTTGACCGCAATCGCCATTCTACACCGCAGTCTCCGGCGAATGGTATGTCAACCGTCGAGCTTCGCTTCCCGCCGCGATAGGATGCAGCAGGCAACGTGAGCGAAACTTACGAGCAAGCGCACCACTTCAAGGGCAGAAGGAATTGCTTCGGCCTATCGAGTCAGAGTATCGACTACGGTATGCACGGCTCTTCTTGTGCCCTTTACCGCGCTATGCGCGACATTCTTAGCTGTGTCCGCAGTGCTCTTCGCCACATTGGCCGCCGTGTGGGCGGGTCCTGCCTGAACGGTGCCAACGGACATGGCGACCCCGAGAATAATCGAAAAGAACGCTTTCATGGTACTTAAAGTATCGTTGCTCACAGCTCGCGTGCGCTTATCCCCATGGTCGTCGCGGTGGTGCGGCGGATCGCCAATTCAAGTTCCATAAACGCACTTGCTGTGCGTGTGGGTCAGCGAAACCTTTTTCCATTTTCACGATGCGCGTCAGCAGCGGAGATCAGGTCAGCACGAGCAATATCGCCGAAGTTGATGGTTGATAGTTGAGAGTTGATTCGTGAAAACCGGAGACCGGATACCGGAAAGCCGACGTGACTAATCTCCGATTATCTTAATGAGCACTCGTTTGCGACGTCTTCCGTCGAATTCGCCGTAGAAAATTTGTTCCCACGGCCCGAAGCCCAGTTTGCCTTTGGTTATTGCGACGACGACTTCACGGCCCATTATCTGACGCTTCAGGTGAGCGTCAGCATTATCTTCGCCGGTTCGATTATGTCGATAGGCGGTGGTCGCAGCGTGCGGCGCTAATTTTTCCAGCCACAGCTCGTAATCGTGATGTAGCCCTGGTTCATCGTCATTGATGAACACCGAAGCGGTGATGTGCATGGCGTTGACCAGACAGAGGCCTTCCATCACACCGCTCCGGTGAACGACTTCCTCGATCTTCGGTGTGATGTTAATGAACCCGCGCCGATCCGGGACTTTGAACCAAAGATGTTCAGTGAGCGATTTCACATCAGAGAGGTTGATGGTTGAGAGTTGAGAGTCGAGAGTTGAAAGGCCGAAGGGAGATCAAACCAATGCATCCAACTACGTACAACGCGAAAGCTTATTCTGCTGCCAGTGCAACATCACCGCTGGCCTCCACTAAGATCAAGCGTCGCGATCCCAGTGACCGCGACGTGCAGATCGAAATCCTCTTCTGCGGCATTTGCCACTCCGATCTGCATTCGGTCCGTAACGAGTGGAGCGAGTTCATGCCCACAGTTTACCCGATTGTCCCCGGTCATGAGATCGTGGGGCGCGTGACGAAGGTCGGCTCAGCAGTTACAAAGTACAAACCTGGCGACCGCGTCGCGGTCGGATGTATGGTCGACTCGGATCGTACCTGTCCGCAGTGCAAAGCTGGCTTTGAACAGTACTGCCCGAACATGATCCTCACCTTCAATTCCCCGGACAAGCACCTCGGAGGCAGGACCTGCGGCGGTTACTCGGAAAGCATCGTCGTCGATGAACGTTTTGTTCTCCGCATCCCGTCGAATCTTAAACTCGACGCAGCCGCGCCGCTGCTCTGCGCCGGCATCACGACATACTCGCCCATGCGCCACTGGGGCGTTGGCAAGGGCAAGAAAGTCGGAGTGGTCGGTCTCGGCGGACTCGGCCACATGGCCGTGAAATTTGCACATGCGTTCGGAGCGCATGTCGTTGTCTTCACCACCTCGCCTAACAAGAAGGAAGACGCGCTTCGCCTCGGCGCCGATGAAGTCGTTGTCTCCCGCAATGCCGACGAAATGCAGAAGCACGCCGGCAGCTTCGATTTCATCCTCGACGCCGTCTCGGCAGATCACGACATCAACGCCTATATCAATCTGCTCGGCCGCGATGGTGACCTCACGCTTGTCGGCGCTCCGGCGGAGCCGTTGCGCGTTCCTGCATTCAGCCTCATCATGCGACGGCGCAGCCTCGCCGGCTCTGCCATCGGCGGCATCGCTGAAACGCAAGAGATGCTCGATTTTTGCGGCGCACACAATGTCACTGCGGACGTCGAAGTTATCCCCATCCAGAAAGTCAACGAAGCTTACGAAAGACTGCTGAAGTCCGACGTGAAGTACCGATTCTCCATCGACATGGCTTCTCTTAAATCGGAGTGAACAACGCATAGGCCAGAGGAGAAAACGATGCAGAAGCGCAAACTTGGAAAGAGTAATTTGCAAGTCTCGGCGATCGGACTTGGCTGCATGGGAATGAGCTTTGGCTACGGCCCGGCCAAAGATAAGAGTGAGATGATCTCGCTGATTCGCGCGGCCGTGGAACGCGGCATCACGTTTTTCGATACCGCTGAAATGTACGGTCCGTTTACGAATGAAGAACTCGTTGGCGAAGCGCTAGCTCCTTTCCGTGAGCAAGTGGAGATTGCCACCAAATTCGGTTTCAAAATTGGTCCGAAAGGTGAGCAGATTGGCCTCGATAGTCGGCCAGAGCACATCAAACAAGTTGCTCAAGCTTCGCTGAAACGACTCAGGACCGACGTGATTGACTTGTTCTATCAACACCGCGTTGATCCAAACGTGCCGATCGAAGACGTCGCAGGCGCGGTGAAGGACCTCATTCACGAAGGCAAGGTCAAGCACTTCGGACTTTCCGAGCCGGGAGTGCAAACAATCCGTCGTGCACACGCAGTGCAATCGGTGACAGCAGTACAGAACGAATACTCGCTGTGGTGGAGAAAACCCGAGGAGGAAGTTTTACCGACGCTTGAGGAACTCGGAATCGGTCTCGTTCCATTTAGCCCGCTAGGCAGAGGGTTTCTTACAGGAAAGATCAACCAAAACACTACGTTCGATAGTTCGGACTTGCGCAGCACGCTCCCTCGCTTTACGCCGGCGGCTCGAAAAGCAAATCAGGCCTTAGTTGATCTGCTTGGCGACATCGCAAAACGCAAGAAGGCGACACCCGCTCAGATCGCACTCGCGTGGCTGCTGGCGCAGAAGCCATGGATTGTGCCGATTCCAGGGACTACGAAATTGCATCGACTTGAGGAAAACATCGGAGCAACTGCGATCGAACTTATGTCGGAAGATCTCCACGAGATCGATGAGGCCGCCTCAAAGATCAACGTGCAAGGGGCTAGATATCCCGAACACCTCGAACAATTGGCCGGGCGGTGAGGTCGGAAGTCAAAGTTAGAACTAAGAGGTCAGGAGTTCGTTTGCTTCAAGTCCGAGCGGATTGGCAGTTGTTTGAGAAGTTGAGTCCTCCCGCAGTCGATCGATTTGATCTTCTCGAGCTGCGCGAACTAAAGTGATCGCGACAGCAGGAGGGTAAGGTATGGACATCACGATTCGGGAAGGGACGCCGACAGATGCGGAGATTTGCGGCAGGATTTGTTATGACGCATTCAAGACGATTTCGGAGGCGCATGCTTTCCCGCCTGATTTTCCGGCGCCGGAAGTGCCGATTGGTTTGCTGACGTGGATGCTCGCGCATCCGAAGTTTTACGGTGTGGTAGCGGAGATTGATGGGCGCGTCGTCGGCAGTAATTTTCTCGACGAACGCAACACGATCGCAGGCGTGGGACCAATCACGGTTGATCCGGCGGTGCAGAATCGCGCGGTTGGCCGGCGTTTGATGGACACGGTGCATCAGCGGGCAGCCGAGAGGAATTTCGCCGGTGTCCGGCTCATCCAGGCTGGATTTCACATGCGCTCGCTCTCGTTATATGCGAAGTTTGGCTACGATGTGCGCGAACACCTGGCGTGCATGCAAGGCAGCGCCCTCGGAATTTCTATCGAAGGTCATGCCGTGAGGACGGCGGCCGAAGCGGATCTCGAGGCTTGCAATCAGGTGTGCCGACAAGTGCACGGCCACGATCGCGGCGGAGAATTGCAAGACGCCATCGCGCGGGGGCTCGGCAACCGTGGTGCAGCACGATGGACGAATCACCGGTTACGCCACCATCATCGGCTTCTTTGGTCACGCCGTGGGTGAGACGAACAAAGATGTGAAGGCGCTCATCGGCGCAGCGAAGGAATTCGCCGGTCCTGGTTTTCTTCTTCCGACGCGCAACGGGGAGCTATTTCGTTGGTGCTTAAGCAATGGTTTACGAATTGCGCCGCCAATGACTTTGATGAGCAAGGGGCTATACAACGAACCAGCCGGCGCATTTCTGCCATCAATTTTGTACTAAGCAGAAATGCCGACCGCTGAGGTCGCAGCGTTCGCAGAGACAAGCCACTCTCTGCGGTCCGTGTTCTCCGCGGTTAATCCCATTCCAAGCCTGTAATCCTGCCGAATGTGAGTCACGACGGTGGCGTCGCTGGCGGTAGTGGTTGATTAGCGATGGCTTTCTGGAATATCTCCGATTCGGTGGAGGCGCCGATGCAAAAAGACTCTACTGTTGATCGCTTCGTCGCTGCTGGCGCAGCCAGGCGCAGCGGAAGAACCCTCAACAAAGCAAGTGACTCTGTGCTACGGAATCACATTGCATTATGTCGAGCAGGGCGGCGGTCAGCGGCTAATCTTCGTTCACGGATCGCTTAGCGATTACACCTATTGGCAGGTTCAGGTGAGTGCATTCGCAAAAGACCACCATGCTATCGCTTACAGCCGACGATACGATTTTCCGAACCAGAATGCATCTGTTTCAGGCTACTCAGCTGTGACCGATGCAGAAGATCTCGCGCAATTGATAGAAGCGCTCAATTTGGGCAAGGTGGAAATCGTCGGTCACTCTTACGGTGCACTAGCTGCCTTGTTCCTTGCCGCTCATCATCCCGAGATTATCCGCGCGCTTTCATTAGCCGAGCCGCCCGCTGTGTCGCTGCTTGAACACCTTTCCGGCGACCAGGCCGCGATCGGCCGTGCGACATTCACCGATATCCTATCGCGCATCGTCGCGCCGATGGAGCGCGCATTTCGTGCCGGCGATCGTACTGCTGGCGTTGCGACCTTTATGGCTTACGTCTTCAATGATCCGCAGGCGTGGGCAAAAATGTCGCCGGCTGCCAAACAGGAGACTTTGCGCGACGCACATGAATGGGACGTGATGATGAAGGATGGCACCCTCTTTCCGCCGTTCGCCCCAGCTGCCGTACGAAACATCCAAACGCCGGTTCTACTTTTGTCGGGCGCAAAATCGTATCCCTTCATTCGATTGACTGATGACGAGCTCGCGCAATTGCTTCCGCATAACGAACATTTCGTCGTTCCTGACGTTGGACATCAGATGTGGCTCCAGGCCGCGGCGATTTGTCGCCAGAAAACGGAAGACTTCTTTCGCCGAAATGACACTGCCAAATGACAATTATTGATTGTCCAAAATTTTCGCGATTTTCTCGATCGTATTCCAGTTGCGGGTCGTGGCTGGCACGCCCAGGAGCTTCTCGATTTTGCTCAGGTAGCTGATCGCTTTCATCTGCCGACGATATAGCCCATGACGAAGCGGTCTTGGATCGCAATGACCTTCAGTAGCCAGTCGTCGACTGAGGGTAGACTGTAAGGAAGAGGAGGCAGCGCGCGAGGTCGTTTGTGTAACACACTTACGAATCGTGTTATGTCCGGACCGGACGGTTGTCCTGCAAATGGATCCTTCAATGCAAGTCTGATCACGTTGCGCGCGGGACAAATCATGATCTCGCATTTGAATGGCAACTTTCGGGCGAACGCAGCGCGCAAAGCCGATTCGCTGACGTCTTCCCGCACGATAAACGTGCCGACGGCGCCAATGTTAACTACACCGAACTCGCTCAGCTGTTTTGCGATCGACGCTGGCTGACATCGATTCGCTCCACCCACGTTCACCGCACGAAGAAATACGACCCAGCGCATCGTGCTCAGAATGAAAGTTGATATGCCTCATCTTCCGCGCGGTGCAACGTCATCGGCGGCAGGTATTCGGCGACGAACGTTCGCGTCCACCAACCGCGCTCGCCCGGTTTCGTAAAGCGGTAGCGATACCAATCGGCCCGAATGAATTTTGGTGGCTTGCTCGGAAATGGGTTTCGTCCGAATAAGCGAACAATTCTTTTTTCGCCTCCGAGGAGTTTTTGGACGAGAGCAAAAATCCACGGATGAAACTCCGGCGGCGACATGGCGGCAAACCACATTTGCCAGTCGAGTTTCCAATGATACGGCGAGACGATGCAAGGCCGACGGTTAATGTCGCCTGGTGTGCCTTTAAACTCGTACTCCCGCCATTCAGCGGACGCATCAGGCATTTCTGCGTCAGTCCCTTTAATCACTACCTCGAGTCGTTCGCGCGTGATCGCACCGAACGCACCGTACGTGTTGACTAGGTGAAGCGGCTCAAAGCTGGCGTTCATGAGCTGGCGACGTGAAAACAAATTGCGCCCTGGCCACCAGCTTAACGCGAGCACAACAGCCGTGAGCACGCCGGCGGCAATCGCGTGCGGTAAACTCATGTGCGCCGGGATTGAATGCGGAATGTGACTGAAGCGCGCGAGTACTCGATCGTCGAAACACGGAATACAAAGAATGATGGTGATATAATTCAGCCAGGAGAGGTTCCCGCTCACAATGAGCGTGACCTGAAACAGGATGGTTAGTCCGCCGGCCCAATAACAGAGCGGAGCAGGCGCGAAGTAGAACCACGGCACGATGAGTTCGGCGAAATGGTTAAACAGCACGCCAGCCTTGTGCATCCAGCGCGGCGAATGATGCAGATACCAACTGAGGGGATTAGGCAGTGGTTGAGTTTCATAGTGGTAATACAGGCAGGTCAGATCGCGCCAGCACGGGTCGGCGCGGATCTTAATCATGCCCGCGCCGAACATGGCGCGGAAAAGCACCCACACGATTAGCCACATTACAACCACCGGCGGACGCGTGTCCGATGGGCCGAGAAAAATCGCAAGAAAACCGGTCTCGGCGAGCATCGTTTCCCAGCCAAAGCCGTAGAAGGTTTGGCCGACATTTACGAGCGAGAGATAAATGATCCACAGCAAACCCCACGTGCTCATCGAAACAACCAGGCCAAACGATTCAGACAAACCACTGATGGCGAAAATCGACAACGCAATGCCACACCAGATCGTCACTGTGATGAAGCGATCAGAGCAATTGATCCAAAATAAACTCGGCGCGCGTCGAAACAGGACGTAATGCAAAAAGCGGCGCACCGGTTGCAGCCCGCGTTCGCCTAGAAGCGGGATGAATTGATTAGCCGCGATCAGGAACGCGATCAGGTAAATGCACCCAATCGCGCGCTGAAAGCAGAGCCGGGTCAACCAGAATTCGGTCGCGACATGCATTGCCGAACACCGAAATAATTTACCGCATACGCCGCGCGTTTGCACCAGTTTGTCGAAAAGGTGCTGAGGCTACCTGAATGCGTGATTAGTTTTTTGCCAACTTATTAGCGAAAAAAATCGTCGGCGGAATTTTGAAATGAAGCGTGATAGCCGATTGTGAAGCGTGAAGGAAATGTTTTAAAAATTTTGTAACCAAGAAACTCTAAATCTGTCACATGCTTAAATGGCGGACGTTTCTTGTTTTGGGTGGGGCCAGGCGGCGGCAGCTCGGGCAGGCAGTTGGATGTCGGAGCAAACCTTATCACGCGCTCAGACGTTGGATCGATACCAGCCACAATTTGATGGATTGCGCGCACTCGCCGTGTTGACGGTGCTGGTCGATCACTTTAGTGCGGATGTTCCCAATTTTCCGTTGCCGGACTGGATCCATCTTGGAACGACAGGTGTGCGGCTTTTTCTGGTATTGAGCGGTTATTTCATTACCTCATCGTTGCGCCGTGCCCGCGACCGAATGGAAACGAATGGTCTGGCCGCGGGTAGAGCGATCCGCACATTCTATTGGAGACGATTCCTACGAATATCGCCTGCCTACGTTGTGTTTGCGGGGATTGCGCTAATTCTTAATCTGGGCACAATTAGGCACAATTGGGCCTGGGTTTTTACCGGCACGGTCAATTGGCTCATCGCGTGGAGTAATCAATGGCCACTGGCAATTTCGCATCTCTGGTCGATTTGCGTGCAAGAGCAATTTTATCTGCTGTGGCCGCTGCTGATTTTGCTTTTGCCGAAGAGATGGGTGTTACAAAGCATCATCTCGGTGGTGTTGATAGGAGTCGCGTTCCGAATCGGCTGCGTAATTTTCTCTGTGCCGATGATCGCGCGCTGGGTGTTGCCCTTCGGCAGCCTCGATTCACTTGGGGCGGGTGCTGCCCTGGGTTGGTGTGGGGGACGATTGCGACCGAGCCGCGCCGGTTGGTTGCTCGCGGTAATCTGTTTGTCGATGTTAGCAGTCGCGGCAATCTGGCGAAACGGCGACCCGACGCGATTGACGTCTGTCCTGGTGGAGTCGCTCGAAGCCGGCGCATTTGTGATTTTGGTCGCACGTACGGCGACTGGATTCGAAGGATCCATCGCCCGTTTTCTGACGAACCCCGGTCTCGTTTTCGCCGGACGAATCAGCTATGGCCTTTACATCTATCACATTTTGGTGGCGATGGCGTTTAACCGATGGTTGCCATCACCAATGCGATTCCTAATCGCGATACCATCGCTGCGGTTAATTGTGTTCGGCATGGCCACGCTCTTGGTGGCGGCATTATCGTGGTCGCTGCTGGAACAGCCCATCAATCGGTTCCGCAACGCGAAAACGCGGACAGTGCTCGGACCAGTACCGAGCCAGGATCCAGGCGTCGGCATCGAGCAAATGTCACTGAACAAAGATGATGGCGTGTATCGTTTGCAAAGACGACTGCGTCCGTCATGAGATTTTTCGCAATCTCGATTCCGCAACTTGCAATGATTACGTTCACCGCCGCACAGAAAGCTGCGAATTCGGTTTGGCGATCGGTTCGTAAAATCGCAGTGCCTCGATGTTGCTGCCAAGCTCGCGCAGCGGATAGAGGCCTTTAGCAGCGCCCGCGCCCGGATCGGCAATCAGGTAGTCGAAGCCGGCTTTGCCGGCGATCACGACAAAATGCGTGACGCCCCCTGGCAGTCGCACCCGTATGATAACAGGATTTCCACGGGCGAGATTCGAATCGATCAGCTGATACGATGGCAAGTCTTCGTACACGTGCCGGACACGGGCGGGCGCGAACCACGCGGCGCGGTCCCAGTAAAGCCAGCCGCGCTCGGTGTATCCGCCAACGGATGTCAGAAACCAGTTTAACTGCTGCGGATCGATTTCGATGCCATAAAACTTGAACACCATCGCCGTCGCGGCCACCGCACAGCCTTCGCCGCCAAGCGTGCCGTTCTCTTCGGTCCCGCCCAGCGGATCGTCACGCCATTTGTCTTCAGCCTGGTGGAACGACGGTACCGCCAGCTCGACGCGATGGAAAAAATAGCGTCCGCCGCGCGGCGAAAGTTTTCGCTTCCAGGTCCAATCGATGTGCACGACGAGCACTCCGATAAGCAGAACAAGAAGAAAGATGAAAGGCAACCAGCGCTTCACAGCACCAACTGTAGAGGCGGCTGTGTCAGCCGCAAATTCTCGAGAGCGCACTACCTGCCAGCCGTAGCGGCTGGCGGCGACTTCAACACACGAGGGGAAAATGTTAAAATCGTGACTCATACCAACGAAAGATGTTCTGTTCATGGATGGACACGGCTGGTGCTGTCTCATTCATCGGCAGGAGGCAAGAGAATATGTACCCTGAAATGATCGTTTGTGTTTCGCCTAATCCACGCGATATTGGCCGCTTATTGGATTACACTGTTTAACTTCACTGCACGGTAGATCGTCAGGTGAGCGTCGCTCATTGGTGGTTTGAAACCCGATTCCCGGGAACGGCTCTGTAGCTGGGTAGTTTTTCCAAAATCAAACACAATGAAACTGTACGTAGGTAACCTCTCATTTGACACGACCGAGAACGATCTTCAAGATCTGTTCGAACAACACGGCACCGTCAACGAAGTTCATCTGATGATGGACCGGTTCACCGGCAAATCGCGCGGCTTTGCGTTCGTCACGATGAACGACGGCGCACAAGCCAACGCCGCGATGAGCGCCCTCAATGGCCAAGAACTTAACGGCCGCGCGTTAACTGTTAATGAAGCGCGTCCGCGCGAAGAGCGCCGCCCACGTCCTTACGGGCGAAAGCGCTCGTTCGCGGGCAAGCGCTGGTAGACTCAACAAGTCGATAGTTGGTAGCTGAGGCTGAGAATGGCAGGAATTCTGTCCGAGATCACCAGCCACCAATCAGCAATCAAAAATTATAAACAAGCATTGATGGATTCTGAGAAGGCGATCACGATCGAGGGCACGATAATGTCCGTCCTTCCGGGGACCATGTTTCGTGTTGCGCTCGCAAACGATCATTTGGTTCTCGCACACATCTCCGGGAAGATGCGCAAGAGATTCATTCGCCTGACAATTGGTGATCGAGTAAGGATGGAGATGTCGCCATACGACACTGCCAAAGCACGCATCGTTTATCGACTTTGATATGGGAACACGATTCTTTTTCGATCCACCCCGACGGCCAAAACCAAAGGCCGGACCCAACATTAAAAGCTTGCTCGTGCGTTGTCCTTCGACGTCGAGGCTGACCGATACCGGCAAAACAATCGAAGAAAAAGGGTGGGCAACAGCCAAACTAAAAACACAAAAGTTCATTTGTGCGCACTGCGGCGGCGTGCACTTCTGGAAGAAGGAAGACGTTATTCTCGGGCGGCCAGTATCCTGAGGACAGAGGTTCGCTGGCCACCATCTCAGCTTCGGAAAGTAGAAGTCGTAAAAGACCAGTTGCGCCATCGCAGTGATAATGCTGATTTCGCTGTGATGACTAAAGCCCACGAACTTCGCCTCGCGTCGCGCATGGCGCGTCTCGGCACTGAGACTGCATTCGAAGTGTTGGTGAAGGCGAAAGCACTGGAGGCGAAAGGCCGCGACATCATCCATCTCGAGATCGGCGAACCCGATTTCGATACGCCGCGCAATATCATCGACGCGGGCTGCGACGCGTTGCACAAGGGCTTCACTCATTACGGGCCGTCCGCTGGTTTGATGGAGCTGCGCGAGGTCATTGCGCAACACGTGAGCGAGAGGCGTCACGTAAATGTTACCCCCGAAGAAGTGGTCGTCGTCCCGGGTGGTAAGCCCATCATCTTTTTCTGCATCCTCGCGCTCGCCGAACAAGGCGATGAAGTCATTTACCCGAATCCCGGATTTCCAATCTACGAATCGATGATCAATTACGTCGGCGCCAAAGCGGTGCCAATCCGGTTGCGCGAGGAGTTGGATTTCCGGCTCGATGTCGGCGAACTCGCCGGGCTAATCAATGACCGAACGAAATTGATCATCCTGAATTCACCTCAGAACCCAACCGGCGGCATGCTGGAAAAGAAAGATATCGACAGCATTGCGCGCACGATCGGCGATCGCAACATCATGGTGTTGAGCGACGAGATCTATAGCCGTCTCATCTTCGAGGGCGAGCACCATTCAATCATGTGCATCGAGGGCCTGCGGGACCGGACCGTTTTGCTCGATGGTTTTTCCAAAACATACGCGATGACTGGTTGGCGTATGGGTTACGGCGTCATGCGTGCCGACCTTGCAACGCATATCGCGCGATTGATGACAAACTCGACTTCGTGCACTGCGAGTTTCAGCCAGATCGCGGGTATTGAAGCGTTGCGTGGGCCGCAGGATTCGGTTGACGAAATGCGCGCCGAATTCAAGAAACGGCGCGACGTGATGGTCGCTGGTCTCAATGAAATCAAGGGTTTCTCGTGCCGCTTGCCTCACGGCGCGTTCTACGTTTTTCCAAACATCACCAAGACGGGATGGCCGTCGAAAAAACTGGCCGACGCGCTGCTCGACGACGCTGGCGTCGCTGCGTTGTCCGGCACTGCCTTCGGCGCTTTCGGCGAAGGTTATTTGCGTTTCAGCGTCGCCAACTCTATCGAGAACATCGAGAAAGCACTCGAACGCGTTGGCGCTTGGGCAGAGAAAAATCTGTAATTCGTTTTAAGCCGTTTTCGGTGCCGACCGCACGGTGTCCTCCCGTACGAATCCGCGTCATCTGCGAAATCTGCGGTTCTGTTAGCCAAAAGTTAGCAGCTGCAGTTATATTCGCGGTTCAATTCGTCACCCATGTCCGAGAGGAAAAAATTTCGTGTCTTTGCCACGTCGCGCATCGGCGATCCGGCCGAGGAGCGTCTTCGCGAGCGGGGGTACGATCTCGAGGTCTTCCAGGGACCGGAGGCACCGCCGAAAAAATTGATCATCGAGAAAGTGAAGAGCGGCATCGACGGCTTGATTACGACGCTGCGTGATCCCATCGATGCTGAGGTCTTTGAAGCGGGCAAGGGGACGCTCAAGGTCGTGGCGCAGATCGCCGTCGGGTTCGACAACATCGATCGCGCCGACGCTAACAAATACAAAATCCCGTTCACGAACACGGCCGATGTGCTTACCGAAGCGACCGCCGAGTTCGCGTTTTTCATGATGGGCATGCTCGCGCGCAAAATGTGGCAGAGCGAGCGCTTGGTGCGCGAACAGAAGTGGCCGTCGTGGCATCCGTTCCTGCCGTTCCTCGGTGATGAGGTGGCCGGCAAGACCATTGCCGTCATCGGCACCGGCCGTATTGGCCTGGCGATGATCAAGAAATGTTCGGGGTTCGACATGAACATCCTCTGCTACGACCCGGCGTATCACAATGATAAGTTCATCGCCGCAATCCAGGAGTTGATGGACCTGCGTCACAAACTCGGCATCCAAAAAGAGAAAACTTGGATCAAGTATGTGGAGTTCGAGGAAGCGCTGCGCTGCGCCGATTACGTGACGATTCACGTGCCGCTCCTGCGCGAGGGGGAGACCGACAAGCCGACCTATCATCTCATCAACGAGAAAACGCTGAAACTGATGAAACCGACCGCCTACTTGATAAACAGCTCACGCGGCCCGGTCGTGGACGAGAAAGCGCTCGCGAAAGCATTGAAGGAAAAAGTCATCGCCGGCGCGGCGCTCGATGTGTTTGAGAAAGAACCGCTGCCGTCCGATTCGCCGCTGCTTGATCCCGAGATCGCGGATCGCTGCCGCGTGTTCCATCACTTCGCCAGCGGCGCGCAGATCACGCGCCTCGATGTCGATCCCGACAAAGGCATGGCCGGCCGCTGCGTCCAGGGACTCATTGATGTCCTCGAAGCCAACTACGGCGGCGATCCGACCAAGATGCCGTACGTCGTGAATAAGGAAGCCTTTACCCCGTGAGATACAACAGCCGTGCCGAAATACTGCTACGGTTACGTCTTGCGCTCGCGGGTTGACCATCAGTTTTATGTTGGTCTGACGCGAGATTTACCGGCACGGTTTCGGGCGCATAATAATGGTCGTGTCATTCGACAAAGGAACGCCGACCGTTTGAGCTTGTGTATTGGGAAGGTTGTCGGAATGAGAGCGACGCAGCGCAACGGGAGAAGTATCTCAAAACAGCGTGGGGAAAACGCTACATCAAAAATCGGCTTCGCAGTTGTCTCACGGGTAAACCAAAATGATGAGTGACCAGCCTTCGCCCCAAGACTGCGGCTTGGCAAGCGAGTGATAAGTGACAAGAAGTGCGTTTTGAAAATTCGTATCGCACGAACCCTGCCGCTGCTCGATCATCATCGATGACGAATAAAAATATGAGAGCATTTAGATTATCTATTCTGACTTTGGCAGCGCTGGCATCGGTCGCAACCAATGCGCAAACGGAGAGCTCATCGCCAGCGGCAGGCGATCTGGCTGCGGCACAAGAAATTCGCGGATGGCTTGATCATTGGAGAAAGGCGGTCAGCGCCAAAGACGTTGATCGCGTGATGGAGTTGTACACGGATGACATCGTCGCTTACGACGTTGTACCGCCGTTACAGTACGTCGGGAAGGCAGCCTATCGCGGGGACTATCAACAATTCTTCTCCCAGTACGACAGCGATCTTCGTGTCGACACGCGCGATCTGCACGTCGGGGCTAGCGGCGATTTCGGTTACGCGACCGGATTGCAAATGATCAGCGGCACGCTGAAGCATGGCCAAAAGTCCGGCATGTGGGTTCGGTTTACGTCACTTTACCGCAAGGTAAACGGCAAATGGCTCAATTTTCACGATCACGTCTCGGTCCCAACTGATATTGAGTCGGGTAAGGCGATGCTGGAGCTGCAGCCGTAGCGTGGCCAGACGACACCAGTCAAAGACCAAATCGCCTTTGAGCTATCTCACGCAGCGAAGCCATCACAGTCGGTCATCACAACGTAATTTGGAAATGCGATCACGCGATCAACTGCTGCCGAAGGACGCCGATGCTTACCGCACAAGAGAATGGCCGCGTCTTATGCGTCCCGTTCGACGAGCAATCGTAATCACATTCGTTATCGTTTTCGGAATCGGGGCCACACGTGCCGGAGGTTTCGACTCCATTCTTCGCTGGCGAAATACCGGGCCGTATCGCGGCGGGCGCACACGCGCGATCGCAGGCGTGCCGTCGCAACCCAATGTCTTCTACATGGCGCCGGTGAACGGCGGCGTTTTCAAATCGATCGATTACGGACGAACGTGGCAGCCCATCTTTGATGATCAGCCGACGGCATCAGTCGGCGCGATCGCAGTTTCGGTTTCCAATCCAAACGTTATTTACGTTGGCAGCGGCGAAGGATTGCATCGTCCCGATCTCTCCGTTGGCGATGGCGTTTACAAATCAACTGATGCGGGAAAGACGTGGAGGCACTTGGGATTGCGCGACGGTCAACAGATCGCACAATTGGCTGTCGATCCAAAAAACCCGGACCGAATTTTCGTTGCGGTAGCCGGGCATCCATACGGGCCTAACCAAGAGCGCGGTCTGTTTCGATCGCTCGATGGCGGCAAAACATTCGAAAAGGTTCTTTACCGCGACGAGAACGTCGGTGCGAGCGATGTGCAGATCGATCCGGGTAATCCGCAAATTGTTTACACCGCATTGTGGGAGTCGCGCGAAGGCCCGTGGGAAAACGGCGTGTTCGACGGCGACGGGGGCGGCATTTTCAAGTCAATCGACGGCGGCAAAACTTGGCGGCAGTTAACGCACGGACTGCCGAGCAACATGGTGCAGGCAAACATCGCGATCGCGCCAAGTGCGCCGAAAACGTTGTTCGCCGCAGTCCGGACAAAAACCATCTCGAAACTTTATCGCTCGGACGACGGCGCTGAAACTTGGCGCGGAACGACTGACGATCCGCGGCCGGGTCTCGGCATTGGCGGCGGCGATCTGCCGGTGGTGCGATTCGATCCCAAGAATCCGCAGATTGTTTACTCGGCCAGCGTGGTTTGTTGGAAATCGATCGACGGCGGTAAAACTTGGGACGGTTGGCGCGGCGCGCCGGGCGGCGACGATTATCAAAATGTTTGGATCAATCCGAACAATCCCGACATCATTCTGCTCGGTTCCGACCAGGGCGCGATTGTCACGGTCAACGGCGGTAAAACCTGGAGTTCCTGGTATAATCAATCGACTGCGCAGTTGTATCACGTCAGCGCGGACAACGCGTTTCCATATCGGCTTTACAGCGGCCAGCAGGAAAGCGGCTCGGTTGGAATCAAGAGCCGCGGCGACAAGGGCGAGATCACGTTTCGCGATTGGCAGCCGGTTGCAGCCGAGGAATACGGCTACGTCGTCGCCGATCCGCTGGAGCCAGACATCATCATCGGCGGGAAACTAACGCTGTTCGATCGCCGGACCGGTCAGGCGCAAAACATTCTGCCCGTGCCGGTGCAAACGGAGGATTTCCGGACATTGCGGACTGAACCGGCGGTGTTTTCACCGTTCGATCCGCATCTGCTGTTTTTCGCCGGCAACACGCTCTGGCAAACACTCGACCTCGGCAATCATTGGGAAAAGATCAGCCCGGATTTGTCGCGGCCGCAGTACGAGCTGCCAGCGTGCGTCGGAAAATATAGAGAGGACGCGACGAAGCAGGCGCATCGGCGCGGCGTGATTTACACCGTCGCGCCGTCACCGCTCGAGCTGAACCGGATCTGGTGCGGGACGGATGACGGTTTAATTCATCTTACGACCGACGGCGGCAAAACTTGGAACAACGTGACACCGCCCAGTATTTCAGCGTGGCAAAAGATCTCTCTGATCGAGGCCGGACATTTTGATCCCAACACTGCTTACGCTGCGTTGAACGCGTTACGTATCGACGATCTGCGGCCGCACGTCTTGCGGACGCACGACAGCGGAAAAACGTGGACAGAAATCGAGAGGGGAATCCCGGCCGGGCAAGTCGTCAACGCGGTGCGGGAAGATCCAGAACGCAAAGGGCTGCTTTTCACCGGAACGGAAAAAGGCGTTTACGTCTCGTTCGACAACGGCGAGAACTGGGAATCGTTGCGGTTGAATCTGCCGGCGACGTCGGTGCGCGATCTGATCATCAAAGACGACGATCTCGTGGTGGCGACACACGGACGCGGGTTTTGGATCCTCGACAACATCACGCCGCTGCGGCAGTTCAACGCGAACCAGCGCGAGAATCTACTGTTCAAACCGCAAACGGCATTGCGGGTACGCGCGAATCTTAACACGGACACGCCGTTGCCGCCGGACGAACCGGCCGGCGAGAATCCACCGGACGGCGCGATGATCGATTATTTCCTGGCGAAAGACGCGACCGGGCCGGTGACGATCGAGATCAAAGACAGCAAAGGCGAGTCGGTTCGGAAATATTCGAGCAGCGATGTGCCGACTGAGCCAAACCCGAAGCGGCTCAAAATTCCGAATTACTGGATTCGCCCGGCGCAATCGGTTGCAACGAAAGCGGGGATGCATCGGTTTTTGTGGGACGTGCATTACGCGCCGGTGCCGAATGTGGAACCGGAGTTTCCGATCGCGGCGACGTATCGCAATACTGCGCCGACGGCGACAGCGCCATGGGTCGCGTCCGGCAACTACACAGTTGTGCTCACTGTTGATGGCACAACGTTCGCGCAGCCGTTGACGGTCCAGATGGATCCGCGGGTGAAAACTTCGGCGACCGATCTTCAAGAGCAGTTCGATCTCTCGTGGGCATTATATCAGCTGCGACTCAAGTTGGCGCCCATCGGCAAACAATTCGACGACATCAACGAGCAACTGACGAAACTCAAAGCCCGGGCCGCAGAGCGATCAGATGTGACTGCGAAACTCGAGGCATTTGCACAAACACTGATGAAACTTGGGCCGCCGCATCCGCGTCCGGGCGCGCCGCCATCGCTGTTTGTGCTCGAATCAACGACACGATTGTTCAACGAAATCCAGAGCGCGGATGCCGCTCCCACAGCGGCGGTCAAAGCTGCGGTGGCGGATGTTCAGACGAAAGCCGGGCCGGCAATGGCCGCGTGGCGCAACTTGCTCGATGTCGATCTGCCAGCGTTAAATCAACAACTCAAACAGGCTGGATTTTCCGAGATGAAAACAAATTAAGTTGGAGCCCACGAAACACGCGAATTGACGCGAAATGGATTTACGAAATTTGGAATGTTTCGTGTGATTCGCGTGATTCGTGGGTGGAAACATGACTGCCAGCCACCGACCACTGACAACGGACCAACAAGTCCCGCTGATTACCACATATCTCGAAATGCGGTCGCCGCAGCAGCTGCGGCCGAAGCGATGTGCGGATGTGCGATTTCAAGTTCGCGAACAAAAAGAACCCAATTGGGTTTTCAATCGCGATCTTTACTTTCGCATCGGCGAACAGTGGCAGTGGATCGACAAACGATCGTGGACGGATGAGCAATGGAAGCACTACGCGGCGGCACCAGAGCTGCGGACGTTCGCCGCGTACTACGACGAGGTGGTCGCGGGCTATTACGAACTGCGGCGTGACACGGGAGGCGGGGTCGAGATTGCGTACTTCGGTTTGTTACCTGAATTTATCGGCCGCGGTTTGGGCGGCGCGTTGCTAACCAGCGCTATCGAAGAGGCATGGTCCCGCCGTGGCGGGATCACACCCAAGCGAGTGTGGGTGCATACGTGCAATCGCGATCATCCGCAGGCGCTAGCGAATTATCAGGCGCGCGGCATGGTCGTTTACAAGATCGAAAAAACTGTGGACTGAAGACACACGACTAACCCTACAATTCGCGCGGAGGAGTTATTGTGAAATTGAGAGACTGGGCGGCGTACGAGGATCGATTTACGGGATCATAGTTCCGAGGTGCCGAATCAATTCAGTCCGTGTCCGAGTGTCGGATCTGGAGCAGAGATAGACTCCTCGTCTGCTTTTGGCCTTGAAGGGTCGAGCAGTTCCATGAGGCGGGCCTCGTAAGCATCACACATTGGACATTCGCCATTCGGCTGAACCCATTCGGGATGTTGGGTCCTGAGGTCGTCGTGGATCTGTTGGCGCAGTTCGGTATAGGTGTGGGCTTGGTGGGGAACGCCAGCGGTCCTGGTTAACGATTCAAGCGCGGTACGGGGCAATTTGTCTAATTCGCCTCGCTGGTGAGCGCGTTTCGTTTTGAGTGTGACGAATTTCATAAACGCCTTCCTTTTGGGGTTGCCTGCTCCAAATTCGCGCGGGACGACGAGTCATCTCCGTGAGATGCCTCGCGCAGCAGCCTCACTTCAGATGCCTCCAGGGCTCCAGGTGAATCTGGAGATCGCGCAAGCGGTGTCTCAGCGAAGGTTAAGCCCCTCAGCCGCCCCTTCGGTGCGGTCGAAAGTGCGTTGAGACGTCGGATAACGTAATCAAGAAGTTTCTACGCCCTTCGCGGAATCGTGTCAAGTCCGTTTTGGTCTCAACAAGCGGGGCAGGCCTCTATTACTACTGCAGATGGGGCGGGGTTAGGCGGGAGCCGTCCATCGCAAGGTGGCGTGCCGGCCTTTGGCGTCGCGGCATAAAAAAATTTCAAATTTTTTGAAATGTCCGTCCTAAAAATCTTGAGAAAAGGAAAAGCCAATCAAATCAACAACCGGCAATTATGAACCTGGTAGCAAACGATCGAATTAGTGGGACCCGTGATTGCACCAATCAATTTGTGCTGTTTCCGACCCCCTTCGGAGGGGAAAACTCGGGACAAAAACCGCTGTTGCGGCTATCGCGCGATCAACTGGAGGCATTCTTAAATGCGGAACGTGACAAGGCTCACAGCGCACATTTTTTTACTCCTCCAGCCGAACCGCCAGCGCCACCAGCCGAGAAACGTCTGGCTGCCGGTGTGCTGAAACAGGCAGCCTACGATTTGCGTCGGTTCCATGCGGCGACCACGGGCGTCAAGCGCGCAATGTATCTCGATGCCTACGGTTGGATTATCTCAAACGATTTTTCCTGGCCGTACTCATTCATGAATGTTTGTAAGTTGCTGGATCTCTGTCCGGAAGTCATTCGCACGGAAGTCTTGGCCGATGCCTCGTTAGGCTGGTTCAGTTATTGGGTACAGCGTAGCGGGCGCCTTTCCCGAAGACTGCGGGCTTCTTTTGTTCGCGTTTTCGAACGCTGCCGCTACATGGAGGACGCCGAGGCCAGCCAGCTGGCTTCATGTATTTGAGCGAATATGAAAAAGCGTTACACCAAACCTGTTGAACCGCTGCGCTACACTTGGCGGTTACTCGTTGGGGCGGCCAACCCCAAGCACGATCCTTATTTGGTATACAGCATGGCGTCGTTCAATTTCGCTGGCGGATGGAGGGAACTCCGTCTGAAGGCCTCTCCAAAACACATGCCCGCGAAATCAGTCGTCAACGAGCGGTTCGCCATATGAAATTATCTATCGAAGCGAAGGTGGCAGCGGCCGTAGCAATAGCTTTTGCCGCGTTGAGCATAGGCGCCATCGCGCAAGAGCAGAGCGAACGTGGAACTGACAGGTCCAATGGGTACGGCGCGACAAACAGCCCCGCGCTGGGCTACGTGAGCCTCCGAGGATCTAACAGTTCATCGTCGGGGCCGCAGGCTGCGGAAATACAGTAATATAATTCTGTTCTAGGGGCTAATGTCTGGCAGAGCGGCGCCAACGCGTGCGATTTTGTTCTCGCAAAATCGCGTGCAGTGAGCAACCCTCTGCAGCCACGAAGGCAATTCCCGGAACGCTGCAAGAGGGCGGTGCTTCGTTTCAAACGACGCATTGGACCGTAGTGTTGCGTGCGCGCGAACCGGAGTCAGCGGAATCCGCTCGGCAGGCGCTCTCTGGATTTTGCGAAGCCTATTGGCCACCGCTTTACAGTTTTCTTCGCCACCGCGGTTTTTCATCCGCTGATGCGCAGGATCTCGTCCAGGGTTTCTTCGCCCATCTGCTTGAGCAAAACACATTGACCCGCGCTGATCAGCAAAAGGGTCGGCTTCGCACGTTCCTATTGGGATCTCTGCAGAATTTCTTATTCAATGAGTACGACCGCGCCCGAGCGCTCAAGAGAGGTGGTGGCCGCCAGATCGTCTCGATCGAGGAGCATCTGCCTGAAGCCGAGGCAGCGATGTTGGCGACCTCTCATCTCAGCGATGCACGTTGCTACGATCTCGTTTGGGCGTCGAATATCGTTTCGCGGGCCTGGCAGAGTTTGCAAAACGCGTTTGAAGCGGAAGGCAAAGCTGAGTGGCTTGAAGAATTAAGACCGTTTGTCGCGGGCGGAAGCGTTACCCCGCCGAATCAGGAAGAAGCCGCAGCTCGACTCGGAGTGCCAATCACGACTCTGCGCACCTGGCTTTCGCGTCTCCGCCAGCGGTACCGTGAATCGTTGAGAACGGAAGTCGCAAGTACCGTCTCTGATCCGGCAGATGTGGACGCCGAGCTACACCATCTCTATCAAATACTAATGGCATGAGTTGACTTTACTCATGGACGGCAACAGCATTGGTCGCGGAAATGTGAAAGCGGAGCCTCAAACTGCGGGGACTTGCGCGACATGTGGACGACCACTCACTCAATGCGGTCCGAACGGGGAGTGCCTGCGTTGTCTCGTTAGCCTTGGATTTCTCGCCGACGGCGAACAAGCCGAACGACCAGCGTCACGCGGTCGACTGACACCCGGACCATTGAGATACGCCCACTTCGAAGTGGAGATAGGTGCGGATGGTTTTCCGGTCGAGCTTGGTGCGGGAGCGATGGCCATCACTTACCGCGCTCGCGATACAGTGCTGAACTCAACTGTTGCCCTCAAGGTCATCGACCGGAAGGTGGCGCAGAACCCCGGCGCGCGGTCGCGTTTTCTGCGTGAAGCGCGCGCGGCTGCGAACATCCATCATCCCAACGTTGCTCAAGTGACTTTTTATGGAGAGCAAGACGGCGAGTGTTTCTATGCGATGGAACTGGTCGAGGGCGAAACGCTCGAAGCCCATGTGCGCCGTGACGGCCCAATGCCGCTTACCATGGCGCTGCAAGTAATTGAGCAAGCCACGCGCGCGCTGGCTGTCGCAGAAGTCTGCGGTGTGGTGCATCGCGATATTAAACCATCCAACCTCATGCTCGAATCTGATGGGAGCGAAGCGCTCGTGGTAAAGGTGATTGATTATGGTGTGGCGAAAGTAATGGGGCCTCAGACAGAACCTGGCGCCGAGCAAACCCAGGCGGGTTTCATTGGCACGCCGGCTTTTGCCAGTCCAGAGCAGTTCGCTGGCGCTGGGCAATCGCCGATTGATACACGGTCCGACATCTACGCGCTAGGAGTTACTCTTTGGTATCTGCTTACTGGTCGGACGCCATTTGTCGGACGTACCATGGAAGAAATCCGTGCGCGACAAACCGGTGAGTTACCCTTGGAACAACTCAGGAGTCTGCACCTCCCTGGGCAGGTTGTTACGCTGCTGAAATCGATGCTGGCTCCTGACCCGAAGGACAGACCGCAGACGGCACGCGAGTTACTTTCTGCTGTTCACAGTTGTTATGCACGGTTTAACCCTGAAGCGCGCTCGCGACGCAGGCAATTTGCGCTGGCAGGCGCGGCAGTGACGTTCGCAATCGCAGCGATCGCGTTTGGAACCTGGTTGTATCAACGCGCGCAGTCTTTCACCCCAATCGAACGATCGATCGCGGTATTGCCTTTCCAAAACCTGAGCAGCGAAAAGGAGAACGCTTATTTTGCCGAGGGAATACAGGATGAAATCCTGACGCGCTTATCGAAAATCGCCGACTTGAAGGTGATCTCGCGCACTTCCACACAGCGTTACAAAAGCGCCCCGGAAAACCTGCGCGAGATCGCAAAGCAACTCGGTGTTGCCCTGTTGTGGAAGGAAGTGTGCAGAAGAGCGCCGACGCAGTGCGGGTGAACGTCCAGCTGATCAAGGCGACCAATGATTCCCACCTGTGGTCGGATACGTTTGATCGCAAGCAGACCGACATTTTTTCGGTCGAAAGCGAAGTAGCCAAAGCGATCGCCGACCAATTACGAGCCAAACTCACGGGGCAGGAAGAAGAAGTCATCGCCGCCAAACCGACCGATAATCCTCAGGCTTACGATGCCTACCTGCGCGGCCTTGCTTACACACTGAGAACTGCATTCACACCGGCGAACTCCTTTGGCGCGCAGAAATATGTCAAAGAAGCAGTGCGGTTGGACCCGAAGTTCGGCCTTGGTTGGGCGCTGCTGTCTTACGTCGATGCCAGTGGCTACCTGACTCAGAGCCTTCAACCAACCGCCGCTCTCCGCAAACAAGCGCGGGAGGCGGCTGAAACGGCACTTACCCTACAGCCCAATCTTGGCGAGGCTGTATTTGCCAAAGGTTTTTATCACTACGCCTGCCTGAAGGATTACGACACTGCGGTCAATTACCTTGAGCAGGCACACCGGCTTCTGCCCAATAACAGTCGGATTCCTCAGTCTCTGGCTTATGTCGAACGGAGGCGAGGCAACTGGGATAAGAGCGAGGCGCACTTCAACGAAGCCGAGAAGCTCGACCCACGCAACGTTAACCTGCTGTCGCAACACGCGCGTTCCTACGTTTGCCTTCGTCGTTTCCCCGAAGCCTTGAGCAAGCTTGAGCAGATTCTCAATATCACACCCGACGACATCGATACGCTTGTGTTAAAGGCGCGAATTGCACAAGCGGAGGGCGACCTCCCGCGTGCTTCAGCGCTTCTGACTCCCCTACGGCTGGGGGCCGACTACGCCAACGCATTAGAAACACAAGTTTACCAGGCAATCCTGGAGTCCCGTCCTGCACCGGTCATTGCTCAGCTAAAGGAAATATTGGCCAAGCCTGATCAGGCATTGGGTTATTACAATGGTGAACTGCGCTTTTGGTTAGGCTGGGCACAAGAAGTTGCCGGTGACCATGCCGCCGCACGCAACAGTTGGAGTCAGGCTCGCAGCGAACTGGAACCTTTCCTCAAAGAACAGCCTGAAAATTTTGTTCTGCTGGGAGATCTCGCGCTTACAAATATGGCTCTAGGCGACAACGTGGCTGCACTGACTCTGGCCGAGCGCGCCATCGCGATGTTTCCGATCGACAAAGACGCGCTGACAGGTCCCAGGCCACTCGACATCCTCGCCCGGGTAGCGGCCCGCATCGGCGACCCCGACCGCTCTATCTCCACGTTGACCAAACTGCTTTCGATCCCATACGAGGCGCCGTTGGCTGCAAACCCGCCGCTCACTCCTGCGTTGCTCCGGCTGGATCCAATGTTTGAGCCACTGCGCAACGATCCGCGCTTCCAGAAACTGGTCGCCCCCTCCGCGCCAAAATAAGGCCCCCTATGGCAAATCGCATACTTTGAGTCTGCGACTGAAGCGCGTTTGGAATTTGCTTTAGAACATTTCGCCAGCATACCGCGGAAATTTCGTTGCACAGCAATCATGAAAAGACTGATCCCGAAAAACTGGCGCGCGAAGTTGATCTCCGTCCTGTTCGTCAGACTGACCCTGGAAAACTGGCGCGCGAAGCTGATCTCCCTCTTGCTCGCGACAATGCTTTGGTACTTGATTAAAAAGAACCTAGCAACGACGCCCTCGCCATCTGAAAGGCCGTCCGGCACGCCCATTACGGAAACACGGTGAAGGCGTTCGTGGCGGCAAACCCGCCGCTCGACTCACTGAGAACATCGTCTAGCAAACGAAGTTTACCCGCCGTAGCAGGCAACGATCCGCGCTTCCAAAAACTGATCGCCGCCTCGGCGTCAAAATAAGGTTCGTCATAGCCGCCTGCAACTAGCCCCGGCGTCTGACACAGACGCCCTACAGTTCGTCGGACAAGACCTGCTCAAGTTCGATCATTCGAATTTGACGTAATTCGAATAGGCCGCTTGGCGACCCGACCGCGCTGTGCGTGAGAGATAAAACTGGTCTATGCCAAAAACACCAAGTGGCTCTTGTTCAACCCAAACCAGCTCCAGAAATTTGCTCAGTAAAACATTGGAGGCATTATGATTAAAAAAATAATTGTCACTGTTGCCTGCACGCTAATTGCGCTGCTGGCATTTGCGCAGCCGGGTTCGAAGGGTAAACGGCACGGGTCAACTACTGCAGAACCAATAACGGTAACGGGAACAGTCATCCCATCGGCGATTGAGGACGGCGCGGCCGCCAGTTATCAGCCCGCCACAATGCTCGTCGTTCGCACGGATGGCTTGAATAATCCGGGCCGTTATGTTCTCAACGGGCGTGGTCACGTTGTGAACAGGTTGGGCGAAGTCATCCAAACCGCGATCAAACCTGGCACTCGGGTGCGTGTTTACTACGCAAACATGGGCGATTTGCGTATGATTGATCACGTAGTCGTTTTAGACTGAGTCTACGCGGCACGCGATATCACAAATAAGAGCTGCACGGTCCAGCGAGTGATCGTGCAGCTTTTTTCTTGTAGGAGCTACGGCTTTAAATCTCCTTTTTACTTTAGTGAAGATGCGAGTTTGAGGAGGCTCTCTCGAATTTGTGCCGGGGTCCAGGCTGCGAAACCGAAGAGAAACGCCGGTTTTAGCTTCGCCTGGATGCAAAAGGTCGATAGCGATGATGGCCTGACTCCGATCTCAAGGGTGACACGCCTGATCCTTGGGAAGTCCTCCTCGCGCTTCAGCCAGGCGACGAAGTTCAATCCTGCTTCCTGAGTCTGCAGAGTGAAACGATCCCCCAGCGAGTTATGGAACTGTTCGATGAAACAATCTCTCCGCTCTGAATATAATTTCCGCATCCGCTTGATATGGCTGAGGAAAAATCCCTCCGTTATGAACCGAGCAAGGGTCGCCTGGTCAATCGCGGACGAGTGTTGATCCATCACGCTTCGAATTTTGACCATCGAATCTACCAACGGTTCTGGCGCGACGATGTAGCCCAGGCGCAAAGAGGGGTAGAGGATCTTACTCATCGTGCCGGCGTAAATCGCGCGGCCGGAGTTGTCGAGCCCCTGCAAGCAAGGCAATGGGGGCCCGGTAAAGCGGAACTCTGAGTCGAAGTCGTCTTCGAAAATGAATGCGTCGTGAATACGCGCCAGATCGAGCAAGGCGGTTCTACGTTCGAAACTCATTGTCATCCCAAGGGGAAATTGATGTGAAGGCGTTACGTAGATGATTCTTGGCAGAGGTTCTTTTCGCGATCGCGCGATCACCATTCCTTCATGGTCGAGCGGCTTTGGAACGACTTTGGCACCGACAAAAGTAAAGACCCTTCGGGCCTGGTGAAATCCCGGATCTTCAACCCACGCAACCTCGCCGGGATTTATCAACGCCATTGCGCTGATCAGCATTGCCTGCTGCATTCCACCTACAATCACGATCTGATCTGAATGACAGCGCGCTCCTCTAAAATCGCACAGATAGGCTGCGATCGCCTTTCGCAAGTCGGCGTCGCCGCGGTTAGACGCATAGCGCAATAAGTGGGCTCCTTTTTTCGCAAGAATCTGAGCCCTGAGCCGTTCCCAAACATCGATGGGAAATTCATCGACCGCGGGAATGCTCGGGGTTAGCGAGACGCCTGGTCCGGCCATGGTCGCTCCGAGATCAAACTCCTTTCCAACACGCTGATCCGGAAGTCTCCGCACTCGATCAGAAACGTGAACCGGACGTTCTGTCTGGGGATGAACCTCCGGCCTCCGTGCGCTTAGGAAAAATTCTGGAAGAGAGTCCGCGACGAACGTCCCGGATCGGACCTTTGATTGAAGATAGCCCTCAGCGTGAAGTTTCGAGAATGCAAGATTTACGGTCAGTCTTGCTATCCCCAGGTCAGCCGCCAGAGCCCGAGAGGAAGGGAGTCGCGAAGAACTGTCGTTGAAGTTCCCCGACCTGAGTTCGTCGCGAATTTGGCGGTAAAGTTGCTGGTGGAGCGGTTCAGCTGACGTCCGATCAAGCCGAATCATTTCGAATGCTATGATCGAACGCCGCCGCCGCCCCTTTGGACCCGATTTCTTATCAGACACAGCCACCTCCTACCTGGAAATCACTGTTCCATTTGCGCGCCTGTTCTCAAGAAAGTTACTTCTGGGGGCACGCGCGCCTCGCGTTTTGACGATGGCGCCCTCGCCATCGTGAACTTTTCGCAACATCGTTGCGCGGCGCAGAAGTTGTACGCGAGCCGCGTCACCAGGCGCTGGTCTGCGCAGCGGATTGATTGCGGAGCAGGCAGATGCCGGACCACGGGCGGGAGCCTTGCTTGCCCTGCGAATCGGGCAAGAAAGAGAGAAGGCGCATCCAAACAGTAAGGCGCTTCAGTCGCGCGGCAGTCTTTAACGTTGAGCGAATGTCAACGACGTCCCATCCATGCGCCCTGAAGAACATCGGACCCTCCTCCGGCGCAAACTTGAATTCCGCCTTGCCTTCCCTAATTTGCTCACCCATGCCCTTCTGCAGCATCTTCAGCAACCCAGGCGACACAATATCGATGATCCAGTGATGGAATGAGGGTACGGCCGCGAGGTCCTGCGCTAGAGACGCGACCTCGTCGCGCGAGAAGTAAATCAGCAATCCTTCCGTGATGATGAGGACGTTCTTTGCGGTACCACCGAGGGCGGCGAAAAGCGGGCGGCGCGCAGCGACATCGGACAAATCGAGGCGGACGCGATCGAGAATGCAGGCCGGCTTCCCGCCATGAAGAATCTCCTCTTTATAATCGAGGATTCCCGGGAGATCGACTTCGATCCAATGAAGTGATGCTGGCAAATTCATTCGATAAGGACGCGCGTCGAGGCCGGCAGCCAGATTGACGACTATTGCGACGCCCTCCCTGACCTGCTGCTTGATGAATTCGTCGTATGCATAAGTGCGCGTGATCCAGGCCCACGTTGCGCGCTCGCTGAACGGCATGGATTTTGCGATCTGGTCGCCGCGCTCACCCGCGAGGCGCCGCGCGAACGGATCACGGAAAACGGCATCGAGCCGCTCCGTTTCGCGGGCGCGGTAAATGGCCGCGAGAAGCGCGGTGTCGGAGATGTTGCGGACGAGGGGATCACGGGTGCTCATTCTGATAGCTTACCTCGATTTCGATCACTTTCCGACTCTGCTGTAGCGGCGGCTGTGTCAGCCGCAAATTCCGGCTTACTCCCTGCGTTTCTTCGGCTGGATCCGATATTTGATACATTGCGTAAGGATCCGCGCTTCTAGAAACAGGTTGCCTCCTTCGCGCCAAAATAGAGTTCGCGATGATCGGCTAAGGTTCGTGACATGCAAGGCTTGAGGCTGCTAAAGCGCACGCAAATTTTAGCGAATGGCAGAAGAGGTTGAGTTTATGATCGAATTATCGTCGTGCAGATCGCCCTGAGCTCGCGGTACTCCTTGGGTTTTTCACGCATTCTGGCGTCAAAATTACTCGCTGACGTGAGCTCGGTCGTCCGGTCGAGAGTAGTCCAGCCATCAGGCAAGTACTGCTCAATAGCACCCGCCCGGAGAATATACGTGTCCTCCTGGCGCTGCTGACGCAGAAATTTTTTGAACGCGAGGTTTTCCTCGGAATTAAGGTTTTCTCTCAAGCTCCGTTGACGAGCGAGGATGCTTTGATTTCGGGTCCGCCGGTCTGGTCGGCGTAATCGCGATCTGCGATGACGAAGGATTTGACCCGAACACTTTGAAGCAAGTCGCGGTATTTCGGGAAGTTCCCCTTCCCATAAACTTCGAGGATCTCTACGATCTCAGCCGTTTCGGCTGGCTTTCTACCGATCTCCCTCATCAGAGTGTCTAAGATCCTTTCGAAGACCAGCCGATCCTGAATTCCCTCGACGAGCACAACCTTGTCCGCGAAAAAGAGCTTTTCATTGTTGTGGCTGTTGATCATTTGTAGCAACTCGCGACGTTTACCAACGAACGTTGCGTCTAACGGAATTACGTCGCTTTGCCGTTCAATTCTCGCGACTCGTTTTAGTTTGCCAACAGTGTCGGCGGTGATGAAGGCCGGCGAATGTGTCGCGAGGATAAACTGGTTACCGGTAACACGATTAAGCTCTTCAAAAACTCCGTACAACGTTCGTTGCCATTTCGGATGAAGATGAAGTTCAGGTTCGTCGACTGTAACCAACCCGTTGCGCACCTTCAGCGCGAATATCCCAAAAACGAAATTCAGTATCTCCTTCTCGCCCGAGCTGGCGCTTGTTATGTCAAACGTCCTATCGTCGTTTTTCAGTAGGATCTCGTATGTATTGGCTAGCTCATCTTTAAGAACGAGATCCCATTCGTATCCAAGTTTCTTTAGTGTCTGTGTAACCTGCAGCACTTCAGGGTCTTTTCTAAAGAAGTCTTCGAATCCCTCATTACGCGCCTCCGACTCAAATCGGCGCATTTTGCTGGCAAAGTGAAAGGTTGCCAGCTCCAATAATGACATCGTCTGCCGGGAAGTTGCCCGAGCGTAGCCGAGCTCGAAAGTCCATCGAGCTTGCTGCGCTAAGCTCATGCGGAGGCGCTGAGTGCCGATGCCGCGGTATGGCGGAAAATGGACAAACGGCGTAGTCAGGTGCGATTCCTCTTCCTCGACATAGCTTAGCTTGTTAAATTGCTGAAGGAATTCTCGAAAGTGATCGCCTTTGGGTCCACTCAAAGACGTCATTGCACCGTCTTCGATTTTGTACTGCAGAATTTCTCCAGGAGTGAATTCAGCAGGGTTTAACTGCTTGAACCAGTCAAGTGCCTGTTCGCCTTGTCGAATTCGCCTCGCGTTTTCGCATAGCTGACCGAGCTGACCGGCCACCGAATTCATATTCGTGACGTCTTCTTCGTTAATGATCCAGTCAAACTCGATCAGTGAAGGTCCAATGGCGCCATCGTGCCTTGGAAGCTCGTCGGAAAGATTCGCGAATGGATCCTCGGTCCTAAAAACGAAGTAGGGACCGGAAGTATCCTCTTCACGTATGAGACCCCAAGGTCTGAGGAAAAATTTCCGTACACCGACGGTGATGATGTCGAGTAGATTGCTCTTACCACCGGCATTTGGTCCAATGAGTATTGTAAAGTCGTCGTGAAAATCGATAACCCGCTTTTCGCCGAAGCTCCGAATGTTTTGAACGGCTAATCGCTTAAGTTTCATGCAACTTACCTATGACAGCGTTTACGCTGAGCGGATATTTCATTCAACTCCTCCGATTGGTAAAGCCGTTAAGAAGCCCAGGAAGTGAAGAAATAGGGCCGCGTCTAAAGATTTGACAATTTCTGCCGCGAACTGGCTAAAACAAAATCCATTTGAGCGTAGCGTGAAATGCTGCGGCGAGCTTGTCCTGGCGGTACCGCTGAGATGTTTGCTCGAAGAATTGCCGCCAAACCCGCCGCGCCGGGTTCAATCCTTGTTCTGCTCGATAAAGTCGATGACCAGGCGGCTGAACTCCTCTGGCTTTTCCAGGTACATCAGATGGCCCACGCCGGGTAGAACCACTCGCCGCGCGTTTGGAATCCCCGCCTCAATCGCGCCCGCGTGAGCATGAACGTCGGGAATATCGGCGTCGCCGGTCAGCAGAAGCGTGGGCACGTGGATCTCGTGCAGTCTGGGGAGAGCAGGCTTGTTGCTAAGGGGATAGTCGGGATGATTCATATCCTGCGGATTGGCGGATAGAAGCTCAAACAATCGTTTTCTGGCCGCATCGTTGCCAGGGGCCACCAGGTACTTGTCTTTCGACCATTCCGAGATCGCGTTCTTCATGTTACCCTTGCGCACGAGTTCGAAGGCGTGCTTGCCGCGATCGAGAAAGTGCTGCGAGTACGGCATCCCGTTCACTACGGCGCCAACGAGGACCAGCTGCTGAACCATTTCCGGATGCGCGAGGGTGAAGTCGATCGAGAGTTCGCCGCCGTGGGAACTGCCCACGATTGCGGCGCGGGTGATTTTCAAATTATGCAGCAGCATCACCAAATCATCCGTTTCCGAATACCATGTAGTGGCCGCCGGCGACCGGCCGTAGCCTCGACGATCATAGCGGATGGTGTGAAAGTGCTTGCAGAACTCTGACCAGACACCGTTCCAAACGGCCGAGTCAACGACTCCGTCGTGAACGAGCACCACGGTTTGCGATGCCCTGCCACATTCCTGGTAGTAGAGCTTCGAATCTCCGACTTCAACGAAAGAGCCTGGATTTGCCGGAGCTGGTGTTGGTTCGCTTTGCGCTGCGGCATGAGAGCACGAGATCACGCACAGCACCGCTCGGAAAAGGTGTGGCCAAAGATTGTTCATTTGCAATCTCCAAAATCAATGCCGGGGATAGAGATCACAAGCCAGAAGAAAACAGGGTCGCGGGCAAGGAATTGGGGTCGCGTGTAAACTCCGAAGGCAACGGTCGACGCACGTGTGGTCGCGAAATACGTGTCCCGAATGCGTGCGTTCATTCGTCGTACTACTGAAGAACAGATTCAATAACGAGGCAAAGTATGGACACACAGATAATCACATCGGAAAAACGCGTGAGAGCTAATGGATGCTGCAAGGTCGCGCGCCAAAGCGGCGAGATAGCGAGTTGGATTGTCCCCGGCGCGGTGCTGGTGCTACTGCCCAAGTGCCCAATGTGTTTGGCCGCTTATCTGATGATGGCAACCGGAATCAGTATTTCTGTTGCGGCGGCCGTTAGTCTGCGAGCGTTCCTAATTATCGTGTGCGTTAGCTCGCTCGTTCTTCTTGGGAGACGACACATTCGCAACCTGAGGGTCGGAGCATGAACCATGTAAATGCGATTGCTCTCAATTTGATGTCGCTTGGCTTAGGTTCGCTGCGAGGACTCTCGTTAGGCGACGTGGCTCTAATCATCGCGTGGACCCTCATTCTGATCGTGTATCTCGCGGGCCAGGCGTTGCGCTTCCCGAGAAAACGCCGATCGAAAAGCTAGCAAAGCTCGAGCTTTGAAGTCTTGAGCCCTATTCCGCGCCGGCGAAATAAATGTCCGAAAACCATGTGCTCGTTCGTCGTTCTATTGAAGAGCGAATGTAAAATTAGGAGAGCAATATGTTAAGAGATAGCAAAGCATTCAGCGGTTTTTCGGCGGCAGACATTCCAAAAGTGAGAAAGTTCTATTCCGAGACACTCGGCTTAGGCGTTTCGGAATCGCACGGCCTGCTCACATTGCGGCTGGCCGGCGGGAATAACGTTCTCATTTATCCGAAGCCCAACCATATTCCGGCTACATTCACGGTTCTGAATTTCCCCGTAAAGGATGTCGATGTTGCGGTGGACGAGCTAACGAAACGCGGTGTCCGTTTCGAGATGTATGATCTGCCCGATCTCAAAACGGACAAGAAAGGGATCATGCGCGGAAACGGTCCGACCATCGCGTGGTTCAAGGACCCGGCGGGAAATATTCTGTCCGTAATTGAACAAACCGGAACACCGTGATGCCACACACGTTCGCTGAAAGGGATCTAACAAATGACAAGAATCATTGCAGCAAACAGGAATCAACCGCGAATACACACGAATGAGCGCGAATCAGGCACGAACGGAATGCCATAGTCGCGATACCCGCCCTTTTGAATTGTCGCGATCCTTATCCGTTTGGTGCGCGCAGAAAATCCGCCGTCCCGGATTCGTGTTCATCCGCGCCAACTTGCCGTTCGTTAGTCAACACGAGTCGCTCCCATTCGAGCCGCGCGTGTTTGAAATTGAGGATGACTCCGACAGGAAGTGCGGTGATTCGGAGATAGTTGAGCATCTGCCCGCGTTCATGGTCCGTGATCCGGTCAATCGTCTTCGTGTCGACGATCAGCTTCCGATAGACCACAAGATCGGGAATATACTCTCCGACCAGTTCCCCTTATACAGCACGCAGTGCCGTTCCTGTTGCGTGTAAGGGATATCTCGCAACCGAAACTCCACGCAAAGACAATTCTCATAAATCTTCTCGTGCAGCCCATGCCCGCGAACATTCAGAACCTCGATGGCGCAGCCAATCACCGCGTAAACCTCTTCCTGGAGAATCAATTCGTGTTTATTAGCGTTCATTCGCGGTTTCATTTTTTCTTTCTAGCAAACATTGAACACATTCTCGACGGTAAGTACCGGAAACATTCTGTCGGTAATCGAAGAAGCAAAAGATTGAAACTAACAACCCAAACCTAAAGGAGAGTTCATATGGCCAAAGCAAAAAGGAAAAAAACAATGAAGACGCCCCCGATCGTGTCACCGAAGGAGTGGGAAGCTGCGCGTCAGCAACTGCTCGTGAAGGAGAAGAAGTTGACCCGCGCCCGTGACGCGTTGGCGGCCGAGCGTCGGCGGATGCCGTGGCTGGCCGTTAAGAAAGAGTACGAGTTCGACGGACCCAAGGGCAAAGCGAGCCTGCTCGACTTGTTCGAGGGCCGGCGGCAGCTGATCCTTTACCGCGCCTTCTTCGAACCCGGCGTGAAAGGGTGGCCCGAGCATGCCTGCGTCGGCTGCTCCATGGTGGCCGACCAGGTCGCCCACGTCGCCCATCTGAACACCCGTGACACCACTCTCGCGTTCGCCTCGCGCGCGCCGCAGAAGGACATCGCGCGCGTGAAGGCGCGCATGGGCTGGGAGATGCCCTGGTACACCATAACGGACGACTTCGACAAAGACTTCGGCGTAGATGAGTGGCACGGCACGAACGCGTTCATCCGCGCCGGTGACAGCGTGTTCCGCACCTACTTCATCAACAATCGCGGGGACGAGCAGATGGGAAACACCTGGAACTACCTCGATATCACAGCGCTTGGGCGCCAGGAGGAGTGGGAGGATTCGCCGGATGGCTATCCCCAGACTCCGACGTACGAGTGGTGGATCTGGCACGACGAACTGAACACGACGGATGAAGATCGACCCGGCCTGGTGCAACTGCGCGCCGCCCGGGCCTACTCGAAGAGCGGCGACGCCACATGAGAAGGCGTAGGACGGCACCATGATTGTCGTCACCACACCCACAGGCAATATCGGCCAACAGCTCCTCGAGAATATCCTCGACAGCGGCGACCCTATCCGCGTGATCGCTCGTGACCCGTCTCGGCTCCTCGAAAAAACGCGCAAGCGTGTCGAGGTCGTGCAGGGGTCGCACGGCAACATCAATGTCGTCAATCAGGCGTTCGCGGGCGCTGACTCAGTATTCTGGGTAGTGCCCCCACAACCTCAGTCCGAGAGCGTCGAGGCCGCCTATGTGGGCTTTACCCGACCGGCGTGTGACGCTTTCCGGAGCCACGGAGTGGGGCAGGTGGTCGGAGTCTCGGCCCTCGGCCGTGGCTTAGCCGTGGCTAGGAACGCCGGGCTTGTCACAGCGTCACTGGCGATGGACGACCTGATCGCGAGCACAGGCGTAAGCTACCGGGCGCTAACGATGCCCTCGTTCATGGATAACATCCTCCGCCAGATAGAGCCGATTAAGAGCCGGGGCATGTTCTTCTCGCCGATGTCCGGGGATCGCAAGCTCCCGACCTGCGCCACCCGCGACATCGCCGCGGTCGCCGCCAAGCTGCTGCTCGATCCCTCCTGGAGCGGACAGGGCAGCGTCCCGGTACTAGGCCCCGAAGACCTGTCTTTTAACGACATGGCGCAGATCATGTCTGAGATGCTGGGGAAACGAGTGCGTTTCCAGCAAATCTCTCTCGAGGCATTCAAGGCCAGGCTTATCGAACAAGGGGTGTCCGAGGCAATGGCGCAGGGAGTGGTGGACATGACGGCGGCGAAGAACGAAGGCCTCGACAACGCTGAGCCACGCACCCCGCAGTCCACCAGCCCAACGAGCTTCCGCCATTGGTGCGAGGAAGTATTGAAGCCCGCTGTCCTCAGCTAGTCGAGAGGTAACGATTAACTGGAGCTGAGCCATGTACGAAAAATCCGCGGCCAGCTGAGGAAAGTGCTTGCGGTGGATTTCGATCTCGAACCCTGCGGGGACGCAATTGGGTTGTGCTAAAAGCCTCTTCTTCTTCGTCGTACTATTGAACGAACAAGCGGTTCTGAGCTGTAACCGCTGAAAAGTTCTGATGATGTTATAGACAAGGGCGGCGACGCCAAGCCATCAGAGTTGGTTAGATAGGGTCGCAGCTAAACATTTTGACATCTCGTGCCCGGCTAACGGAGTTCAGATCAGACGTCCGCGGTCAAAGAAGTGCGCCCGGCTCGAGAACTGCTGTCCGCGATGAGGACGCTGCCTGTCTCTGGTTGCGGACACTACTCCCAGTGGCGATAGCTTCTTTCGAAAAGAGAATCGAAAAGACTTGCAGATTGCGCGCCCGAAATGCGCCCGCGCAACTGAGCAGGTAAAATCGCCACATTCGCCGGAAACGTTCGCCATAGCGATCTGCGAAGCGGGGCCAGGCGCGGCGGAAATTTTCCTCCCAAGCGAGCAGCGTCGGGTCGTAATTGGGCCCGATGTTCTTGACGTCTTCAATGATGAAAACGCCTTCCGCTGCGCGCGTCAGATGGGCGAGGGAAGGAAGCATGGAGTTTGGGAAAATGTAGCGCTTGATCCAGGGATCGGCGTGGACGCGCGAAAGGTTTCCGCAAATTCCCTGGCAAAGAAACAATCCGTTCTCGCCTAACGAACGAGCGGCCGCTCGCATATAGGTGTGATAATTTTTGTACCCGACATGCTCGACCATGCCCACGCTTACAACCCGATCAAATCGCCCGGTGACTTCGCGGTAGTCGCGCAGCTGGATTTCCACGTCTAATCCGCGACACCAACGTTGCGCGTAACCGAATTGCTCCTGTGAAATTGTGATCCCGACTGCCTGGCAGCCGTAACGGCTGGCAGCGTAACGGACCAATCCACCCCAGCCGCAACCGATGTCCAGCAGGCGAAGGCCGGGTCGCAGACGCAGCCTCTCGCAAATCCAATCCAGCTTTCGCAGTTGCGCCGAGGCGAGATCGTCGCCTCCGGTGAAGAGCGCACAGGAATATTGCATATTCGGATCGAGCATTGCTTCGAAAAAATCGTTGCTCAGATCATAATGCACCCGGCCGACTTTTCGGGAGCGCCGTAAAGTTTGCTGGTTCGCGAGAAGCGCGGTGAGTACTGCCCAGATATTGGGAAGTCGAAATTCGAAACGCTTCTCGAGTCCGGCACGAATGGCGCGGCAACACATCTCATCCAGTGCATCGCAGTCCCACCAGCCGTCCATATAGGACTCCCCGAAACCGAGTGTCCCCGAAGCCAGAACTCGGCTAAAGAAGCGCCGGTCATGCACCTGTATGTCCCAGCGGCGATCGCCGTTGATGCGAATGTCCGCGAACCCGAGAAGATCGGTCATCACATCTTGGGCTCTGGACATATGATTTGGCCCATCGCGGGAGAGTTTCGTCTCCGTCTGAAAGAATCGCGCCCGCTACAGCGATTAGTTTTATCGAGAGAAAAGGTCGGATGTTTAATCATTAGCTAATCGCAGTTGCGGCTGTATAGTCGGGCTAATAGCGCAGCGTCAATCGATCGCGCAGGTGTGCGGCCCCTTTTCTCTGCACACAAAACAGCATCATGAATGCTATCGCTGCTCATAAGGATGAGCTTAAGAAATTGCTTGAGGACTTGTCGGGCGACATTGCGGCCTCAGAGATACCTTTCGTGGCGTTGGTGGATGCGTACATCACGCGCCTAGACGCAAATTGCCCAGACATCAGCGCCCGCGTCAATCCACCGCCAGCGGAAATAACTGGAGAACTAACATGGAACCGACATTGACTCAGAACCGGGTGCTTTACTACGCGCAACATAAAACTTCAAAACGCCGCACCCCGCTTTTCCAAAGATTTCGCGCTGTGGCCCGCAAGCAAGTGCCGGATACTCACCGGCAACTGACGCACGACGAACGTTCCAGGCGTTTACTGCTTTACCGGCACAACGGCCGCTGAGCGATGTTGGTTAGCGCGTAGATCCTAGGATTGAGTTAAAGAAACAAGTTCCGAGATAGAAGCTCGCGTGGGGAAAGTGGGGTCGTGAAGACCAAATCTATTTGAGCGTAGCGTGAAATGCGACGTCTAGGAAAGTCAGCAGTTAAAAGGAAGAAGTAGGAAACCCGGGCATCCATTGAAAGAAGACCTACCGTCACAGAAGGAAACGAGAAGGACTTGGGGGTCGTGCCTAACTCCGAAAGACTTCGCCAACCACTCGCCGCGGCGATTAAACTCTGGGCAGGCAGAGCACGACATTTAGCATTTTCACGCGCAGCTTACGGGTTTCAGTCTTACTGGCTGCGATCGTAACGCAATCGGCTACGCAAAGTTTTACAGCCGGTCACATGATGCTGTGATTCGCGTTTGCGATGCCGGCCTCTCAAATTCCCGGTCAGCACGTGCAATGCAGGATAGCGTACGCTTGGCCCTTCTTCACTTCCTTCAGCAGTTGACAGACTTCCAATGTGGGTGCCGCAATGACCTCGATACCGCGTCGTTTCGCCTCTGCCAGGACTTCGTCCATTACCGGAAGTGCTCCATGGGCGCCGGTTCCCACAATGAGCCGCTTGCCTCCCCAGGGAATTTCTTCCCGGGCCGACAGCGGCGTGTGGCCGAATTCTTCGCGGAATTGCTTGGAAGGTCCTTTCTTCCGTTTCCGCACTTTCCCGGCGTCAATCACCACATCATGCGTGTAGCGCTTTCCCTCGACCTCGATCTCTCCAAATTTGACCAGTCGTGCTTTCATGTCTCAATGTTCTGCTGGCCCGAGCTCCAAGGCAAGAGACAGGGATTCTACGACTATGCAGTCTTACTGCTGGCTGCCATTGTAAGGCCGCGAAAGAGAGGAAAAGGAGACGTTGAAATGATCGTTTGCGTTTCGCTCAATCCGGACGATACTCCGCCCTTATTGGATTACTCTGTTAACTTCACTGCACGGTAGATCGTCAGGTGAGCGTCGCTCATTGGTGGTTTGAAACCCGATTCCCGGGAACGGCTCTGTAGGTCGGTAGTTTTTCCAAAATTCAAAACACAATGAAACTGTACGTAGGTAATCTCTCTTTTGAGACCACCGAGAACGATCTTCAGGATCTGTTCGAACAACATGGCACCGTGAACGAAGTCCATCTGATGATGGACCGGTTCACCGGCAAATCGCGCGGGTTCGCGTTCGTCACGATGAACGACGGCGCGCAAGCCAATGCCGCGATGAGCGCGCTCAACGGCCAAGAACTTAACGGCCGCCCGTTAACTGTTAACGAAGCGCGTCCGCGCGAAGAGCGTCCGCGCCCTTACGGCGGGGGGAAGCGTTCGTTCGCGGGCAATCGCCGGTAGAACTGAATAGTTGATAGCTGATCGTTGAGAGCGGCCGGAATTCCGGCCGAAATTAGCGATTAGCAATCAGAGATTAGAACCAGAAATAAATTGATGAATTCTGAAAAAGCCATTGAACTGGAGGGCACCATCATGACGGTGCTTCCCGGAACCATGTTTCGCGTCGCGTTGGCGAACGATCATCAGGTTCTCGCGCACATTTCCGGAAAGATGCGCAAGCGTTTCATTCGACTTACAATCGGGGACCGGGTGAAAATGGAGATGTCGCCTTACGACACCGCCAAAGCTCGCATCGTTTATCGACTCTGACATGGCAACACGATTCCTTTTCGATCCGCCGCGACGAACAAAGCCTGGTCCCAGCATCAAAAGCTTGCTCGTGCGCTGTCCTTCAACGTCGAAGCTGACCGATACCGGAATGACAATAGAGGAAAAACGCTGGCCGCTAGCCAAAATGAAAACACAAAAGTTTACCTGCGCGCATTGCGGCGGCGTTCATACCTGGACAAAGAAGGACGTCATTCTCGGCCGATATCAATGAGCCGACGATGCGCCCCACTTTCACGCCCTTGATTTTCCGTATTCCAGCCAACCGCATCAATTGGACGACGAGTTCGTTCTTGATCGGCACATTTGTTCTCACACTCACCGCAGTGCCGCTTTACCTCTGGTATTTCGGTGTGGATTGGTTCCACGTCGCCTTGTTCGTGGTCTTGCTGGCCGCGACAGGCTTCAGCATCACGCTAGGTTATCACCGTCTGTTTTCGCACATGACTTTCCGGGCGAAACTGCCGTTGCGCCTGTTCACACTCGTCTTTGGCGCCGCTGCGTTCGAGAATTCTGTCTTGATGTGGGCAAGCGATCACCGCCGGCATCATAAACATGTCGATCACGATGAAGACCCGTACGACATCAGCAAAGGTTTTTTCCACGCCCACATCGGCTGGCTATTGTTCAAGCTCAAGCCACAGCCGCCGTTCGATAACGTCGTCGATCTAAAGAAAGATCCGCTGGTCATGTGGCAACATCGACATATTCATCTCCTCGCCGTTATGGTCAGCTTCGTCCTGCCGACGCTGGCCGGGTTCGCATGGGACGGCTGGGTCGGCGCCCTCGGTGGTTTTCTCATTGGCGGCGTCGCCAAGGTTGTCGTCCTCCAACATGGCACGTTCCTCATTAACTCAGCCTGCCATACGCTCGGGCGTCAGCCGTATTCGACCCGATGCAGTGCGCGCGATTCGTTTTTCATGGCGCTGTTTACGTGTGGCGAGGGGTATCACAATTATCATCACGAATTTCCACACGACTATCGTAACGGCGTGAAGCCATGGCAGTGGGACCCAACGAAATGGTTGATCTGGACTTTGTCGAAGGTGGGCTTGACTAGCGGTCTGCGCCGAGTGGCGCCGGAAACAATTTGCTCCGCGCAAGCGCGGCTCCGGAATTTACGAAGGGACAAAACCCACGCACGCGTTGCGGATTTCGGATCGGCTGGTCGTGGTAGTACGAAATAATATTGTCCAATTACCCGGCTGCCATCCGGCAAGCTGGCCAGAGAGAAGCGTGACATCGGCCAGATTTCGTCATTTACAGTGAATTGCATTCTTTGTTAGCCTTCGTCGCGAGCGGGAGGACACATCATGAAGCTAAGGAATTTGAAGAAAAAGATCCGACGACTTGAGAAGCGTCTGCAAGAAGGGCCAAAGAAACTGGCCAAGCTGAAACAAAAACTGCAGGCGGCGGAAACAGCAAAAGCGACGAAAGCCAGAAAGAAATCGGCTGCACGCGCTGGCGCGGCTCGCGCGGCTGCCAAGCCTTCTACGGCAACCGAAAAGAAGTCACTTGCGCAAACAACTGGCGCGAAGAAACCGAGCACCGCCAAGAAAACGAAGAAAAAACTTAATCTCTCGCCCGAACGCCGTGCGCAGCTTGCGGCTGCAATGAAAGCCAGGTGGGCTGCAAAGAGAGCCGCTGAGGCGAATGCGCAAGGCGCCTTGAGCGGTCAAGATTTTACGCCGCAACAGACCCCGCACGCGCCGGAAACTAGACCCGACGGCGTCTGAACGGTTTCTTAGTGCAGCGACCGAGACGCCCAACTCAATTCGCTTTCGCAAGGTTCCGCCAGGACTGAAGTGCAAAAAGGAGAGATCTCTAACCCCACAGTTCGCGCGGAGGAATTCCAATTCTTCCAGTCGCGTACGGCACCGAGTGATCGCGATCGCGGGCGAGGAGTAATGGGCCGTCGAGATCGACGTAATCAGCAGAATTCGCGAGAAGGCGAGCCGGCGCGATCCCTAACGAAGTACAGACCATGCAACCGATCAGCAGTTTGAAACCGGCGCGCTCACACAAGCGGAGCGCTTCGGTTAGTCCACCGGTTTTGTCGAGCTTTACGTTAATCATTTCGTAGCGATTCGTCAGCCGCGGAAGATCAGCCGTGGTGTGGCAACTTTCATCGGCGCACACCGGAATCGGATGATCGAGAGTTTGGAGCATTTCGTCGGCGTCGGCTGGAAACGGTTGTTCGATCAGTGCGATGCCGCACTGGCGGAATGACGGCACAACCTTTTCATAGTGAGTCGGCGACCACGATTCGTTCGCGTCGACTAGCAGGCGCGCCGCAGGCGCCGCTTCGCGCACGGCTTCGACTCGTTCGAGGTCAAGCTCGTCGCCGCCGAGCTTAAGCTTCAGGATCGGCGCATTCGCTGCAGCGCTTGCTGATTCCGCCATTTTACCCGGTGTGTCGAGACTGATCGTGAAAGACGTTTCGACTTGATCGACATTCGGAATATTCGCCAATTCCCAGACGCGTTTGCCAGAAATCTTCGCCTCCAAATCCCACAGCGCACAGTCCAACGCATTGCGGGCAGCGCCTGGCGGCAGCAGCTGTTGCAGTTTATGTCGATCCAAATTTTTCTCGCCCTTGACCGATTCGATCTGCGCCAAAACCGAAGCGGTGTTCTGATTGTAACGCGCGAGCGGAACGCCTTCGCCGCGGCCGACATGCTCGCCATCGGTCACCGTCACAACCACGACTCGCGCTTCACTGCGACTCCCGCGCGAAATCCGAAACGGTTCTTTAAGCGGCCAGACCTCTCCGCGTGCTTCGATCTGCATTCAACCTCTAAGGAACGCAGGAAAGCAGGAATGCAATTCTAGAGTTTCAATTTTACCGCAGAATTCGCAGATATCGCGGAGGAAAACGAACAACAATTACTCGGTGCGCTCCGTCTCCTCTGCGTTTAAATGCAGCTCATGAAAATGACTAAAAATATCGGCATGCTTTTACTCGCGGTTTACTTGATCGTCGATGGCCTTTTAGGACTCGGCTTGAATCTCGGACCAGCCATCTTTCTACTCTATGTCGTGGCGCTAGCCGCTGGCGTTTTTATTTTAATCGGCAAATAATTCTGGAGGCAATGCGAATTTTACGAGTGCTGAAGGTAATTGCGTTTGCGGCTGTCGCCGTCTTTTCTGCGCATGCCGCAACAGCGCCGCTGATGAAAGCGGTGGTGTTGCGCGAGTACGGCGGGCCGGAAGCATTAAAATTGGAAGAGGTGCCGCGACCGGAGCCGAAAGATGATGAGGTTCTCGTGCGTGTCATGGCAGCCGCGGTTAATCCGGTGGATGCGTACGTGCGGAAGGGAATGCTGTCGAAGAGAGGACTCGACAAACGGTCAAGGATCATCGGTTATGATATCGCGGGTGTGGTCGAAAGAACAGGAGGCAAGGTAACGAAGTTCAAAGCTGGCGATGCAGTTTATGCGTACCTGTCGATCATGCGCGGCGGGGGTTACGCCGAGTTTGCGATTGCCGAAGAAGGCGAGATGTCGCTCAAGCCGGAGAACATTGATTTTGAAAAGGCCGCTGCGGTTCCATTAGCGGCGACGACGGCCTGGCAAGCACTCATCGACACGGCTAAGATTGACACGGGACGGACCGTGCTGATTCATGGCGGTTCTGGCGGGGTTGGATCTTTTGCGGTGCAAATCGCGAAAGCGCGGGGCGCAAAAGTGATCGCGACGGCTTCGAGCGCAAACCAGGATTTGCTCAAGCAACTCGGGGTTGATCAGCCGATCGATTACACGACGACGAAATTCCAGGACGTCGTGAAGGATGTCGATGTTGTTCTGAACTGTGTTCGTGCGGATACGCTCCCGGCATCTTATGGCGTCGTGAAGAAAGGCGGCGTCATTGTATCAATCACTGGCGATCCCGATCCGGCCGAATGCGACAAACGCGGCATTCGCTGTTCGGGAGTGATGGCGCATCCCGATGCAAACGTTCTCCAGGAGCTGACGAAGTTGATCGAGGCGAACAAGATCACACCAATCGTGTCGCAAACTTTTCCATTAACTGAAGCTGCCAAGGCGCATGAGCAAATCGAGACGCGTCACACGCGCGGAAAAATTGTGTTGCGAGTGACTCCGGAAGCGAAAACCTGAGGCGCTGAAAAACTAAAACGCTGAAATGCGCGCTAGCCGCGGAGCGCGTTGGTGAAGCGGACGAGCTCGTCGGCGACCTGTTCGATGCGCCGGGTGATTTTTTTCTCGGTGATGCGTTCGCCGTCGAAAGCGTCGGCCGTGGCAAAGGCGAAGCGGGGGATAATCACGCAGCGAAAATCGAGCATGAGACTATTAGCATATGCCATGACCGACATATAACTGGCTGTGCCTCCGGCTGCGCAAAGGAAGCCGACGATTTTGTTTTGCCACGCGTTCCCGCTAAGCTCGATCATGTTCTTAGCCGCGGCGGCGACATCGTAATTGTAAACGGGCGCAGCAATGAGGATGCCGTCGGCATGTTCAATCGCCGCGCTCAGTTTTCTTGAGCTGGGCATCCCATAACATTTGTTCGCGTCGCAGAGTGGCAGGTCCAGTTCGCGAATGTCGATCCAATCGCAATGTACTTTTCGTTTTTGCAGATGCGCGAAAGCGACGCGGCCCATGCGGCGACTGTTGCTGTCGGGATTACCGCTCGTGCTAATCACAAGGTACTTTGGCATCAATGCTTCAAATATTTGTCGAACCATGCGACCGTCTGATCCATTCGATCGGCTTGGTGCTTTGGCTCTAGGAAGAGATGGCCTTCGCCGGGATATACGACGAGCTGCGTCGGCACACCGAGCGTCTTTAACGCATGCCAGAATTCGTAAGATTGCGCCGCAGGGCATTCCGCATCGCGCTCGCCGACGATGACGAGGGTGGGGGACTTCACATTCTTGATGAAATGAATAGGCGAACTTTTCTCGTAAACGGCGGGATCATCGTACACGGAGGCGCCGAAGAACGGGATCATCCATTGATCGATCAAGTTTTCGCCATAGTAACTTTGCCAATTAGCAATGCCCGCGCCCGTGACAGCGGCTCGGAAACGGTTGGTTTGCGTGACAGTCCACATGGTCATGAACCCGCCGTAACTCCAGCCGGTCACGCCGAGACGCGCCGGATCGATTGGATATTTTTTTATCGCCGCATCGACGCCGGCGAGGATGTCGCGCAGATCGCCGCCGCCAAAATCTTTCACGTTTGCGCGGGTGAACTCTTCGCCCTGACCGTAGCTCCCACGAGGATTCGGCATCAACACGTAGTAACCTCGTGACGAGAGAGCGGCGATGATGGCTCTGGACATTCCAAATGAAGCCGGCCAGTCCGGCATTTCCGCGCTTGAAGGTCCGCCATGGATGAGAACGACCATGGGATATTTCTGGCCGGAGTCCACTTTCGCGGGCGACAAAAGCCAGCCTTGAATGTTGAAGCTGTCGTTAGTCCACTCAAGATTCTCGGCTTTGTCCCAAGACGCCGTTATACCTGAGTTGTTGCTGGTCAGCTGATGCCAATCACCAATCGATCCAGCCCAGATTTCCGGTGGCGTCTCAAAGCTGCTGCGGTCTGCGGCCGCGAATTTGCCATTCTTGGAAACAGCAAAGTTTGGGAAATTACCGAACGCGTGAAGGTGCTCCGCGCCTTTCCAAATTGTTCGCGCAGAATTATCGGCGAGCGTTAATTCAGAGATCGCAGTTCCGCCGCCAACTATTTCGGTGAAAAGGATGCGATCCGGCGTCAGCCAGAAGAGCGAACTTACCGAGCTTTTACGACCTAGCGTGCGGTTTGTTAGGCCCTGGCCGGCGGCTGAGATCGTAAATAGATCTCCACCGTGAAATCCTTCGTCGCTCATCAAGCCTTCAATGAATGCGATCGACTTGCCATCCGGCGACCAACGCGGAACCGCCACTTGGAGAGAAGGTTTGTAGATTGACGTGGCGTTGCTGTTTGCGATGTCGATCGTATAAATCTGCGCGATCCACCAATTATTGTCGCCCGGACCGGGCGCCGCCGCCGCGACAAAGATTTTGTTGTCAGGCGACCAATCGTAATCATAGATGCGAAGATTGGCCGGCGAAACCTGCCGCAATTGGCCTGTAGCAACATCCAGAACAGCGATCCGCTGATTATGAATCGCGCTGTCGATCACGCCAGTCGTGGCGGGTGCGGCCATTAACGGACCACCGCCACCGGCGCCTTCTACGTAAAGAAAGGCAATCTGTTTGCCATCGTGCGACCAACGGGGACGCGCTGCGTATCCGCTCAGCTGTGTAATTCTTTTCGGATCGGAACCATCCGCCTTTACCGTCCATAGTTGCCGCTGTTCTTTCTCGCCCGCGCTTGAAAAAGCTGCGAGCGTCTTGGAATCGGGAGACCATGCGGGATCGAAATCAGTCCTCTCGCCAGTAATGGGAATGTTAACGAGTTTTGCCGGCGCATTTCCCGAAGTCTCACGAATGTAAGTCTGCTTCGATGTTGTGGCGGCAGTCGATTGCACCCACGCGACATGTTTGGCATCGGGAGAAAGTGCGATGTCGCCGTATAGAACAGTTTTGCCTAACTGTTCAGTCAGCTGCTGCATAGTCTGAGCTGGTATCGTCATAGGGAAGAGCAAGGTCAGAAGAAGATGCTTCATCCTCCCATCCTGACAAAGGCGCGAGAGCGAGAAAAGCTACAATGCGCGCACGCCGACTAGAAGACGATCCGCTTCTTCCGGCATGGTGTAGCAGGCACAACCAGTTCTGACCACTCCGTGCGGAGCTTGGCCTAACCGCTCGACTACCGTCATTGCGTAAAAGTCGCCGTGTGAGAGGAAAACTCCCCGCTCCGCCAACTGCTTCGCGACATCAATCGACGGCATGCTGCCCACAGTGAAGGCAATCGTTGGTGTGCGTGGCGTGCCGGGCTGGGGCCCGTAGAGACGAACGCGGCCTATTTCGCGTAGTCCATTCCAAAGCTGCGTGAACAATGCGTCGCCGCGTTCGTGCAGCTGCTGGAATGCAGCGCGCAGGCGTTCACGCCGGGTTGCACCCGAAGCGAGGGAGGCGAGAAAATCGATCGCAGCCGCTGCCCCTGCAATTCCTTCATGATTCTGCGTCCCGGTTTCGGCCCGTTCCGGCGCGGAGTCGGGTGCCGGGAGCAATTTCGGAAAATCGAGCGAACTGAGCAGGTCATATCGGCCATAGAGAATTCCGATGTGCGGGCCGTAGAATTTGTAGGCGGAACATGCGAGAAAGTCGCAATCCCAATCGCGCACATCGATCAACCCATGTGGAGCGTAATGGACGGCATCGATAAAAATTTGCGCGCCTAACGAATGTGCCATTTTCGCGGCGCGCCGCACATCATTGATCGTGCCGAGAGCGTTCGATGCCGCACCGAGCGCCACCAGCTTTGTGCGTCCGGTCAATTGCCGCGAAAAATCGTCCCAATCCAGTTCGCCAGTTTCAGTAATCATTTTCGCCACGCACACTTTCACGCCGCGTTCTTTCTCGAGCGCCCGCCAAGGCGCGATGTTGGCATGATGCTCAAGCTCCGTTACCAAAATCTCGTCGTCGCGTTCGTAGCCGCGAGCGAGAGCGCGGGCGAGATGAAACGTTAATGTCGTCATGTTGGCGCCAAACACGATTTCGGTTGGCCTTGCGTTTAGAAAATCAGCCAGCACGCTCCGGGCAGAATCGATTATGGAGTCGGTCTCTTCGCTTGTCGGATAAGCCCAATGCGTGTTGGCGTTGTGATGATAAAGATAATCGTTCATTGCCTCCACCACGCTGCGCGGCACTTGAGTCCCGCCGGG
>JBKPQL010000033.1:0-6695 GCA_046734045.1 Verrucomicrobiota bacterium
GCTCAATTTATTGTCGATCATCAAGCTCGGCATCGACCTGGGCGCATTTCCACAGGGTCACCGTTTGTCAATCGATGAATTGTTCATCGACACGCAGCCCGCGCATTTGCAGAAATCCTCGGAACAGAAGTTAAATGCGGAAGAGCGCGATTACTTGCGCGCCCAAATTATTCGCGACCGTTTGAAACTGCTTCCTAAACCTGATATTAGTAAAATGGCCAGGGAGTCGGGGAATGGCTCGGCTGCCAGGGCCAGCTAAGATGAATAATTTCACACCGCGCGCGCAACAAGTTCTGGCGCTTGCCCGTAAGGAAGCCGACCGGTTTAATCACAATTACGTCGGCACCGAACATCTCTTGTTAGGACTCATCAAGCTGGGCCAGGGAGTAGCGGTAAATGTTTTGCAAAAGATGGGGCTCGACCTTGAGACCGTGCGGATGGAAGTGGAAAAGCAGGTGGGCTCCGGCCCGGAAACAAAAATCGTCGGCAACGTTCCATATACGCCGCGGGTCAAGAAAGTGCTGGCCCTCGCGGGGAAGGAAGCCAAAGCCCTCAATCATTCCTACGTTGGGACGGAGCATATTTTGCTTGGCCTTCTGCGCGAAGGCGAAGGGGTGGCCGCACGAGTGCTCAAGAGTCTTGAGCTCGATATCGAGCGCACCCGAAACGAAATTCTTAAAGAGCTCGATCCGAATTTCATGCCGTCCGATGCAGATCAGGAGAGCGCCGAACCAGCGAAACGAGATGTCAAAACTCCCGCGCTCCGCGCATTTGGCCGTGACCTGACTGATCTGGCAAGGAAAGGCGAACTCGATCCGGTGATTGGCCGGCGGAATGAAATCGAGCGTGTGATTCAAGTGCTTTGCCGGAGGACCAAAAACAATCCGGTTCTAATCGGTGAGGCCGGCGTCGGCAAAACTGCAATTGCTGAAGGACTGGCGCAAGAGATCGCAAACGGCAACGTGCCTGAGCTCTTGCGCGACAAAAGAGTTATTACGCTCGATCTGGCATTGATGGTCGCAGGGACAAAATACCGCGGCCAGTTCGAAGAGCGCATCAAAGCCGTGATGGACGAGATTCGCCGTTCTAAGAACGTAATTCTTTTTATCGACGAGCTGCACACGATTGTGGGCGCCGGTTCGGCCGAGGGCGCGATGGATGCATCGAATATCATTAAGCCGGCACTAAGTCGCGGAGAATTGCAGTGTGTCGGCGCAACGACGATGAACGAGTACCGCAAATACATCGAGAAAGACGCAGCACTCGAACGTCGCTTCCAGACGATCAAAGTTGATGCGCCTACTGTCGATGAAGCAATCCAAATTCTAAAAGGTTTGCGCCCGAAATACGAGGCGCACCATAAAGCAAAACTGACCGACGAAGCGCTCGAGACGGCGGTCAGATTTTCAGATCGTTACATAACGGGCCGTTTTCTCCCCGATAAAGCCATCGATGTCATGGATGAAGCAGGAGCGCGCGCCCGCATCAATGCGATGACGCGTCCGCCCGACGTTAAAGAGATCGAGAAGGAAATCGAAGATATTCGCCTGGAAAAAGAAGGAGCAATCAAGGCTCAGGATTTTGAAAAAGCGGCTGCGCTCCGCGACAAGGAGAAACACACAAAGGAAAAGCTCGACGAAATTCTGAATAAGTGGCGGGAGGAGCGCGAAGAGAAAGAGGTCGTGGTCACGGCAGACGACATGATGCACATCATTTCGAAAGTAACCGGTGTTCCGCTACAGCGGATGGAGGAGGAAGAGACGCAGAAACTCCTCAGGATGGAAGCGGAGCTGAAGCAGCGGGTTGTTGGCCAGGACGAAGCTGTCACGGCAATCAGCAAAGCGTTGCGGCGCTCACGCGCCGACCTTAAAGATCCCAGGCGCCCAATTGGCTCGTTCGTCTTTCTCGGCCCGACTGGAGTCGGCAAGACTTATCTCGCACGCAAGTTAGCGGAATTTATGTTCGGCGATCCCGACGCATTGATTCAAATCGACATGTCGGAGTACATGGAAAAATTCACTGCTTCCCGTTTGATCGGGTCGCCGCCGGGCTACGTAGGTTACGAGGAAGGCGGCCAGCTTTCCGAGGCAGTGCGGCGCAGGCCGTATTCGGTGGTTCTGTTTGACGAAATCGAGAAAGCGCATCCTGACGTGATGCATTTGCTTTTGCAAATTCTGGAAGACGGCAAGATCACCGACTCACTGGGGCGCAAGATCGATTTCCGCAACACGATCATCATCATGACTTCAAATGTAGGCGCGGACTTGCTCAAGAAACAGACCGTGATGGGTTTCGGCGCGCCGGTAGAAGGACACGATTACAATTCGATGCGCGACAAAATTCTCGACGAAACCAAGCGCGTGTTTAAGCCGGAGTTCCTCAATCGGCTTGATGAAACGATCGTCTTCCATCCGCTTGGCAAACCGGAGCTGTTGCGCATTGTCGATCTCGAGGTGGACAAGGTACTCACCCGCATCAAAGCCAAAGAAGTCCACATCGAGCTGAAGCAAAGCGCCAAGGAATTCCTCATCGACAAAGGATACGATCCGCAGTATGGCGCACGACCAATGCGCCGCGCTGTGGAACGCTATCTCGAGGACCCGCTCGCGGAAGAATTGCTCCGCGGCAATGTGAAGACCGGTGACCGTGTCGAAGTCACAGTCGGGGAAGGCAAACTGACTTTTCGTACAGGACGCGAAAAAGCGGACTTGGCTGGGGTCGTCAGCGAATAATTACGCGCGCGGATGCGCGTCCGCGTAAGCTTTCTTTAAACGCTCGACTGTGACGTGCGTGTAGATCTGCGTCGTTGAAAGACTAGCGTGACCGAGCAACGCCTGCACACTGCGCAAATCGGCGCCGCGATCAAGCAGGTGTGTCGCAAAACTATGACGCAACTTGTGCGGACTGATTGAAATTGGAATCGACGTGTGGCGCAGATAGCGTTTCAAAACGAGCCAGATCGAGCGCGCTGACATTCGGCCTCGCCGCTTGTTTATAAAGAGCGGCCCTGCATGCACGTTGGCCGCGGCGCGATAACGCGAGATCGCTTCAAGCGCGGGCAGGCCGATCGGGCACTCTCGTTCCTTCCGACCTTTGCCCAAAACCCGCACTGACTCGGTGTAAAGATCGACATCGGCGACATTGAGCGCAGTCAGTTCGCTTAACCGTAGACCACTGCTGTAAAAAAGCTCCATGATCGCCACGTCTCGCAACGGCATCCAAGTCGGCGCCGCCCGGTTTTTGTCGATCTTGAGTGGCGCTGTGAGCAACTCGTCGATTTGCTGGCGCGTCAGCACGAGCGGAAGCTTTTTTTCGATCTTCGGCAATTGCACTTCACGGACCGGATTCGCGCGCAGACCTTTTCGCGCAGCAAGAAACTGATAAAACGTGCGCAGCGCGGAGAATTGCAGCCGCACATAAGAACGCGCCTGGCCGCGCTTCATCAACATGAAGAGATAATTCCGGAAGTCTTCCGCCACGAATTTTTTCCACGGCGTTTTGTGTTCTTGTCGAAACGCATCCAACGCTTGGCGATAGGCCTTGATCGTACGCGGCGAAGCATTTCGCTCGACCCTGAGGTAACGCAGGAATTCCTCGACCAGGGCGTCCTTCCGGCCGAGAGCAGTCGCGGATTCTGTCATGTTTACGAAGTGTGAATCGTTAAAGCGTCACGTCGTTACAGCGGATTCCGGTTCAACGCTTCAGTGTTTTAAGGATTTAAAGTAGCGAAGCCAACATTCATTCCGGTCTTTCGACCGTGTAACGCAACTCCGTTGCGCTTGGGCTCCCTTGGAACTGGCTTTTAAAGATTGGCGGGGGATTCGTCGAGATTAGCTCGTAACCCTGCAACACGAACTCCGGATAAATGCCGTTACTGGCTGGTTCGTAAACCTTGTCGCCGCTGAAGTAGCCGTACAGTTTGTATTCGTAATTATTATCGCTGCCGAACTCGAGTCGCTCGCGATCTGGTGTCAGTTTTTGTTTTTCATTGAGCATCACGAGCTGCGCCGTACTCCACGGCTGACCCGGCCGCCGAACGTAGCCCCAGAATTTGAAGTCGGGTTTGTAATAACGCCGACCGATGTAGTAATCTCCCGCCGGCTCGGCGGCGATGCGCTGGGCCATCTCGATGCGTGCCTGTTGAATTCCTTCCGGCATGGTCTGGCAACCGCCGAGAAATATCGCGCCAAGCAGGAAATTCCCCGCGAACAGAACCTGAACGACGCGCCTCATTTTTTGGATCGGCAATTTTTATCGCGGCTTCACGCACTGTGCAAACTGCGGCGCGCTGCGTCTAGCACATTGCATCGTACGATTCACTTGCTAGACTGCCGCCCAACGGGCCTCGGTGAATAGGCGCAGCGCGTCCTGGCGAAATTTGACCGTTCATGAAATGCTGATCACAGATGGCAGGGAATAATGGTTCGACTCTTTAACGCTCTGGGCGCACCGCTGCTTGCGTTTTTCCAATATTTGGGCGAGCTCGTTTTGCTCACGGCTGATACATTTCGTTCCATCTTCACGCACAAGCTCCGCTGGAAGTTGTTTCTTAATCAAATCGTCGAGGTTGGATTGCTTTCGCAGCTCGTTGTCGTAATCACCGGTGGATTTACCGGCGCAGTGTTCTCGGCGCAAACATTTTTCCAGTTTAACAAGCTGGGAATGGGATCCGCCGTAGGTGCGGTGGTTTCAGTGGCGCTTTGCCGTGAACTCGCCCCGGTCCTTACCGCTCTGATGGTGGCTGGTCGCGTCGGCGCGGCAATGTCGGCCGAGATCGGCACGATGAAAGTAACCGAGCAAATCGACGCGTTGCGCGCGCTCGCGGTTTATCCCGTTGATTACTTGGTCGTCCCGCGCGCGTTGGCCATGATGTTATCGATGCCGCTGCTGGTGGCAGAGTGCATCGCCGTTGGTATCGCCGCCGGTTATTTCGTTGCGATTTTCATGCTCGACATTAATGGCACTTACTACATGGCGAACATGGTGCGCTGGACGCGCAGCCGTGACATCATTATGGGTCTGTCAAAAGCGTTCTGTTTCGGGATACTTATTGTGTTCATCAGTTGCCATAAGGGATTGACCACACGCGAAGGCGCGGTCGGCGTCGGTCGGGCCACGACTGAGGCCGTGGTGAACGCTTCGCTTGCGGTTCTGATTTGCAATTTTTTCCTTACCATGATGTTCAACATCATTTACCCAGCAGGGTATCAATGAACGGAGTAATGGGAGTTTTGGAGTAATGAATTGAAAGTAGAGACTCGAGAGTTGAGTGTTTATGACGTTGCGATGATTGAAGCGCCACCATCTCTCAAGCCCTCCATTAAGCCTCGTTTAGCCTCCGGTACCGCTTCGCCGATGATCGCGGTGCGGGCATTGGCGAAAAGAATCGGACAACAGGAAATTCTGCGCGGCATCGACCTTGAAGTCGCAACCGGTGAGACCCTTGCCATCATTGGACGAAGCGGCGGCGGTAAAAGCGTTTTGCTTAAACATCTGGTGGGATTGATGGAACCGGACACGGGAGAAATTTGGATCCAGGGGCAAAACATTATTGGAATGAACGAGCGCCAACTCGGTACGATCCGGCAGAAAGTGGGCATCCTTTTTCAAGGCGGCGCGCTCTTTGATTCAATGACCGTGGAAGAAAACATCGCCTTCCCATTGCACGAGGCCGGTGAGCGCGACCCGGACAATCTGCGCGCAAAAGTAAATGAGATGCTTGAAGTGATGGAAATGGAGGGGCAGGAAGATAAAATGCCGGAGAGCTTAAGCGGCGGAATGAAAAAACGCGTTGGTCTCGCTCGCTCCATCATTCGCCGGCCCTCCTGTGTGTTGTACGATGAGCCCACATCTGGTCTCGATCCCGTGGTCGCGGACAGCATTAATAGATTAATTCGCCGGCTGCAACGGCGCTTTGGAATGACTAGCGTCGTTGTCACCCACGATATGAAAAGCGCATTCGATGTAGCCGACCGGATTGTGTATTTGCACGAAGGCCGCATTTATTTTAACGGAACCGCGAGTCAGCTTCAACAATCGACCGATCCGCTCATTCAGGATTTTCTGCTCGGGCGCTCCGAAGGCAGGAGCGACTGACATCGAGCGCCCCGCGGTCCGTATTCACCTCTACGACGGGGGCCCATACCTTGCGAAATCAACGCCAAGATCGACAATAAGTATTCAAGATGAACCGGCACGAGCGAGGTTTGGAATTTAAAGTCGGCATTTTCGTTTTTGTGGGATTGGCGATGTTAGGCGCGCTGGTCGTGCAATTCGGCAGGCTAGGGGAGGGTTTCAAGACGTATTATCCTCTCACGGTCCGCTTCAACGATGCGAGCGGGCTTTTGAAAGGGACAGATGTCTTGCTGGCGGGCGCGAGAATTGGGAAGGTCGCGGGCGGTCCGCGCCTCGTTCGCGACGGCTCCGGTGTGCTGGTGCCGTTGCGCATTTACGACTACGTGAAACTTCCCATCGGCAGCAAATTCACCGTGGGAAGCTCGGGACTGTTGGGCGATCGTTTCGTCACCGTAACGCCGCCAACAGGGCGGCCGACGGGCTATTTGCCCAAGAACGCATTCATCGACGGAACGCGCGAGACCGGTATCGACGATCTCACGCGCGAAGGTGGCGCTCTCGTGAGCGATCTCCGCGGTACAGTGCAAAAAATCGACACCACCGTGAACCGACTAAACCAG
>JBKPQL010000034.1:0-6733 GCA_046734045.1 Verrucomicrobiota bacterium
CGCTTGATCGCGCAAACGTTCCAGCGCTGCTTCCACTTCGGCATCAGAAACTCTTGTGTCCGGTAATTGCACCGGGACGTTCTTGTAGTCCGGCAGGTCGAACTCCGGGGCGGTCACGACAGTCGCCCGAAACCGCATGGACTTGTCCTCGCTGAACTCGACGTCTTCGATATTGGTCAGCGAAGCCACGCGCAGCTGCTCCTGTTCGATTGCTTCGTGGTAACTTTTTGAGACGAGTTTTTTGGTTAGCTCCTCCTGAATTTCCTTACGAAATCGTTTGTCGATCACGGCGCGTGGAGCCTTCCCCGGCCGATAGCCCGGAATTTTCGCGATTCGCGCGAAGCTATTCGCGATTGCATCCCACTCTTTCGACACCTCGTTGGGCGGCAATTCAATCTGGAGCTTCGATACGAAGCCTGGCTGCCTTTCTACCTCAACCTTCATTACAGAAAGCGACGATTGTAGTGGTGTTTATGTCAAGCGCCGACGATACGCTCACCCTTAACGTAAACCGAATTCGTCTGCGGAATTCCAAACCAATACGCCAACTCACGATAATCTTCGCAATCGAACATCGAGAAGTTGGCGACCTTGCCTGACTCAAGCGAACCGATCTTGTTTCCGCGATCGAGGCTATACGCGGCGTTAATTGTTGCTGCCGTGATCCCTTCCGCGGGCGACATTTTCATTTGTGTGCACGCCAGCGACAAAATCATCGGCATGCTCGGGGTCGGGGACGAGCCCGGGTTGAAATCTGTCGCAAGCACGACGGCGAGACCTGCGTCGATCATTGCGCGCGCGCGCGGATAACACGTCGACCCAAGCGCATAAACCGAACCCGGCAAGAGGACAGGTTGCACCCCAGCGGATTTCAACGCTGCGACCCCCTGCTTATCTGTTTTTTCCAAATGATCTGCACTTGCCGCACCGAGCTCTGCCATCAACTTCGCCCCGCCACAATTCGTCAGTTGATCGACATGCCCGCGTAGTTTGAGTCCGAGCTTTTTTGCGGAACTTAGAATTTTGCGTGCCTGCGTAATGTCGAAATAGCCGTGCTCACAGAAAACATCGCAAAACTCGGCAAGTTTCTCCTCCGCGACGCGCGGCAGCATTTTGTCGATCACAAGGTCGGGATATGCGTTGGCACTCATCTCGCGCGGGACCGCATGCGCACCGAGGAAAGTGGGCACAATTTCCAGTGACGTTTCTCGATTGAGCTGCCGCATCACGCGCAAAATCTTCAGCTCATCATCCAGTGTCAGCCCATAACCAGATTTGCCTTCGACGGTCGTCGTTCCGCAGCGCAAAAACCATTCTGCGTGTTTCTTCGCTTGTGCGAGAAGGTCGACATCGCTCGCCCCGCGCGTCTTCTCCACCGTTGACCAAATCCCGCCGCCAGCTCCGGTGATTTGTTGGTAGGTTTCGCCCCTAATGCGCCGCTCAAAATCATCGAGCCGATTTCCTGCAAAAACCAAATGGGTGTGCGCGTCGACAAATCCCGGCAAGACAACTTGCCCACGAGCATCGACTACCTCTGCGTCTCCGGCCTTTTCCTCGATCTCCTCACTCGCGCCGACGCCGTCGATATTGCCATCGCGGATGAGCATTCCGCCATCGCGAATGATCGCGAGTTCGGACATCTCCCCGCCAACACGCGGCCGTTTCGGGCCCGCGATCGTGACCAATTGCGAAGCGTGAAGAACAGCTAGTGCCTTCACGATTTGCTTAGCTTGTCTTCGACAAGTTGAATGATCCTTTTGAACCGCACTTCGGAATCTGCGCTGATTTTGTGAAGTTTTTCGAGCAGCGACGACTTGAATTTTTCGTCCTTTAACTGGCCGAGGTTGATGCAGACATTCAGCGCCGCTCCTTCAATACAAGCGCGCGCAGCAAGCGCACCGACGCCGACGTCTGAAATAGAAGCTGGGTTTCCTTTTTCAGCCATCTCGGAAAGTAGTTCGTAGGACTTGGATGCAGTCTCCATCACTTTCAACGGAACCACTGCGGCATATTTGGTAGCCTGCTCGACTGCTGCGGCGCGCGCTGCTTTTTCTTCCGCCGATTCGTTGGGCAACCCAAATGCGTCCATTACTTTGTTGAACGCGGCCGTGTCTTCATCCACAAGTGACAGCAGTTCATCCTTGAGTTGCTGCGCCTTCACTGCCCAATCGCTGAAATACTCGATCTTATCGTCCCAGCCCCGTTTTCCCGCCGAAAGATTTGCGACCATTCCGCCTAACGATGCGCCTAATGCGCCTATCAACGCGGCTGCGGAACCGCCACCCGGCGCGGGCGAATCGCTCAAGGTTTCATCGCAAAATTCGCGCAGATTCATTTTCAGTAGGGACGGCTTGTGCTCAGCAGATTCGATCTTCAATTCAATCACCTTCGCTTTCGGATCGAAAGGCTTCAGTTCACCCAAGCCCATGGAGCGAATCGCTATGTCGATTAACTCTTTCTCGGAAACACCCTCTGACCATCGCTGCTTGCGGAGAAAATAGCGGCCGGCATCGACCAAACATTTTTTTGGCACCATGCCGACGATCTCCGAGCCGGTCACGCGCAAGCCGCGCTTTGCTGCGGCTTCGACGCATGCATCGAACGCAACATGCAACGGCGTCTCCTCGATGTTGGTAAGATTCATGGACACCTGCGCGATGCCGTATTCCTCCACAAACCAGCCGATGGCTTTGACATGCTTCAGCATCCCGGGAATGCGCACCGGTTCGCCATGTGCATCCAGCACCGGTTTCCCCCATGGCGTGCCGTCTTTCGTCTTCACTCTCCCCTGCTCTCGCACATCGAAGGCGACGGAGTTCGCGCGCCGTACCGATTTCGTGTTCAGGTTCACATTGTAGGCGACCAGAAAATCGCGAACACCGATCACCGTCCCACCCCCTTTTTCATTGAAAACGGCCGGCCCGAAATCCGGTTTCCACTCTGGCTGCTTTATTTTCTCGAAAAATCCTTCGTATTCGCCTGCTCGAATTACCGACAAATTCGATCGAGTGTTATTTTTGGCTGCTCGCTCGTAGAGATAGACGGGGATTTTCAGCTCATCGCCGACACGTTTCCCCAGGCGATTTGCACAATCGATTGCTTCCTCCCAACTTACATTGCTCACAGGAATGAATGGGCAAACATCAGTCGCCCCCATGCGCGGGTGCGCGCCTTTGTGTTTGCGCATCTCGATGAGTTCTGCCGCCTTTTCGATCGCGCGAAACGCCGCTTCTACCGCGGCTTCAGGGTTACCAACAAACGTCACGACCGTTCGGTTCGTGCTCGCGCCAGGATCGACATCGAGCAGCGACACGCCATCCACCGATTCAATCGCATCGGTGATCTGGCGAATGATATTTTGATCGCGTCCTTCAGAAAAATTCGGCACGCATTCGATCAGCTTCTGCATATGATTGCGGCTGATTACTACGCCGATACGTAGGTTGCTGCAAAAATCTCCGTGCCTCTGGCACAGGGAAGTTGCAGCCGGGATTGATCCCGGCGGGTCTTTAAAGCGCGACATTCCTAACCGGCATCATCGAAGCCGGCTACAACTTCAATCTCGCGCTTGCGGCTGCATCGGGAGGTCGATGTTTTTCGCGGTCGCAAATTCGATCGCTTTCGCGTAACCAGCATCAGCGTGGCGAAGGATCCCAGTGCCGGGATCACTGGTGAGAACACGCTCGAGCCGGCGCTTGGAATTTTTGGTGCCATCCGCGACGACGACCATGCCGGCGTGCTGCGAGAAACCAATGCCGACGCCGCCGCCGTTATGGATCGACACCCACGATGCGCCAGCGGCGGTATTGATGAGCGCATTGAGCAACGGCCAGTCGGCGATCGCGTCGCTGGCATCGAGCATGCCTTCGGTTTCACGATTCGGCGATGCGACCGAACCCGCGTCGAGATGATCGCGCCCGATCACGATTGGCGCGTTAATCTCGCCGCGCCTAACAAGTTCATTCATGGCAACGCCAAACTCGGCGCGCTCACCGTAACCGAGCCAGCAAATCCGCGCAGCCAATCCCTGATAGTGAATCCGTTTCTCCGCAAGCTTGATCCAGCGGGCAAGCGTTTGGTTTTTCGGAAATAACTGGAGCACGAGTTTGTCGGTGCGCAGGATATCCTCGGGATCACCGCTCAGTGCCACCCAGCGAAATGGACCGCGTCCTTCGCAAAATAACGGACGAATGTATTCGAGGACAAACCCGGGAATCTCGAACGCGTTTTTGACGCCGGCCTTTTTTGCCTGGGCGCGAATGTTGTTTCCGTAATCGAACGTGACCGCGCCTTTCTTTTTCAGCGCGAGCATCGCTTCGACATGCACGGCCATCGAATGCATTGCGCGCTCGATGTATTCGTCTGGATTTTTCCTACGCAAAACGAGCGCGTCTTCGAGCGATATCCCATGCGGAACGTAGCCGTTCAACGCGTCGTGCGCGCTGGTTTGATCCGTGAGAACATCGGGCACAATTCCGCGTTTCACGATTTCCGGCAAAACATCGGCGCAATTTCCAACGAGTCCGACGGAAAGCGGCTTTCCATCTTTTCGCGCCTGATCAATCAACTTGAGAGCCTCATCGAGCGAACGTGCGATCTTATCGCAGTAACCGCTCTTCAGTCGCTTCTCGATGCGCGCCGGATCGACTTCGACGCCTAGGAAAACCCCACCGTTCATGGTGGCAGCGAGCGGTTGCGCGCCGCCCATTCCGCCCAGTCCACCGGTTAAAACAAATTTTCCATCGAGCGAGCCACCTAAATGTTTGCGCCCGGCGGCGGCAAAAGTCTCGAACGTTCCCTGCACAATTCCCTGGCTACCGATGTAAATCCATGAACCGGCAGTCATTTGTCCGTACATGGTCAGCCCCATTCGCTCAAGCCGATTGAACTCGGCGTAGTTGTTCCACTGACCGACGAGGTTGGAATTCGCGATCAAGACGCGCGGCGCTTCGTCGTGCGTCGGGAATTTACCGACCGGTTTTCCAGATTGCACGAGAAGTGTCTCGTCGTTTTCGAGCTCCCGCAGCGAACGCACGATAGCGTCGAATGCTTCCCAACTTCGCGCGGCACGACCTGTTCCGCCGTAAACGACCAGCTGATCCGGATTCTCGGCGACGTCAGGATCCAGATTATTCATCAGCATCCGCATGGCCGCTTCTTGGTGCCAGCCTTTGCAACTGCGTTCGGCGCCGCGCGGCGCGTGGATGATTCGTCTTCCGCTCATACTTTTTCGCGTTCGCTATCAAAATCGCCCCGGTGAATCGCTTCGGCAAGACGCGCGATGTCACCCGATAGCGCACGATCCTGTGTGAGTGGCGGCGCGATTCTGCGCACCGCAGCGAATGCGCCCTCGACCGCAACGCCGGCTTTCAATGGACGCCGATGTTCCAAACCCTCAGCCGCGGACAGCAATTCGATGGCCAGCAAATTCTCGGCAAGATCGACAATTGATCGCAGCTTCAATGCGGAAGTCATTCCCATTGAAACGTGATCTTCTTTTCCGCCAGAGGTGGTGATGTTGTCAATGCTGGCCGGATGCGCTAGCACGCGCGCTTCATTGAGCAATGAAGCAGCGGCGACGTGAGCGATCATGAAGCCAGATTGCAAGCCGGGTTGATGCGCCAGAAATGCCGGAAGCCCTTCATTCTTGTCTGGGTTATTCAAGCGATCGATCCGGCGTTCGCTGATGCTCATCAGACTGGTAAGAGCAATTGCTGCATAGTCGAGCGCGAGAGCTAGGGGTGCGCCATGGAAATTACCGCCCGAAATCACGTCGCCATTTTCCGAAAACACCAGAGGATTATCAGTCGCAGCGGCGGATTCGATGAGAAGCACATTCTCGCAGTGCGATAGCGCACCGCGCACTGCGCCGTGCACTTGCGGCATGCAACGCAGGCTGTACGCATCCTGCACGCGCGGATCGTTCTCGAGATGCGACTCGCGAATTTCACTCCCTTCGAGGATCGACAAGAGATGTTCCGCAGCAGCTTTCTGCCCGGGATGCGGCCGGGCATTTTGCAACCGCAAATCGAAGGCGGCGAACGTGCCCAAAAGCGCTTCGAGACTCATTGCGCCGCAAACATCAGCGACGCGCGCGAGGCGTTTGGCGCGAAGAAGCGCGAGCCCGCCCACTGCGTGCATTCCCTGCGTGCCATTGAGCAGTGCGAGCCCTTCCTTAGGCTCGAGCTGTACCGGTTTCAGTTTCGCCCGCTCTAACGCATCGGCGCTCGGCATTCGTTCGCCTTCAAAAAACGCTTCGCCTTCCCCGATCAGGGTTAATGCCAAATGCGCAAGCGGAGCGAGATCGCCACTGGCGCCGACAGAACCTTTCTCTGGAATTACCGGGCACACACGGCGATTCAGCAGTTCACAAAGGGCCTCGATAAGTTCCAGCCGGACTCCGCTGAAACCGAGGACCAGCACGTTCGCGCGCAGCAACATCATCGCTCGCACTTCGGGCTCTGAGAGCGGATTGCCAATTCCGCATGCGTGACTGCGAACAAGATTGAGCTGGAGTTCTACCAGGGCATCGCGAGCAATGCGAACATCGGAGAGTTTGCCAAAACCAGTGGTGACGCCGTAAACGACTTTGTCACGCGCGATGATGTCTTCGATGACTTTATGCGAAGCAAGAATGCAGGGGCGCGCAGTTGCCGAGATTTGAACGGGCTCGTCTCCATGGGCAATGTCCGCGATTTGATCGAGAGAAATTTGCTCGCCGCTTAGCTCCACT
>JBKPQL010000035.1:0-14058 GCA_046734045.1 Verrucomicrobiota bacterium
GGAACAAAGCGATCGGAAATATTTTAGCTTCGCTGAGTTCACTCCGTTTCTGAAGCAGATCGACGAACAGGGCGCGCAATCGGACAAGCTCGAAGCGGTCCAGCGCTCCGCCTATCAGAGCGCGATCCTGAATCTGCGCAATGGGCTGGCGCTGTATCAACGCTTAAAGAACAGCATTCAGCCAGAGGGCGCGCAAAATTTTGCCGCGGAGCTCCAGGCATTTGAAAAAGCCCTCCCAGGGGCCGCAAAGGCAGCACGCGAACGCGAAATAGGCGAAAATTTCGATAAAGCGAAACTGAACGATGTCGCTGACGTGATTCAGAAATATGAGCGGCTTTCGGAAATGGCCTACGTGCTCGCGGTGCCGCCCATGAACCTGCCGGGATCAGCGATCCCGGCTACAGCGAACGGCGAATGGCCTTCGGTAGGCGACAGTTTGCTCCGTTCAGTTGGCACCGGCCAAATTCATCCGGTCGTGAGCGAATACGCAATGATCGGCGACGCGTACCGCGCAAACGATCAGCCGCTGTTCAATCAACATGTGGATCTCGTGGCGAATTGGCTCGCCAAAGAGCAGCCGAACGCGACGAAGCGGACTTCGTTCGAGTTCTTGTTCAATGGTCTCCAGCCGTTCAGCCAAGCAATGGCACTTTACGTCCTCGCTTTTTTACTGGCGTGCGCATCGTGGCTTGGCTGGAGCCGACCGCTCAACCGTTCGGCATTTTACATTTTGCTTCTCGCGCTCGCGATTCACACCTTCGGCTTGTTTTCGCGAATGTATCTCCAGGAGCGTCCACCGGTCACCAATCTTTACTCCTCCGCGATTTTCATCGGCTGGGGCGCGGTGATCGTCTCGCTGATACTCGAACGGATTTTCAGAGATGGAATCGGCGCGGCGTGCGCGGGAGCGATTGGCTTTGTCACGTTGATCATTGCGCATCATCTCGCAGGCAGCGGCGACACTCTCGAAATGTTGCAGGCGGTGCTCGACACGAACATTTGGCTCGCGACACACGTGGTCGCGATCACGACCGGTTACTCAGCGATGTTTCTCGCCGGAATGCTCGCGATCATCTACATCGTGCGTGGCGTGTTCACCCGCTCGTTAACCAAACAAACGGCGGATTCGCTTGCGCGCATGACTTATGGCGTCGTTTGTTTTGCGACGCTGTTCAGCTTTGTCGGCACTGTCCTCGGCGGAATCTGGGCCGATCAATCGTGGGGACGTTTCTGGGGTTGGGACCCGAAAGAAAACGGCGCCGTGCTGATTGTCCTTTGGTGCGCAATTATTTTGCATGCGCGCTGGGGCGGATTTATTCGGCAACGCGGCCTGATGATCATGGCAATCTTCGGCAATGTAGTCACGAGTTTCTCGTGGTTCGGCGTGAACATGCTCGGCGTCGGCCTGCACTCCTACGGGTTCATGCAAAAAGCGTTTCCGTGGCTGGTCGGGTTTATCATTAGCCAGCTTGCGTTGATGGCGTCGGCCGCGATGCCGCTCGAGCGCTGGCGAAGCTTCCGCACAGCGCCCGTTTCGTCCCGCGGTGAGCACCCGCAAATTTCGTCCACTTTATCCGCTGGACAAACGCCGGTGCAATAACCCCCGCTGCAACGCCGGCCCATGGGTACCGGCGATCAGCGGGAAATTTTATGCCGAGATGCTTCGAGTTGCTCGCGCAACACACGTTTTCTCGGTTGCGTTTTGGAGTGCGGTGGCGCTCCACCGCTTTTCATAACTTTTCCAGCACGAATAAAACTTGAAGCCGTGATTGCCGGCGAATAGAAAAATCGGTAATGGATGAACAAACCGGCCTTGCTTCCAATTCGAAAACGTCGCGCCGGCACTTCCTCGACGTGCTCTTGGGCGCGAGTTTCCTAGGCTGGCTCATCAGCATCGCTTATCCAATCATTCGTTATCTTAAACCGCTGCCGCAAACGGGGCCTACGGGACCAACGCATTTGACGCGCGATGAAACCTCCAAACTCGAGCAGAACAAGTTTGTTATCGCTCCGGTGAGCGGGCAGCGCGTGCTGGTTTTGCAAGCCGGCGATCAATTGCACGCGTTCAGCGCGAAGTGCACGCACGAAGGATGCACCGTTACGTTTTTGCCAGGGCAATCCGTCATTTGGTGCCCCTGTCATGATGGTCGCTTCGATCTTAACGGCCGCGTTTTGTCCGGACCGCCGCCGCAGCCCTTGCCCAAATATCTCGCTCAACGTCAACCAGACGGTGGAATCGTCATTTCTGAAGAAAGAACCTGACATAAACGCCGCCGGAAAAACTCGAGGCCTGCGCGGTTGGCTGGATCGGCGTTATCAACTCACGCCGTTGTTCGAATTCCTGCGTCACAAAGAAGTGCCGTTGGGTTCCCATTGGATGGGCTGGTATTACCTGGGCGGGATCACAATGTTCTTTTTTATTGTGCAGGTAGTCACCGGCGTGCTGTTGCTGATGTATTACCAGCCCGGTGAAGCGACCGCGTACGAGAGCATTCGTTTTTTGACGACCAAGGTCCCATTCGGCTGGCTGATTCGGTCGGTGCACAGCTGGAGCGCGCACCTAATGATTATTTCGCTCACACTTCACATGTTCAGCACGATGATGCTGAAAGCGTACCGGCCCCCGCGCGAAGTGACCTGGGTGTCAGGCTACCTGTTGTTCCTGCTCACGCTTGGATTTGGTTTCTCCGGCTATCTGCTTCCTTGGAACAAGCTTGCTTATTTCGCTACGACAGTGGGGACCAACATTGTCAAGTCGGTGCCGTTGTTAGGCAACTGGCTGTTGCAGGTGTTGCGCGGCGGGCAGGATGTCACCATCAACACGCTGTATCGATTTTTCGCAGCGCACGTGGTGATCTTGCCGTTAGCGTTCGTCGGTTTAGTCGGGCTGCATTTGCTTTTGATTCAGCGTCAGGGAATGGCGCCGCCTGTAGGAGCCCAGGCCGCGCCGCGCGGCATGAAATTCTTTCCCAGCTTTGCACTACGCGACGCGTTACTGTGGCTCGCCTGTTTGATGGCGCTGGCTGGACTGGCGGTTTTTCTCCCATACGGGCCAGGCATTCCAGGAATGGACTGGGAACTCGGCGAGAAGGCAGATCCACTCGCACCGGCATATCCCGGCATAAAACCGGAATGGTATTTCCTATGGGAGTATCAATTACTGAAAGAATTTCCGCCGCACCTGTTTGGTCTGGAAGGTCCGCAAGTCTGTTTGTTGTTAATTGCTGTTTTGTTCGGCATCTGGGCCATCATTCCCTGGCTTGACCGCCGCGCCTATCACGACAAATCGTCGCCGGCTTTTAGCGATTTGGGTTGGGCCGCGATTCTGTTTTTGACTTTTCTCACGCTGGCAGGCTGGGACATTGGTGCGCGCGGAGCAAGCAGCGAGTTGGCTGCGACGCACAATGTCGCACGGGTCTGCGCATGGTGGACGCTGGCCGCGGGCACGGTGGTCATCGTTGTTCGATATTGGCTTTACAAGGATCGCTGGTTCCTGCTCACGGCAGCAGTGCTGTTACACGTGACGCTGCATGGCTTGATAGGCATTCCGTATCTGCTCGCAGGGCTGATCTCGCTCGTAGTTGCGGCGATCGCGATTCTAATTTCAGCCGTAGCCACTGCGCGGGCTAATTCGAGGGACGCAACGTGAGAGCTGTCGCGATCATTCTTGCCTTGTTTCTAATTCCCGCTGCCACTTATGCAGCAGACCAAAATTCCACTGAAGCAACATCGAAGCTTGCTGCGATGCTTGCTGCCAAAGACGCGAACGGCAAACCGATTGTTAGCCCGGAAGAACAAACCTATTTCAACGGTCTCAATGATAATCTCCGCGGCCTTCTCAACGAGCTTGTCCAAAAGGAGGTGATCACGCGTCCGGAGCATTTAGCAACTCTACTCGGGCTGCAACTGCGTCCGCAAAAGATGGAAGTGCTCTTGCAGAACAGATGCATTCTGTGTCACACTGACTCCGAATCTCAGTCAGCAGAGAATCTCTTTTCTGTTGCGACCGGTTCACGGCAACGGGCGGCGCACATGAATCTGAAAGAAGTCGTCGAAGACGTTCATTTTCGGCGCGGCGTCTCCTGTGCCGGTTGTCACGGCGGCGATCCCGCGGCGGATTTCGGCCACGATTTCGTCAAGGAATGGCCGGAAAAAGATCGCGAAAAAAATCGAGCGTGGGTCGTTCAATTTTGCGCTCGTTGCCATTCCGATCCAGCCAAGATGCATGAGTTCAATCCGGCGCTGCCGACCGATCAATTGGCAAAATTCAAGGACAGCCCGCATGGGCGGACCTTGCTCGAAAAACATGACGACCGCGCACCGTCGTGCGTGAGTTGCCATGGTGTTCACGGGATTCGCCCGGCCAAAGATCCGCAGTCGAAAGTGTATGCACAGCGCGTGCCGGAAACGTGCGGCGCCTGCCACGCCGATCCGAAAATAATGTCTGGGTTCACACGTGCGGACGGGTCACCGCTTCCGACGACGCAGCTCGCAGAGTATCGCACAAGCGTGCACGGCCATGCGTTGCTCGACCGCGGTGATCTGGGCGCGCCCGCGTGCAACACTTGCCACGGCAATCATGCCGCGAGTCCGCCCGGCGTCGCGCAGGTCAGCCGAAGTTGCAGTCTTTGTCACTCGGCCAATGCGAGTCTGTTCGACGGCAGCAAACACAAACACGCATTCGATCAACATAATTGGCCCGAGTGCGGGCAGTGCCATAACAATCATGCCATTGCCAAAACGCATGATTCCATGCTGGCGACAGGACCGGGCCAGCTGTGCGGCGATTGCCATCGCCAATACGCCAAGGAAAACCCCGAGTGCATCAAGACCACGGACTATTTTCACGACACCATCACTCAAATGGATCACGCCCGGACAAACTTTATTGCGGTCTCGGAAAAACTCGCCGCAAAAGGTTTGGACGTGGAGCCGATCAATAACGAGTTAACCGAACTTGGAGATGCCTTGAAAAAGTCGCGGACGTACGTGCATTCGTTCAGCCGAAATACTTTCCAGCAGGTGGCCACACCCGGTGAGCAGGCCGTTCAGCGCACTGACGTGCTCGTCGATAAGGCCCGCGAAGAGTACAAATACCGTCAGATCGGTCTGGCTGTGAGCATCGGTTTGATCGGGCTTTTAATGCTCGCCATTTATTTGAAGCTCAGACAGCTCGAAAAATAGCGCGTTTCCGACGTTTTCGCTTTTGTCGATCTTGCGCCTTTGGCAGGATTCGATCCTGACAGCGATTTGAAATGATGCAGCCCGGCGAATCGGAAAACGAAAAGCGATTTTTTCCCAGCGGCGCGATTCTCTTTTTTGCGCTTCTAATTCTGTTTTACGCCGGGCTTTGGTTGGTCATTTACTGGATCGTGATTGCGCGAGCATGAGTAAGCTAGGCGTCACGCAACTGGAAAAGCGGATCATTTGGATCTCGCTGGCATTTGCGGTGGTGCTGTTAGGACTTTCTGCGTTGGCAATCAATCTTTTTCATGTCGGCCTGCCCACCTGTCTCACCGACATCAAGCCTTTTCAAAAAGGCGAACTCATCACTCATTCGCCGACGCATTACGAAGTGCATTACGTCGCGCGAATGTGGAAGTTCGAGCCGGAGGACGTCACCGTGCCTGCAGGATCGACAGTGGACATCTACCTGAGCGCGGCGGATGTGACGCACGGCCTGATCATGCTGGGCACAAATCTGAATCTGATGGCCGTGCCTGGCGTGGTGAATTATGCGCGGATAAAATTCGACAAGCCGCGCGTTTACCAACTGCTCTGCCACGAATTTTGCGGCACGGGCCACGACCGCATGGCTGCCGAATTACACGTGGTGGACATGGCGACCTTTACGGCAAAGCCCAGTCCGCCGCCTGCGGCGGAGCCGACGCATCCGGGTTACAAGGTGCTCGATGCGAACCTGTGTACAACGTGCCATTCGATTGACGGCCAGCCAGGCATTGGCCCGACGTTTAAGGGCTTGCACGGCCGAACCGAAAAGTTGAGAGACGGCTCAACAGTCACCGTCAATGACGCTTTTATTCGTGAAAAAATCCTTCATCCCGACGCGAAGATCGTAGCCGGGAGATTTGAGCAGGAAATGCCCAAGACAGATCTGACCCCGGAGGAGATCGAGGAAATTATCGAATACATACAAACGCTGAAATAGGGAGCCGATGGAACCGAGCGAACGCAAAATCGACATCGAACCGGGCCTGCGAAAAATGATCCTGATCGAGATCATTTTCCCGATGGTGCTGTTGATCCTGGGAATTTATCACGGCTTGATGCAGGTGCTTTACCGCGCGGGAATGATCCGCAGTTCGCAATTTCTTGGAATGAGCTATTTCCAGGGTCTGACACTGCATGGAGTCGTGAACGCAATTGTATTTACGACTTTCTTCGCAGTCGCTTTCGGTTACGCCATTGTTCGCTACTATCTCGGCCGGCAGCTGAATATGAAAGTGGCGTGGCTGTCGTTCGCGCTGATGATGGTTGGAACGCTGCTCGCGGCAGCGGCAATTCTCTCGGGGAAAGCGACAGTTCTTTACACATTTTATCCCCCGTTGCGCGCGCATCCGGCTTTTTATATCGGTGTGGTGTTACTCGTAATCGGCTCATGGGTCGCGTTCTTCAATTGGTCGCCGCCTTACTTCGCTTGGAAACGTGAGCATCCAGGTGAAAAAGTGCCGCTCGCTGTGGTCGGCATTTTTGCCACGTTTATTGTGTGGCTCATCGCGACCGCACCGGTCGCAATCGAAGTCATTTTCCTTCTTATCCCGTGGTCGATGGGCTGGGTCGCAACCGTCAATGTGCCGCTGGCGCGAATGCTCTTTTGGTTCTTCGGGCATCCACTCGTCTATTTCTGGCTGCTTCCGGCTTACGTCATGTATTACACGATGTTGCCGAAGCCCGCCGGCGGGAAACTCTTTTCCGATTTTGCCGGGCGGCTGACTTTTCTCTGGCTGGTGCTCTACTCGGCGCCCGTCGGGATCCATCACCAATTCACCGAACCGGGGATCAGCAGCACTTGGAAATTCGTTCACGCATTTTTTACCATGCTCGTGGCAGTTCCCAGTTTCCTCACCGCCTTCACCATGGCCGCATCCATGGAATACGGCGGGCGCGAGCGGGGCGGCCGCGGTCTAATGGGATGGTGGACCAAGCTTCCTTACCTCGACAAAGATCGCTGGCTACTTTCGTACCTATTCGCCGGATTGGTCATTTTCATTTTCGGCGGAGTCACCGGCGTCATCAACGCCTCCTACAACCTCGATACAGTCGTCCACAACACCTCCTGGTTGCCTGCGCATTTTCATCAAACGGTCGCCGGCCCGGTGTTTCTTTCCTACATCGGCATGAGTTTGTTTCTGGTCGCGGAACTCACCGGCAAAGAGATCAAATTCAAAGGCCTCAATGTTTGGATGCCGTACATCTGGACAATCGGGATCATGATTTTTTCCACAGGTCTGTTCATCGGCGGCGCTGGTGGCGAGCCGCGGCGGACGAACATGGGGATTAGTTATACCGATCCGCAATCGCATCTGTATCAGCCCGATTGGGTCTATGGCAAAATGCTCGGCAGCATTGGCGGGACAATCATGACGATCGCAGCGCTGATGTTTTTCATTGTTTTCTTCGCCACGCTTTTCAGCAAGCGGCTCAAACAAGGCACGCTGGAGCTGATTGTTTCGGAGCCATACCACGACGAGCGAGTTCCGGCGGTACAAACTTTCACTCCGTGGCTCGCTGGCGCCGCGCTCCTGCTCGTGATCGCTTATGCGCCTCCGATCACGCAAACGATCCGTAGTAATTTTCCCGGCGCGCCGCCCTATTCACAGGACAATCCACGGCCAATTAGCGGCGCAACAAATCGGTGACATCGTTGTAATGAGACTCTTCTTGCTTGTCATTCTTGTCGCTTCTGTCTCGACGAATTCCTTCGCCGCGATTGTCCAAGACGTTTCACCACAGCGCGGACGGCCAGTCGCGCAGATCAATTGGACCGATGACGCGGGTCACGTCCGTCGATTGTCGGAATTTGCCGGTTTCCCCATTGTTTTGTTACCCATTTATACGCGCTGCCGGATGGCGTGTATCGCCAATGTCGATCAATTGAAAAAGGCGTTGGCTGATTCTACTGCCGATCCACGACAGTTTCGAGTGCTCTTGTTCTCATTCGACAGCGCGGAGACTCCAGCAACCTTCGCCAGGTATCGCACGCGCGAAAACATCCCGTTGGCCTGGTCAGTCGGAACGGCTTCGGAATCGAACATCGACGCGCTGCTGGAGTCCATCGGCTTTCAGTATGGGAAAGCCGGAACAGAATTCTCGCACCCAAACCTTCTGATGTTTCTCGATTCGAACTTGCGCATCGCTAAATGGATCTACGGCACGGACTACTCGGGGCGCGATATCGATCTTGCATTGAAAGTCGCGCACGGCGAGGGCGACTGGATCGGCCAGCATTCCGAATGGCTGTATGCGTTATTACTCTTTGCTGGCTCCCTTCTCTGTGTCGCCCTGACTTACTACGCGTTGCAATTCCGGATGCTGAGACGAGCACCGCGCCAGGCCGCCGCAAATTAGCCACCGCCGTCTCAGTTCGCAGGGCAGCGCCTTCGCCGAATAAATGCGCAGAGATTTGCGAGCAATTTCTGCAAAAGAAAACGCAAAGTACGGTGAGCGCTTCTTCGGCTACCCGGTAATCTCATCGCCAAAAGGAGACATCTATGAGAAACCGGAATTTGATCTCAATGATTTACGCAAACCTTGAGAAGACCAGCGCAGCAGCAGAGAAGGCCGCCCAAACAAATGCGCGCCCAGCGACCCCTGTCGGTGGCTGTTGTTGCGAGCCAAGAGGACATTCCTGCGCCATTGATCGGGATCAACAAAACAAAAATGGGCCGAGTTCCTCGGCCCTACCAACAAAACAGGAAGTGATACCATGATAACAAGACGATCTTTTCTGAAATATGGAGTCGGAGCGCTGCAATCCGTAAAGCGCCTCGCGAAGAACTTCTAACATTCGAATCAGCCGGGCCCGGCTTCGACAATCAAATCCTGGTAGGTCTCTGCGACGATATGGTCCACCACGGCTTTCATGTCGTGGGTCTGTTCCCACATACCCAGCTGTCGATCTGCGCCAGCGCCTTCGCGTATGATTCGTTCGATGTGCGCCATTTCCTTTTCGCTGCCGAGTTCATTTACTTCGGTCGAGACGAACTCGAGCAGCTCGGCTAACAGGCTCCGCTCGTCCACCTCCGCTTCCTTGCCGAAATCGATCAGTTTTCCATCGATGCCGTAGCGTGCGGCGCGCCAGCGGTTTTCATCGAGGAGACGGCGCCGATAAATCCTGAATGTAATATTTTGGCGGAGCAGCTTGTGCAGTTTCGCGATCACCGCCTGGATAAGCGCGGCGATCGCCAGGGTATCATCCACGCGCGATTGCGCGTCGCACACGCGGACCTCAAGCGTGTCGAAGAACGGGTGCAGCCGGATGTCCCACCAGATTTTCTTGGCGTTATCGATGCAGCCGGTTTTTACGAGCAGTTTGCAGTAATCTTCGTACTCGGAAAGCGACTCGAATGAATCAGGAATCCCAGTGCGGGGAAAGCGTTCGAATACTTTCAGCCGATAACCTTTCAGTCCAGTATTTTGTCCGACCCAAAACGGTGAGTTAACCGAGAGCGCGTAAATGTGCGGCAGGAAATAGCGCGCCTGATTCATGACATGGATGGCCGTTTCGCGATTGGGAATGCCCACGTGCACATGCAATCCGAAAATCAGATTCGCACGCGCGAGTAACTGCATGTCCTTAACGATTTCCTGGTAACGCTCGCCTTCGGTGATGAGTTGATCGTGCCAATGCGAAAACGGGTGAGTGCCGACCGACGCGATTTTAAGCCCCGCTTTTGCTGCCAACTCGGCGAGTCTGCTGCGCAATTCAATGACGTGCGCCCGGGCGCATTCGATGGAGTCGCAAATTTCCGTGCCCAGCTCGACCACCGATTGATGCATCTCCGGTTTGATCTGCTCTTTGAGCACGACCTTGCCGCCCTCTAGGATTTCCTGAATATGTGAACGCAGCTCGCGCGTCACCGGATCGATGATCGCGAATTCCTCTTCGATACCGAGAGTGAAGACGTGGTCTTTCATTGGAACTGCGAATCTGAAGGAATAATCCGCAGATTTCGCAGATTTACACAGATTATTTCTAAACGGACGAGAGGTCTGGGCCCTTCAATCTGCGAAAATCCGTGAAATCTGTGGATCTATAGATTCTTACGCCAGCTCGTTAAGTGCGCGGTTCATCGCAGCCGCTTTGAGAAACTTGCCCCAACTCAAATTGTCGCGGCCGGGAACGTGCTCGCGCGCTTTGCGGATCGCCATTTCCGAAATTGCTTCTACGACCCATTCGAAATTGGTCTGACCGATCCACGCCGCTTCGCAATCGGGCGCAGGATTGCAAAAATCGATCGCGAACGGCACGCCGTCGCGAATGGCAAACTCGACCGTGTTCAGGTCATATCCAAGGTATTGATTGAGCCGCAGCACGCCCTCTTCGACCTTTTCCAAAATCTGTTTCGGCGCATGCCACTCCGTTTGATATCGAAGATGAAATGGATGCCGCGGTTCATAGGGCATAATCCGCACGTGGCGTTGATCAATACAGTAACAACGAAAGTACATTTCGAACTTCACTTCCTCCTGCAGCATCATGACTAGCTGGCCGGTATCGTTGTAAGCTCGGAAAAATTCTTCTCGATTATGCAGACGATAAACGTTCTTCCAGCCGCCGCCTGCAAACGGTTTGAAGAACGCGGGCCAGCCTACGTAGGCGAAGATCGCTTCCCAATCGAGCGGGTAACCGAGATTGCGGAATGATTTGTCATTTGTGTCCGGCGGCGGCTGATTCGATGGCAGCAACACGGTGCGCGGAACGGCCACGCCGATCTTTGTCGCCAGCGCGTTGTTGAAGAATTTGTCATCCGCGCTCCACCAAAACGGGTTGTTTACGACAGCTGTCCCCGTGAGTGCTGCGTTCTTCAGCCACGCGCGATAGAACGGAACGTCCTGGGAGATGCGATCGATCACGACATCATATCCGCACGGCTCGCCCTGGATGACTTTGTCGATCCGGACGAATTCGGCGACGATGTTTTTGCCGCCCGTTTTTTGGTTCACCCGCTCGACAAACGCTGGCGGAAAACTGTGCTCCTGGCCGAAAAGGATTCCGATTTTTTTCATATGCAGATAACCGCGGATCACGCGGATTACACGGACGAGGTTGGAAGCGTCTGCTAAAATACACTTGCTCCCTGACTCTCTTTAGCGCCGTAGCTTTAAGCCAGGTGCATTTCGCGTGGAGCGGCAAATAAGCCGTTTTAACCGCTTTGTCCAGAAACCGATTCTGATCTTGCAAAAAGCGGCATTGTTTTCTGCTTTCGCATCTGTGCTTTTTCATTTTCTTTGATGTGTGATCACGGGGACTGACATAACCGTATGGGTAATATCGGCGCTGCTGGCAGCCGGCATCGGCTGGAGCAAGTATGCCAAGTGGAAAACACGCAATAAGCTCGTTCGCGAAATGGCGGCGATGGACCCGGAGCGCCGCGAAAAAGTGCTTAGCCGCTTGGACCCGAATACTGCAATGGAGATCCGCCAGGAGCTAATGAGGCGTTTCTTTATCAGCTGAGACCGGCGCTCGGCTCGGAGAGACCGAAGACACGGGAATGTTAAGCTCTTCCCGTACAAGCTGCCGATATTGCTCAATGATGTGTTGTAAACGCGTACGTTGATCAGGTTGCAGGATCGGATTCATTCGGTCTTGCGCACGCGATAGGATGCCTTCCGTCTCGCGCAAATCGAGCGAGCGCAGATTGTCATACTCATCAGAGATTTGTCTCAGAATCGGCCTGACTTTCTCAGACTGCTCGGGCTTCAGACGCAGATCGCGCTGCAGTCGATCCATAGTCGCAAGCAAAGCAGACCTTCGTGGTTGCGCGGGACAACGGACGGCATCCCTTATCGCGCGGCTCGTGAGAAGCCCTCCCGTCACTGCGCCAGCGGCAAAAGTTGCAATCAGCGTCAAAACAATTTTCCATCGACCTAGCGCGTTCATGATGACAAGAAACAAAGAGAAGACGTTGAAGGCCATCTTTTTCGACGCAGTTGGGACGCTTTTTTATTTAACGAAGACGGTCGGCGACCATTACGCGCTGGTCGGCGACGAAATCGGATTGAAACTCGACGCGCAACAACTCGATCGCGCGTTCCACGCTGCCTACAAACAAATGCCGCAGCGTCCTGCCATCGATGGGCCGCGGCAGAACGATGACAAAGGCTGGTGGCGTCAGCTTGTCGATCTTGTGCTCAATCAGGTTGTGCCTTCCTTGAGCGAGCTTGATCGCGACAATTTCTTCGAAATCGCTTACGAACATTTCGCGGAAGCTGGCGTCTGGGAGTTGTATCCGGAGGTTATGGATGTTCTGCAGAAATTAGCGCCGCGCTTCCAACTCGCCGTAATTTCAAATTTCGACGGCCGTTTGCGGCTCGTCCTCGAGCACCTTGGCATCTCGAAATTTTTCAATCACGTTTTCATTTCCAGCGAGATCGGCGCGGACAAGCCCGATCCGGAAATTTTCAGGCGCGCACTCAAGTTTATTGGTCTGAAACCAAATCAAGTCCTTCACGTCGGCGACGATTCGGAGCGCGATTGGAAAGCAGCGAGCGCGGCAGGCTTGTCGGTCTTTCGTCTGGATCGGCGTAAGAATTCGTTGCGCGATTTGCTAACGATTTTAACCACGAATAGACACCCGCCTTCGCCAAACTTCGGCGTGACAGGCGAATGAACACGAAGCACTTGGAGCTCTAGCCGCGCAGAGCTGACCACGTACGCGAGTCTTTCATAGAGACGTAGTGGCAAATTTCGTGGGTCGGCCGGGACTCGAACCCGGAACCAACGCCTTAAAAGGGCAGTGTTTTACTAGGTAGATCGCTTTGTATTGCTATTTTCAGGGCCTGATTGATTACATCGAATCATAGGTGGGCAAAAAACACCGTCGGTGGACAAAGAAGCGGACAAAGCGGCTCCTGTTGCCGCGTCAATTCGAATAAACAGATCGGCCCATCCGAGAATGGGCATGTCTCGCCCGCAAGGTGGGGGGAATCGCGGCGACGCACCCGCGCACAAACAAGGCAAACCCAACCATTAGAGGCATCGCTTCCTTCTTGCCTTTGCTTTAAAGCTGGCGTCACCGACGCCCTCGCCGGCTACAAACTGGCCAACCATTCGGTATCTACTGACGCTTCAAGCGCGGGTCCGTCATTGTCAGTGTCCGCCTGTGACCGTGTATCCGGCAGCTCTCAAATCTTCAGCCAATTCCACTTCCATCTGAACCGCTGCTTCAAATGGCATCGGGTTCAAATGTTCGTAAAGCTCCGGCATCAATCGCACGCCATATTTCCTAACGACCCAAGCCGATTTATAGCTGTTTTTGTGATTCTCGAATCTGTGATCGATTGGGATTCCTGTCATCCCGACATAAACGCAAGGCTTAAGTGGATCGCGATTGGGATTTAGCCGTAAAATAGAAGGATGCCTTGCGACGGCATCGCCCAGCAGAATCACGTAAACGTTATGGTGAAACGTTTGTTCCTTCGGAAACCTTCTGCTCTTCGTTCTCACCCAAGAGAAATGATACTGTCGTCCGCTGCAATTCAAGGCTGAGACGTCCAGCGATATTTTTTTGTTTGCTCAAATTTGATATTGCTCGCTTGCGACGGAAACGTTAATCAACGTCCATGCCGAAAACCAAAAGGAAAACTTCCAAGCGCAAACTGAATCCCGCCTTCATGAGACCGGTCCAGCCTGACGATAAGCTTGCTGCCATTGTCGGGTCGCAGCCGCTACCACGCTCCGAGCTTACCAAAAAGCTCTGGAACTACATCAAGGAGCACGGTTGCCAGGATAAACAGAAACGAACCATGATCAACGCCGACGACTCACTCAGGCCGGTATTCAATGGCAAGAGCCAGGTGAGTATGTTCGAGATG
>JBKPQL010000036.1:0-93878 GCA_046734045.1 Verrucomicrobiota bacterium
AATTTTTCCTGCGTCCTGCATTTGCTTGAGCGCACCGACGGATTCTTCAATCGGCACTTTCGAATCGACCGTGTGCAATTGATACAAATCGATCCGATCCAAGCGCAGCCGTTTGAGACTTCCATCGAGTGCTTGCTTAAGATGGTCAGGTCGGCAGTTTGGAACCCATTGACTGGGGCCGGGGCGTGTGAGGCCGCCTTTCGTCGCGATCACGAGCCCTTTCGGATAAGGATAAAGCGCTTCGGCAATGAGCAGCTCGCTCACGTCCGGTCCGTATGCGTCCGCGGTGTCGATCAAATTCACGCCAAGCTCTACCGCGCGTCTGAGAACTTTCAGCGCGTTCTGTCGATCGGTCGGCCAGCCCCAGATGCCTTCGCCTGTGACGCGCATCGCGCCAAAACCAAGACGATTGACAGTGAAGTCGCCGCCCAAATTAAACGTCGGATTTGTAGCCATATTTGATGATGTTGTCGTGTCAGCTCCAAGAATCACATCGGATTTGCCCGCCAGAAGCGCGGCGCTACTCGCCAAACTGATTCCAAGAAATCTACGGCGCGTAACGCTTGCCTTTTCGTTCCGATTCGAAGCACTGTCATGCATTTGCCTGCGTAGCGTACGTCCACGCTATTCGCTGTCAACGCAAGCCCAGTCATGCAAGCCGACAACATGTCGACTTGAGCGAGCAACATGCTCGCGCTCCCCTCTCGCGAACCGATTTCGGAGTTGTCAGGATATTCACTCCACGCGTTGTCGGGGAGCGCGGGCATTCTGCCCGCTGTGGCCGGCTTATTGCCGGCCGGCATCGCACGGCTGCGGCAACTCTCGTGCGCGCATCAAAACATCAAATGCGTCTTTGAGATTTTTCCCGAAAGCGACAATGCCGTCTTGGTGACCCGCCATGACGAAGATCTTTTTGCTTCGCACGTCACTTACCTCGAAAAGATGGATAATTTCGTACGCCATTTCCGGCGTGCCGTAAGCAACCGCCTTCGAAGTTGTCGGTGCGCGATTGAGAAGTGTCGCCCATAAAACTGAGTCGTGACAATGAATCACCGCAAATATCGAGCGATCGGATTCGTAAATCGCGGCATGCGTCAACGATTCGGATGAAGGAATCGCAGCGCCTTCGTAGCAGAGCCGGTTCTCTTCGAAATTATACGCCACGACTCGGACGCAATCCGCCAGGGTGAGTTCGGGCAAACCCCCGGTGGCCGAACCGGTGATGTAAAAGTTCCCCGTCACGCTGTCGCGGACGCTCAGGTTGCCGAACCCGACGCCATTTGAGTCCACACCCATCAAATGCTGATCCAGAAGTTTTCGCCTGCATGCATTCACTTCAGCAAGTGCATCGAAGGGCGCGATCTCGGGATGGGCGCGCTCGTAACTGAATTTTACGTATTGGCTCACGGTGCGTGCTCAGGAAAAAGCGCGCGAATGCTTTTCTCGTTCGCCTCGCACACGCCTCGCTCAGTAATCAGCGCGGTTATCAACCGGCGCGGCGTAACGTCAAAGCTATAGTTCGCGGCGGGACTTTCCTCTGGCGCAACGCGCACTTCCACCTGCCGTCCCTCGACCCATCCTTCCACGCACTTCACTTCTTCCGCGCCCCGTTCTTCTATTGGGATTTCTTTCAATCCGTCGCGCATTTTCCAATCGATCGAGGACGAAGGCAGCGCAACGTAAAACGGAACGTCGTTGGCCTTCGCGGCCAACGCCTTCAGATATGTGCCGATCTTGTTTGCCACATCTCCCGTGTACGTAGTGCGGTCGGTCCCGACAATTACCAGATCGACCTCGCTGCGTTGCATCAAATGGCCCGCCGCGCTGTCTGCGATCACCGTGTGCGGCACGCCGTGCTGGCCCAGTTCCCATGCAGTAAGTTTCGAGCCCTGATTTCTGGGTCGCGTTTCAGTTACCCACACATGCAATGGCAAGCCTGTCTCGTGCCCGGCGTAGATCGGCGCCGTCGCGGAGCCGTAATCAACAAATGCCAACCAACCAGCATTACAGTGAGTAAGCACATTGACCGTCTTGTTGCCTTTCGTTTCCGCGATCTGCTGAATGAGCGCCAAACCGTGTTGCCCGATCATTCGGCAATGCTCCGCATCTTCATCTGCAATCGAATCGGCTGCGCGCAGTGCCAGAGCGACCTTTTCATCCGCAGTTTTTCCCGCGGCGATATTCTGTAACTGCCGCTCGATCGCGCAGGAAAGATTCACCGCCGTCGGCCTCGTCGCCATGAGTTGAGCTGCCGCGCCAGTCATGTAGTCATCGAATGAATCTCGCCGCGCAGCTTCGAGCGCCGCGAGATACATGCCGTATCCCGCGCTCGCACCGATTAGTCCCGCTCCGCGCACGTGCATTTCGCGAATCGCCGTCGCCATCTGCTCGACGCTGCGAACCTCTTCGATCACAAAATCGTGCGGCAAAAATCGCTGATCGATCAGCTGCACCACGCGTTTATCGTCCGGCTTACGCCAGATGGTCCGGAAATGTTTGCCGCCAACTTTCACAAACCAGAGGACGGCCTGAGGGCAGGCCATCTCCAACGCTCATTCTTGTTCAATTGCCTAGACATCAATTCCCATCGGCACCGCGCCGGGAATATCCTCCCAGCCGGCGCGCTTCCAGAATTCAGCACCGCCGAGATTGTAGTCTGCCACCAGGATAATAGCGCGCATGACGCCAACCCGTCGTAATCCGTCCAGGCATTCCTGCACCAGCCGCTTACCCAGTCCGTCTCGGCGGTAGGCCGCATCAACCGCCACGTGATAAATGTGTCCGCGGCGTCCGTCGTGACCGCACATTGCGACGCCGACAACTCTCGAGCCGTCGATTGCCACTCTGCTCAACCCCGGATTGCGCGTTACAAATTGAGCGACGCCTTCTTTGTCGTCCCCCTCGGCAACCTCCAGACCTTCCATTCGTTGCCAGAGATGAAGCACTGCGTCGTAATCGTCGATCAAAAATTCTCGGGTTTGTATTTTCTCGCTCATCGTAGGCCAATGACTCCGGCACTGTAATACCAATCAGCTTCGAAAAAAACGCGTACGTTTTCATTGGTAGGGCGCGTCACTCCTGTGCGCGCCGCCTTCTGTGAAATCCCCAATCGGCGTGCAGAGGACTGCCCGTCGGGACCTTTTGCGTTTGCCCGCATGCGAGCCTGTCCGCTACGCTCTGCGCATGGATTTGGCCGTCCGTAAAAAGTTGCCTCACACGGTTCCACAATGGGTAGCCGAGGGCAGTTGGTTCTTTATCACCATCAACTGCTTACCGCCGGGCAAAGATCAATTGTGCCGCACAGATACTGGCGACGCCGTGCTCGTCAGTATGAAATTCAACCACGAAAGACTCGTCTGGCATTGCCGTCTGTGCCTGCTTATGCCTGATCATCTGCATGCAATTATTGGCTTCCCGCGTGAACCGGGAATGCAAACCAGCGTCAAGAACTGGAAAAAGTTTGTCGCTGGAAAGCATGGCGTGGATTGGCAACGCGATTTTTTCGATCACCGCTTGCGCGATCATCACGAAGTGGAAGAGAAAACCAGCTACATCCTGATGAATCCGGTTCGCAAAGGACTGTGCGAGCGAGCGGAGGATTGGCGGTGGGTTTACCGCCCTAATGATCGCCCGCCGCCACAATGGTAGGGCCGAGAATGACCGGCGCGCAGAGGACTGCGCGCCCTACCAATGCGCGCTTGACCGATCACGTTTCAACCCAAGTAAATGTCTCGGCATTCGTCACAATTATGAAATGTAAATTCGCACTTTGTGTCTTAATAATTATGGCCGCTCTGGACGCGAATCCGCAGTCGAAACCTTCGGCAACATTGATCGTAACCAATGCGGCTGTTTACACGCTAGATAAACAGCATCCAAAAACCGAAGCAGTCGCCGTGATCGGAGATCGCATTGTCGCGGTTGGCTCCCGCGCTGACATTGATTTGTGGCGCGGTCCGCAAACTAAAGTGATCGATGCCGGCGGCAAGCTGCTGTTGCCTGGATTCAACGATGCGCACGTGCATTTCATCCAAGGCGGCGCACAACTCGACCAAGTTCAGCTTACTGATGCCGCAACCCCGGAGGAATTTGCGAAACGCATCGCGGCGCAGACGAAAAAGACGCCGAAGGGCGAATGGATTTTGGGCGGCCGATGGGATGAAACCAAATGGCCGAACCCGCAGCTTCCGACCAAAGAACTCGTCGATCCGGTAACCGGAGCGACGCCAATTTTTGTAGAGCGCTACGACGGACATGAAGCGCTCGCCAACTCAGCGGCCATGAAGCTGGCTGGCATTAGCGGGAAGACTGCTGAAGTTCCGGGCGGAGTAATCGTGCGCGACACGAACGGTAATCCTACTGGCATTTTCAAGGATGCAGCGCAGGAATTGATCAACAGGGTAATTCCACGCATGTCGCACGAGCAGCGGCTGCGCGCAGCTCGCCGGGCGTTGGAACACGCAGCATCGCTGGGCGTGACCAGTGTGCAGCACATGAATCCGGAGTTCGCTGACGTGGCAGTCTATTCCGAGCTCGCGGAGAAAAGTGAACTCACCATGCGCATCTACGCGGTGCCGATGGAGACCGACTGGCAGGATCAGGCGAAAATTGGCCTTCGTCGCTCGTGGGGATCGGCCTATTTGCGGCTCGGCGCGGTAAAAGGCTATGCCGATGGCTCGTTAGGCTCGAGAACGGCTTACATGTTCGAGCCGTTTGCGGACGAGCCGGGAAACCGCGGCCTTTTGAGCGACGAGATGCATCCGTCCAGCGCTATGCGCGAGCGGTTAATGCACGCAGATGCCGCCGGATTGCAACTGCGCGTCCATGCCATCGGCGATCGCGCGATTTCAATGATGCTGGATATTTTCGGCGATATCGAAAAAGAACACGGTTATCATGATCAGCGTTTTACCATTGAGCACGCGCAGCACATGGCGCAGAAAGATTTTGAGCGATTTGCCGAGCTCCATGTCGTTGCGTCGATGCAGCCCTATCACGCCATCGACGATGGACGTTGGGCGGAAAAGCGTCTCGGTCACCACCGCGCGCGATATAGTTACGCGTGGCGCAGTTTTCTCGATCATGGCGTGAGGCTCGCCTTTGGAACCGATTGGCCTGTGGCGCCGCTCAATCCCATGCTCGGCCTTTACGCCGCGGTGACCCGGGCGACACTTGATGGCAAGAATCCCAATGGCTGGATTCCCGAGGAAAAGATCACCCTGCCAGAAGCGGTGGAAGCCTACACCATGGGCGCCGCATTCGCCGAATTTCAGGAGCACGAGAAGGGATCGATCACGCCTGGCAAGCTGGCCGACATTGTCATCCTGAGCGACAACATCTTTGATCTGAAACCGGAAGCCATTCGCAATGTAAAAGTTGCAACCACGATCGTGGGAGGCAAGGTGGTGCACGAAGCGCGGTGAACGTGTACGCAGAGATTGCGGCAAAGGCAGGAGTGTTCCCTCTGAAGTTTTACAAATTTCTCCTCTTCATCGCTGCCGGTCTCGCCTCAGCCGCACTTTTTTATTTCGGCACCGGGCTGCATCCGATTTGGTGGTTGCTCTGGTTGGCACCCGTTCCCGTGCAGGCTATTGCAGCACGGATTCACGGCGGCGCTGCTTTTCTGCTCGGTTCAATCGCATGGCTCCTCGGTGAAACGAATCAATGGAACTATGTAAGGCATGAGATGGAGCTGCCGCTGCGAATCATCATCCTGTACTTTGTAATTACTGCCGTGGTTTTCGGGTTGGGCGTTCTATTCATGCGTAGCTTTTTTCGGCACGGATCGCCTTTTCTCGCGTCGCTCGCTTTCCCCGCTTACTGGGTGCCGTGCGAATATCTGAACGCGCTCGCATCGCCCCACAGCACATGGGGTAATCTCGCCTACACGCAAATGAATTGTCTCCCCCTGATCCAGCTCGCTTCGGTCACTGGTGTGTGGGGAATCACCTTCGTTGTGTTTCTGTTTGCGAGCGCAGTGGCGGCCCTCATCAGCGGCGTCAGAAAACCATGGCAACGTCGCGCGCTCGCCATCGCTGTGGCTATCATCGTCTGCGGAGTATTCGTCCTTGGCGAATGGCGTTTGCGCGCGAATCCTTTGGGTCAACCGGTCGCCGTCACGCTCATCGCAAAGGATGTGCCCACGAGCGTTTATCTCGGAACTGAAGGGCAAACGCTGGACCTGTTGCGTGAGTACGCTGACGAGATCAGGCGCGTTACTCCGGCTGGAACGCAGGCGGTTGTGCTTCCGGAAAAAATCGGGCGCGTCAGCGAGAGCGCTCTAGCGCAAGTGGACGCGCTGTTTTCTTCGGCTGCGGCAGATACCCGCACGGCAATTGTCGTTGGCCTTGTTCGTCAAACGACATCGGGCGCCTTCAATTCTTCTCGGTTTTATTCGCCAGATGGAAGATTGCAGGCAAACTACGACAAGCATCATCTGATCCCGGGTGTGGAACCCGAAAAGGCGGGCCACGTCGGAGTGATTCTCGACCAGCCATCCGGGCGCTGGGGATTACAAATTTGCAAAGACATGGATTTTCCGGCGCTCAGCCGCGAATATGCCACAGGCGGCGTCAACCTGATGCTGGTGCCCGCATGGGACTTCAATGTTGATGGCTGGTTGCACTCGCGCATGGCCATACTGCGCGGACTCGAGAATGGTTTCGCACTCGCGCGCGCGGCGCGTAACGGCCTGTTAACTCTCAGTGATAACCGCAGTCGCATCCTGGCGGAAACTGCAACCGCGCCCGGTCGCTTCGTATCCGTTACCGCAAAAGTGAATGTCCCGCGCGCGGAAACATTCTACGCGCGAGTCGGCGATTGGTTCGCACGGCTTTGTGTCGCTGGATTCGTGGTGCTGCTGGGCGTTTCACTTTCTTCCGCACTCGGCCTTAAATTAATAGCCTTCAGACTGAGCTAAACAGCAGCTGCGGCATGCCATGCATAGGCGCAATCAGCCCGAGAGTCGCTTTCGCCAGCTTGCCCGATGGAGGATGAGAATGATCAACCAAATCGTGAATGCAAATACGCCAGCGGGAAGAGTAACAAGCATTAGCCAGCCCATCACGCCGAGCGTATAAAGAAGCTGGCCATAATCTTTTCCGTTGATGATGCAGGGATGTACCGAGCCTTCGTCGACGCGGCAGCCGTGTGAGTTGGCGATGGGGCCACACATCAGGACAGATCCCATCGGTGCCAGCGCAACGAGAAGGATGAAAACGAGAACGATCCAATAAACAATCCAAGGGAAACATTTCCGACCGGGTAAAGGTGGCGGGTTCATAAGGAGCCAGCTCACATCTTTAGTCACAGATGGACACAAATCGAACACGGATATAAGTCTTCATTACCCAGCGACGGCAGAGAATTCAGGAACTAAGAATCAGCTTGAGGAACTTAGGCTGAAAATTGCACGCGCACTTCCGCAGGCACGCGCATAGGCCGACCAGTCCTGGCGTTGATGGGGCACCAGAGCGTGCGCGCTTGCGACAAAAGGTGGCGATCGCTCTTGCGGCGGATTTCAGTGAAACGTTCGAAGGTAAGCCGAGTGGCTTTGCCTACCCATGTGCGAAGCACGATCTCGTCGCCGAGCGTGGCCGCCGCCTTGTAATCGATCTCGTGTCGCAACACGACCCAGCCGATTATTTCTTGCGCCTTGGGGCCGGCGATTGCTCGCCAATGCGCGGTTGCAACATCCTGCACCCAGCGAAGGTAAACGGTGTTGTTCACGTGATTTTGCTGGTCGATATCGGCTGCAACGGCCGACACAACCATTTCGAAAGCCGAGGAGGACATCGAGAGTCGATAATCAGTTTACCTTTCTCTGGTCTTGCAATCGATTTAATCCAGTAAATCCTGTCTGGAGATCGCTCACCCTAATCTTCCTTTTGATTCGGATTTTTGATCATGGCCATCACTGTTCCAAGACCGAAACTCAACTGGCGCGAGCGGCTGTATTTGCCCGCGATCGTGGCAGGGCTGGCCATCACGATCAAACATTTTAAGAACATGCTGCTGGGACGCACCAAGGTGACCATGGAATATCCCGAGCAGAAATGGGACAGTAGCCTGCCAGATCATTATCGCGGTGCGCCAGCGCTTGTGCGCGATGCCGATGGCCGCGTGCGCTGCGTGGGCTGTCAGCTCTGCGAATTTATTTGCCCGCCGCGCGCGATCAAAATTATTCCCGGCGAAATTCCTCCGACCGACCGCTTCTCCAAAGTCGAAAAATATCCTGAAGAATTCGATATCGACATGATCCGCTGCATTTTCTGCGGCATGTGCGAAGAGGTTTGTCCCGAGCAGGCGATTTTTTTACGGAAAGACTACGCGATCACTGGCTTCACGCGCGCGGAGATGGTGCATCACAAAGAGAAACTCCTTGAGATCGGCGGTGTGATGCACGGCGTGGTGTTGAAATGGAACGAAAAGAAGTGAGCTCACAAATTCGAAATCCGAAGTTCGAAATTCGAAGCTAAGCCGATGCCTCCATTTCTATTCTGGCTTTTCGCCTTATTGATGTTGATCTTCGGCGTGGCCGTCGTTATCAACCGCAATCCGGTCGCAAGCGCGCTCAGCCTGGTCGTCTCGTTCCTCGGACTGGCCGCACTATTCATGTCGCTCGACGCTTACTTTGTCGGAATTATCCAGGTTCTGGTTTACGCAGGCGCTGTGATGGTGCTTTTCCTTTTCATCATTATGCTCCTCAATCTGCAGGCCGAAGAACGGCGCCGAATCAATTGGCTGGCCGCCGCGGGGGGGGTTGGCGTCGCGGTCATCCTGCTCGCCCAAATTTTTTTGGTGGTCGGGCAGTTCCAAGTTGCTCTGCAAACTTTTCCGCCTCTCGCGAGATCGACAACTGACGATGTCTGGAACATCGGCGCCCTGCTTTTCAGCAACTACAACCTGCCGTTTCAGATCATCGGCGTTCTGGTGCTGGTTGCGACCATCGGTGTAGTCCTCCTAAGCAGACGCGAACCTCGATAGAAAATGGTCACGCTCGGCGATTATCTAATCGTAAGCGGCATTCTTTTCGCGATCGGTTTCGCCGGCGTGATGCTACGCCGCAATCTTATCGTGATTCTCATGTCGCTCGAGCTGATGCTAAACGCGGCAAATCTATCCCTTGTTGCATTCTCAAGGTTTCGCCTACAACCGAGCGGCCTGCCCGATTATAACGCGCAAATTTTCGTCTTTTTTATCATCACCGTCGCCGCTGCCGAGGTTGCAGTAGGACTTGCCATCTTGGTCGCGCTGTTTCGCGTACGCCAAACAACCGACGTTAAGGACATCACTCAATTAAGGTTTTGAGCTGCGAATCTAATGAGGTCAATCTTACCTTGGCTCATTCTTCTCGCGCCGCTGTGTAGTGCGGCGGTCATCACTTTGTTCACGCTCCGCTGGAAAGGGTTGAGCAGCTTTATTTCGATCGCGGCCGTTTTCGTGAGCTTTATTTGCAGTTGCTTCGTATTCGAGCGAGCAGGCATTTCCGCGCTACAGTATAAGTGGATCGACGTTGCAGGCGCGCTCACGGTTCCGCTCGGTTTTACACTGGATCAACTAAGCCGGATGATGCTCGTTCTGGTCTCCGGCGTTGGCGCAATCATCCACGTCTATTCGCTGGGTTACATGCGAGACGACGAGGGCAAATCTCGCTACTTCGCAGCGCTGTCGCTCTTCATGTTCGCGATGCTTGGCATCGTTCTGGCGAACAATTTCGTCATGCTGTTCATCTTTTGGGAGCTTGTCGGGTTCACATCGTACGTGCTGATCGGTCACTGGTTCTACCGCGACGCCGCTGCGGCTGCAGCAAAAAAGGCATTCATCACCACGCGTATCGGTGATTTCGGATTCATGGTTGGAATTCTAATGCTTTGGATGGCGACCGGTTCAGTCGTTTTTGACGAGATCGCTCCACGAATGTCCATGTTAACGAGTCACCCAGCGTTTCTGACAGTTGTCGCTCTGTTGGTTTTTTGTGGTGCGGTTGGCAAATCGGCCCAGTTTCCGCTGCATGTTTGGTTACCAGACGCGATGGAGGGACCCACGCCAATCTCCGCCCTAATTCACGCCGCCACGATGGTTGCAGCTGGCGTTTACATGCTGGTCCGTGTCGCCTTCATCATACAGTCTTCGCAGACCGCGCTCTTGGTCATTGCGTGGATCGGGATGATCACCGCTGTACTTGCAGCGTTGATCGCGACTCAACAAAACGACATCAAGCGGATACTGGCCTACTCCACGCTCTCGCAACTTGGTTACATGGTGATGGCGGTCGGCCTCACCTCAAATAACGCGGCGATATTTCACCTTTTTACTCACGCATTTTTCAAAGCTCTCCTCTTCCTCGCGGCCGGCTCTGTAATCGTGATGCTGCATCACGAGCAGAACATCTGGAAAATGGGCGGTCTTTCGCGAAAACTTCCGATCACATTTGTCACCTTCGTCGTTGGCGCGCTCGCGTTAATGGGATGCCCTCCCTTCAGTGGATTTTTCAGCAAGGACGCGATTCTTGCGCTGGCCTACGAACGCGATATGCCGATTTTTGCGGTGGCGTTGGTCACCGCCTTCCTGACCGCTGTTTACGTCATACGTCTCGTCGTCGTCGTCTTCTTCGGCAAACCACGTAGCGACATTGCGCGTGAAAGCCGCGAATCACCACTGGTCATGACAGCGCCATTAATCGTACTCGCGCTCCTGGCAACATTCGGCGGATTTGCGTTTTTTGCGCGAAACTTCCTCGCGCTCCCAATCGAAAAGGAAGTTGCAATCTTTGTTCCAGCGCTAGCGATCGTTGCGTTGATTCTGGGAAGTGGATTGGCGATTACTCTCTATCGCAACCGGGCGAGTGAACCGGTGGATCTCGAGTTACTGCGCAATAAGTTTTATTTCGATGAGTTTTACAGCTGGCTAATCAACTGGACACAAGAGTTGCTCGCACGTATCGCTGCCTTTTTTGATCGCTGGATCATCGATGCGGGCGCGGTAGGTGGAAGCAGCCGCGGCACTTTGGGAATCGGCGCGCTCTTACGATTGATTCAGGTGGGGAACCTCCAGGCTTACCTCTTTCTGTTCGGCCTCGGAATTGTCGCGCTCATTTATTTCGCCGTCTTCCGCTAATGGTTTTGTTCGTCATTTTCTGTCCCATTATCGCCGCCATTCTGATCATGGTCGGCGCACCGGCCCGCAAGATGGCTTTGGCGGCATCGGTGCTGACGCTGGCGGCGTCGTTATTCCTCCTCGCTTCATTCCAGCACTTGCAGCGCGATTTTCAGCGCGTGACCTCGTTCACCATATCACCCGAGTGGCATTTGAGTTTCACCACGGGCGTCGATGGCTTGAGCCTGGCGATGGTCTTGCTCGCAACGATCGTTACATTCGCTGCCATCTGGTTCGCGGGAAAGGTCGAGAAGTATGAAAACGCCTTTTATGCCTGTCTTTTGTTTATTTCTGGCGGGGCAATCGGCGCATTTGCCTCAATCGATTTGTTTTTCTTTTATGCATTTCACGAGCTCGCACTCATTCCCACGTTTTTGTTGATCGGAATCTGGGGCAGCGAAAATCGCGTCGCAGCAGCCTGGAAAATCACGGTCTATCTCGCGATCGGAAGTTTCATTTTGCTGCTCGGCCTGATCTTGCTTTACCAAAGCGTACCGGCCGCATCCCGCAGCTTCGATATTCGTGCATTACAGGCTGCAGCTAGCCTGGGGCAAATCTCAGCGGACGCACAACGCCACATCTATCTTCTGCTCCTCATCGGCTTCGGGATTCTCATTTCGCTCTTTCCGTTTCATACGTGGGCGCCCGAAGCGTACGCCGCTGCTCCGGCGCCGGCGGCAATGCTGCACGCTGGAGTCCTAAAAAAATTCGGTCTCTACGGTTTGTTGCGTCTGGCCGTTCCATTGCTTCCAATGGGCGCCCGGCATTGGACGAATCTCCTTCTAGTGCTGCTGCTCGGGAACATCATTTACGTAGGTCTAGTCACCATCGCCCAAAAACGCCTCGATTGGATGCTCGGCTATTCGAGCGTGATGCACATGGGTTACATTTTTCTCGGAATCGCCAGTGCCGGCATTCTTGGTGTGACCGGCGCTGTTATATTGATGTTTGCACACGGTCTCTCGATCGCGTTGTTATTTGGCCTCGCGGGGGAATTGCGCAGGCGAACCGGCACGCTGATTTTCGATGAGCTCGGCGGCCTTGCGAAAGTGATGCCTTTCGCGGGGCTTGCCTTTGGCCTCGGCGCATTCGCTGCGATTGGCCTTCCGGGCTTCGCGAATTTTGCCGGCGAAATCATGATCTTTTTCGGCGCATTCAAGGACGGCTGGGAAATCGGCCGGTTTCACCTTTTCCAAATCGCGACGGTGCTGGCGCTGTGGGGCGTGGTGATCTCGACCGTCTATATGCTGCGCGCGTATCGCAAAGCATTCATGGGCGCGCTAAATGAGCGCTGGAAGGATCTCGTCGATCTTCGGCCCGGGCTGCGCGTGCCCGCGGCATTGCTGGTCGGGGCTCTTCTTTGCTACGGATTTTTTCCGCAATCCTTTGTGCGAATCGTAACGCCTGCGTTTCGAATTTATCTCAGCGCAAACACAAGCCATCTCACAGATAGTCAGGACTGTAGCCACGGTGCTGTGCGCCGTCCGCCAGTTGTGGGTCTAAACGAAGACGCCCCGCAGGTGCGTGGGTACAACGAGGCCGCTTGGAGGTGAGCATGATCGCTGCGCCATCGCTTGAGATCGCGGTTCTGGTTCTCGGCATGGTGATCCTGATGTTCGAAGCCTTTGCGGTGAAGATCGACAAGCGAATTTTGGCATTCGCTGCAATCGCAGGTCTCGCGGTGATTCTTGTCGCAACCTTTTCCGTCACTCCGGTCTCAGCGCCTGAGCAAACAACCGGTTTCTGGAATTTTTACACTGCCGATCGGCTGTCGATCTTCTTCAAGCAGTTCGCGCTGCTGACGACGATCTTCGTGCTGATCATGATGATCGACTACGCGCCGGTCGTCCGCAGTTCGTTTTCCGGCGCGCGAGACGGCTTGGGTGAGTTTTTCGCGATGCCAATCTTCACATGCGCCGGACTGATGTATCTCGTGTCGGCCATCGATTTCATTTTCATCTTCGTCTCGCTCGAGCTGGTGACAATTTCGTTCTATGTGCTGGTCAGTTTTACTCGCCGCAATCCCATCACACTGGAAGCCGGAGTGAAATATCTGGTGCTCAGTGCACTTTCGACAGCGTTTCTCGTGTACGGAATCGCTTGGATCTTCGGCGCGACCGGCCAGACAAATCTTCAGCGAATCACGGAGGCGTTGACTAATACGGATACTAATCAGGGCGCAGCGCTTCTAGGGATGGTACTCGTTCTGGTCGCGCTCGGGTTCAAGATCGCGGCCGTGCCATTCCAAATCTGGGTACCGGATGTTTACCAGGGCGCACCCACGCCTGTGACCGCGTATCTCTCGGTCGGCTCGAAGGCTGCGGGTTTCGTCGTACTGCTGCGTGTACTTCGTCCGTTCGTAATGCTTCCACAAATGCAACGACTGCTCGTTCTAATTGCATTGTTGACTTTGATCTACGGAAACCTAGCCGCCCTGCCGCAGGGAAATTTAAAGCGACTGCTCGCCTATTCGAGCATCGCGCACGCCGGTTATTTGCTCATTGGTATCGTCTGCTTGGACGCTAGCGCGGTCACTTTCTATCTCGTTGCTTACCTGCTCATGACGCTGCTGAGCTTCGCGGTACTGGTGATTGTCGCTCAGCAAACTGGCGAGCAAATCTCCGATTTCGATGGACTAGGGAAGCGTTCGCCTTTCCTCGCTTTCGCAATGTTGATCGGGATGGTTTCGCTCGCCGGTGTGCCATTCACAGCAGGATTTCTCGGCAAGTTCTTTATCTTCTACGCGGCGATTTTGCAGCGCCAGATTGCGCTCGTCGTAGTGGGGGTCATCACGGTGGGCTGCGGCTTTTACTATTATCTTAAGGTTGTTCGCGCGATGTACTGGCAATCCGCGCCCAAGGCGGATAACATTCGTGTGAACGGTTTGTCCCGATTCGCAATCAGCGCGTTGGTAATCGGGACCATTTGGCTAGGCATTTATCCGCAACCAATTTTTGATGCGTTGAAACGTTAAAAAGCCGTTGTAGGGCGTCTGTGTCAGACGCCGGCGTTTCACAGAAACGCCTACAATGCGACGTTCAATCGCTCAGCTCAACGTTCCAATAGGCAAGATCGACGAAATGTTTCCAGAGGTCGTGCTGCGGCGCAGAAAAAGTGACCTGGACAAACGGGCGCCACTTCGGCCGCTTCGGTTTGCGGATGAGGCTCATATGCGCTTCACGGGGAAGTCGATTGCCCTTTTGCGTATTGCAAGCAATGCACGAACACACGACGTTTTCCCAAGTGGTCGTCCCACCGCGGTCGCGCGGCACCACGTGATCGAGATTGAGGTCGCTCCGCTCAAATACCTCGCCGCAGTACTGGCAGGTGTTTTTATCACGCTCGAAAACGTTGTGGCGCGTAAACTTCACTTCTTTCTTAGGAAGCCGATCGAAAACCAGCAATACAATCACGCGCGGGACACGAATCTTGAACGAAATTGTCGTGACCACTTCGTGGTCCGGCGCACTGGCCGAAATATCGCGCCAGCTATTGAAATCATGCGTCAAGAAATTGTTCGCTTCATCAGAGGAAACAATGTGGGCGTGCCCCGCGTAAACCAGCGCAAACGCGCGGCGGGCCGTGCAAATGTTGACCGCTTGCCAGAGGCGGTTCAGCACCAAAACCTGACTGTTCAACAATGTATGCAAAGTTCTCTAGTCTATACTGTTGCCATCTGCCTTTTGCGGACTTCCACGTAAATTTGCGCGACGGTACCACTCGTATTTTTTGTTGTCAATTTGTGTCGGGCGCGATCCAAGCTCAGCGAGCGTGTCACTTTTTTCGCATGGCCGACAAACAGCGTTGCGACGTGCACAATTGCACACGTAAATAGCTCAGTTCCAATTAACTCATTCTTATGCCAGATGCGGTCCCTGAACATCGCCGGCTAGCTGCCATCATGTTCACGGACATGGTGGACTACAGCGCGCTGGCTCAGCGCGATGAAACAGTCGCCTTGAAATTACTGGAAGAACACCGGCAGATCCTCCGCGCTCTGTTTTCTCGCTTTAAGGGCACCGAAATCAAAACCATCGGCGATGCATTTCTAGTCGAATTCCACAGCGCTTTGGAAGCCGCGCAGTGCGCCATCGAAATCCAGCGCACGCTCGCCAAGCGTAACCACGATGTAGCGGCCGATCGATGCATTGAGGTGAGAATCGGAATTCACATCGGGGACGTAGTGCATCGCGGCGGCGATGTATACGGTGATGGGGTAAACATCGCCTCGCGTATTCAGGCCGTAGCTGGAGCGGGCGGGATTTGCGTCTCGATGGATGTCGAGCGGCAAATTCACAACACGCTTGAAGCTCGCCTCAAGAAATTGGCTCCGACAGAATTGAAAAATATTCACGTGCCGATGGAGTTGTATCGGATCGTGCTGCCATGGGAAAAAAGCGTTGAATCGGAGCATGGTGCGCACGGCGTTGTCATTCGGGCACGACGAAAACGTTGGCTCGTATGGGCTGCGGCTGCGTTGCTCGGCCTCGCTGTGATTGGTGGTCTCGTCTGGTGGCGCGAGTTGAAACCCGCAGCTCAGACGCCGTCGATTAAGGCGGCACCCACTTCTAAATCGGTCGCGGTGCTGCCATTCGTTAACCTAAGTCCGGACAAAGAAAACGAATATTTGAGCGACGGCATCACTGAAGACCTCTCCACCGCTTTGACTCAAGTAAAAGGGCTGCGTGTACCTGCCCGCACTTCATCTTTCGCATTCAAGGGTAAGACCGAGGACATTCGCAAGATTGGCGAACAACTTAACGTAGGCACAGTTCTGGAAGGCAGCGTCAGCAAAGCCGGAAATAAACTTCGGATCAGCGCCCAGCTAGTCAACGTTACGGATGGCTTTCATTTGTGGGCGGCTAATTACGACCGGGAAATGACGGATATCCTGGATATCCGCAGCGATATTTCCCGTCGCGTGGTCGAAGCATTGAAAGTTCAGCTCGGCGTTGAAGAGACACAGCGCCTTGTGAAGAGACCGACTGAAAACACGAAGGCTTACGATGCTTATTTGTTAGGCCTGTTTGAATTGAACAAGTTTAGCGAAAGTGGCTTTACCAACAGCCTCGCACATTTCCAACAAGCGATCGCTTTGGATCCAAAGTTCGCGCTCGCCTACGCTGGCTTGGCGGAAGCCTATAACACGATTGGTTATTGGGGATACCTTTCGCCAAAAGAAGCCTTCCCCGAAGCCAAACAAGCGGCTCAGACGGCATTGAATATTGATCCCGACCTGGCCGAAGCTCATGGCGCACTCGGCTACGTGGAATTTCAATACGAATGGAAATTTAAGGATGGAATTCAAAGAAGCCATCCGACTCAATCCAAATTCGGTGAGTGCGCGCCTCCGGTTTCTCGAATATCTTTTCGATTTTCAACGCACCCAGGAAGCTCATGAGCAACTTGAGCGAGCACGAGAGCTGGATCCGCTCTCCATTCAGATCGCCTACGATTACGCAGCAGTGTCGTGGTTTGAGCGCGATTTTGACCGCGCCATAGAGCAGCTTCAGAAAACGATCTCGATGGACCCTAATAATGCGTTGGCCTACCAGCTTCTGGCCGCGATATTCTATCAAAAGAAGATGCCGGCACAGGCTTTTACAGCCCACGAAAAAGCCAACAGCTTGGAAGGCGTATTTAGCGATGCGGAAATGGCCGAGATGAAGAAGGCCTACGAAACCGCAGGCCTATCAGCGTACTTCCGAAAGGAAAATGAACTCCGGCAAAAACGCCTGGCAGAGGGGAAATATCAATCGCCATCAAACATCGCCTTAAACTATGCGTTCGCGGGCGATGACTCAGAAGCGTTGGACTGGCTCGAGCGGGCGGTTGACGAGCACACTCCCTGGTTGCCGGAATTGAAAATCGATCCCATGTGGGATGCAGTTCGCTCTCAACCTCGCTTCGTAGCCCTGCTGAAAAAGATCGGCTTGGAGAAATGAAACTACAGTTTCCTACTGAGCAAACTGAGTCCGGTGAATTTCAACGGCAGGAAGACGCGTTTCGCGAATGGATCTCCAATGATCGATCGACACCTTATCCTGCAGTCGCTGGCCGCTATCATCTTTATGTTTCGCTGGCGTGCCCGTGGGCGAGTCGCACAGTCATTTTTCGCAAGTTAAAAGGACTCGAAGATGCGATTGGCATGAGCATTGTCGATCCAATCCGGGATGACAAAGGCTGGGCGTTTCGGGATCCATCCGGAAAGATACCGCTGGGCGCGCCGTTCGAATCCACGGATCCAGTCAACCGCTTTCATTTTCTCAGCGAAGCTTACAAAGCAACCGATCCAGACTTCGACGAGCGCGTGACGGTGCCGGTGCTTTGGGACAAGGAAACGAAACGGATCGTGAACAATTGCGAAGACGACATCTGCCGCATGCTTAACAACGTGTTCAATGATTTCGCACGAAATAAGGATGCCGATTTTTTTCCGAAAGATATCGAAGCCGAGCACGCGAAGTTCTGCACTTTTTTACACGACAACGTTAACAACGGCGTTTACAAAGCTGGATTCGCCACGCGGCAGCGGCCCTACGAGATTGCCTGCCGTAAACTTTTCGAGACGCTGGATGAATTGGAGGTGCGGTTATCGAAGAGTCGCTACTTATTTGATAATCGCATCGTGGAAGCAGACTGGCGGCTTTTCTGCACGCTCGTGCGGTTCGACGCCGTTTATCACGGCCATTTCAAATGCAATCTGCGCCGCATTGTCGATTACCCAAATCTGCAAGGTTATTTGATGGATTTGTATCAGCAGCCGGGAATTACCGACACAGTAAACTTCGATCACATCAAGCGGCATTATTACATGACGCACACAGAAATTAATCCCACCCGCATCGTTCCCATCGGGCCCGTAATCGATCTCACAGGGCCACATGGCCGCGGGAAATTTTGAACAGGGCCACTTCCCAGCGGCTACAACCCTGTTTCGCGCACGACCACTTCCAATCTTATTTCCTGGAACGCTAGTTGATCGTGAATCATGCCGAGTAATTCGAGCGCGCCTGTATCGGGCATTTGTGCGCAGCGCATTTCGATCCGCGCCGGTTTGCCGGCAAGCTCAGGATGCTCGCTGGCCATTTCGCCATCGAGCAAGAACGAAATATAAGCGTTGAAGCGCTCCTGCAACGCAAGCAATCGCTCGTCCGAACCATCCCAAGGATCGAACTCCTCCATTCGCAGCACGACTTCACCCGTCTTCGTGTCCTGCGCGATCATATCGATCGTACCGATCCGATCTTGAGTTTTTACGTGTGGTTGTTCGTCCATTTGCGCTCCGAGCGAAACAGCGCCGGGCTACATCTTGAACCGCTCGCCGAGATAAAGTTGGCGGCTGATGGGATCATTGATGAGAAAATCTTTCGTGCCTTCGCTTTCGACGCGGCCGTCGTAAATCAAATAGGCGCGGTCCACGATCGATAACGTCTCGCGAACATTGTGGTCGGTAATCATGATAGCCAGCCCTAATTTGCGGAGGTTTACAATAATCTGTTGCACGTCATAAACAGCAATTGGATCCACGCCGCTGAAAGGCTCGTCGAGCATTAACAATTTCGGTTTGGTCACGAGCGAACGCGCAATGGTTAGACGCCGTTTCTCGCCGCCGCTCAAGGTGAGCGCGACGTTTTTCGCGATCCGTTCAATGCCGAACTGATGCAGCAACTGATCGCAACGATTGCGCCGTTCCGCTTTGCTAAGGGGGAGTGTCTCTAAAATCGCCATTATGTTTTGCTCTACAGTCATCTTGCGGAAAATAGACTCTTCCTGCGGCAAATAACCCATGCCGAGTCTCGCCCGTTTGTACATCGGATAGTTGGTAACGTCCGTATTCGAGAAAATAACCCGGCCACTGTTTGGTCTGACCAGGCCAACGATCATGTAAAAACTGGTGGTCTTGCCTGCGCCATTCGGCCCGAGCAACCCGACGATCTCGCCCGCACTGACGTGCATATTGATCCCGTTCACGACGGCCCGCCCACCATAGATCTTCACCAAATCCTCAGTCATCAGGACAGTTTCCTTCTTTGCTGCCGGCGGCGAAGCGACTTTAGGAGCCGAGACAGGCGCAGTTTGGCTGATCATGGCTTTGGCAACGGTGGTGGAGTTAGCTTGGGGGAGGGTGATGGACTGGTTTCGCTCTTTTTTTCTTCCTTCGGCTCCTGCCGAATCTCGGTGCGACTCGGGCCGTGCGTCGTCAGTTGGCTATTCTGGTTGATGATCATGACGGTATCCGCGCTGGTCGCCACGTGCATATTTAATCCTTCCTGCACTCGCGGAGTTCCAGTCAATTCCACGTTGCCCGTCGCGGCGGTATAGACCGCTTTGTCAGCACGACCGACTGCGCGGGTGGGCGGCCCGCCATTCGGGTCGGATCGGTCACGAACCAATCCTACGTTGCCTTCGGCGACCGCTTTCTCGAGGGCCTGATTTTGGCCCTTCGTAATAAACACGGTTAATTTGTCGGATTGAAGATTGAAACGCGGATCGGTTACCTTCACTCGGCCGCTAAAGATGCCCATGTTCTTTGTTGAATCAAAAAATGCTTCATCTGCGTAAATTTCCGTTGTGGTTGGTTCGTTGGATTGCAGGCCAGCCGGCAAGGGATTAGTTGATTTAGTCGATGATGGTTTCTTTTCTTTTTCGGCAACTGGTTTTTCCGCCTTTTTTGCGCGCGTAGGAGAAGCAACCGGCGCTGCTGCGACCTGCCCGTGCAACTGCAGCGTCGCAGCGCTGGAGATAAACAGAATACACACAGCCAATTTCTTCATTCGTTCGTCTCTTTCGTCTCTGGTTTTCCCTCGAAATGCGATCGGTCGGTGATTACCATTTTAACGTTGCCGATCAATCGGCCCGTTTTCGTATTCGGATCGAACTGGACTGAATCGCCAACGATATTGAAATCTGTGCGGTGAATCGTGGAGCGCTCTTGTGAACTCAGTATGTGGGTCTTCAAGTCAAGGACCGAAGTATGCATGTCAATCTGTAGATCGGGCTGGTTCTCCGGTGTGTAGGTCGTGATTTTAAGGTGCTCAAAGCCAACATGTCCTTCGTCAATCCGCCGCGCCGTTCCGGCTTCAAATCGTCCACGTAGATGGCCTTCGCCATCGAAGTCCGGCAACACGAGTCCCTTAGCTTCGTGACCGATCGGCAGCGGAATGTTAGCCAAAGTCTGCTCGCTTGGAGAAACCGTGGGATTCGCCGCACCACGAGCCGGTTTCCTTTTGTGAGCCTTGGATTGAGCGGAGACGTGCGCCGCCGTTATCAAGATCGGCAACAATATTGACAATGAGCAAACTAACCAGCCGCAGAGTGGAAAGCGGCCGCTACGAAACAGCAGCATGGATAGCCTTTAACATGCGCAGATGCGTCGGCAAATTCTTTAGCGGAATCTGGCTCGGTCCGTCCGATAACGCGCGTGCCGGATTTTCGTGCACCTCCATAAAGATCCCGTCACATCCCGCAGCCATCGCCGCACGCGCCAAGACCGGCGCCAGAGCACCATCACCGGATGTAGAGTCCCCTGCCCCGCCCGGCCGTTGGATCGAATGGGTCGCGTCAAAGATTACGCGGTATCCCTCTTCACGCATCCAGTAGAGCGACCGCATATCCGCCACCAGATTATTGTAGCCAAACGTCGAACCGCGCTCAGTGAAGCAAAAGCTTTCGCCACCGAACGCGATCAGTTTTTCGGCGATGTTTCGCACATCCCATGGCGCAAGAAATTGACCTTTCTTCACATTGATTGCGCGACCGGTTTCCGCAGCGGCGCGCAGCAGATCGGTTTGCCGGCAAAGAAACGCCGGGATTTGCAGCATGTCGATTTTCTCGCCGGCAACCCTGGCTTCCTCCACTGTATGCAGATCGGTTGTGACCGGGATTTTTAAATCGCGTCCGATCTTGGAGAGAATCTCGCAGCCCTTGTGCACACCAACGCCGCGAAACGAGCGGACTGAGGTTCGGTTTGCCTTATCGTACGAAGCTTTGAAAATGAAATCCACGTCTTCGACGGCGCAGATGTCTGCGATTTTTTCCGCCATGCGCCAGACAAACTTCTCCGACTCAATCACACACGGACCGAGAATAAACGCTGGACGTTTTCCGCCGATCATCACTCTGCCAACTTTCATGGGTTTGGCTTTCATTGATCGCACACACTCTCGCGATGTGGGCGATTGAGGTCAATCGCCCCTACCCCGGCGTTCGCCGCGCTCACTAAGTTCGGTTTACCTGAACTGCTCTTCGCCTACCCGCCTCGCACGAGGTCGACAATGGCAAATGGGGCATACAAGCCCAGGAAAAAGACTATCGCGACTCCGTGCAATTCGAGAAGGTACAGCGGACGTGAATCGGAAAGAAAACTTAAAATGGAAAATGCTTCCGGTTTGTGGAGCAAAAATCCGTAGTTAAAGCCGGTCAGCTCATCAGCGATTAGGGTGACCACAAAATAAAATTCCGACCAGAGAAACGCGCGCACGATCGACATCGGGTATGGCCTGTATCGTCGCGTCAGCATCAAAAAAACCACGCCGATGATGATCCCACAATGTGAAGTAAAAAAGCTAATGAACCGCCAATCTGGAAAACCGTAGCGCAAGTTCGGCGTAAGTACCGCTTGCAGGGTGCCACCTATTCCCCAGAAATATGCCACCTCGAACCAGCGCTGGTTGCCTGTCCACAGGGCCACGATGACCACAACCATGCCCCAGTCGCACATTTGCAACGGCAACATTTGTTGCCAAGCCACAACCCCGTGGCTGCGGATAAAAAACAGATAAGCGATATAATTGAGCACAAGCACCACCGAGATGACCGCGATAATCGCTCGTTCAATGTGCGGTGACTTTGTGCGCCACACGATCGCGGCAAGTCCAAATGGAACGAGGATCGTGAGAAAAATGACCGCCAGATGCGGCAGGCCGTAGGCGTGAAACGGGTGCTCGGCACTCATAACATGATGGACAATTTGTGGGGCGAGTTTGTAACTTGCGACTTTGAGTAAGGGCAAGTTGCAAACTTGCCCACAAATCAGCGGATCACCCAGAGATTACAGGGAATCACATCGGTGACCCAGGCGATATTGCTCGGCAGTCGGCGAATACTTTTCCGCATCGGCACCACTAGCAAGTCTGCTTTTACCGACTGAACAAAATCCAATGCGGCCAAGCCGGTGTTGCCGCGAATGCAGCGGGTTTCGATTGGAACCTCAGTCGCGCCTGCTGATAGAACGAATTTTTCGAGCGCCTCTTCTTCGTCATCATTTATCTTATTCTCACGAGGACCTGCAGCATTGGAACCGATCGATGCGCGTGCTTCGTCAAACGCGGTGATAATGCGAATGACGTAAAGTCGCTCACATGATTCCGCTTCGGCAAGCGGCAGAGTCACTTTCAATGCCTGCAACCCGTGCTCCGAATAATCGGCAATAAAGACCATGCGGCGCAGCGCTTTCGGCTTCACCTGCGGTTTAGTGAAAAGAATGACCGAACAGACAGCCTCTCTTACAAGCTGGCGCGCGACATTGCCCAGAAACGGATGTAACACCACCTCCTTTTCGAGCGCGCCGGCAACAACGAGGCCGATCTTTTCACGAGCGAGCGCACGCAGGATAGCTTCGGCGGGGTCCCCTTCTTCATAATAAATCGTTGAATCGATCGGGAGCTGCAGTTGCGCAAAGGTCTCTCTAAACGCCTGCGCCGTCTTCTCAGTTCGTTCACCCACATAAATCGGACGAAGCTCGGCACCAAACCTGTCTCCGATTCTTTTGGCTTCGGCAAGCACGCGCTTGAATCGTGGCGAAAACGTGCTCGCCACGGCGATGGTTTTGTACGGCGAACGATTAGCCATGAGACCGATTGAACTGTCGCGCTCCAAGCGAATTCGGCAAGATCGCAGCGAAGAGAGAGTTGCCAATCTGCTTTTCATTTTCTGATTCCTCTGCGAATTTTCGTCGATGCGACGTGCGATTTACCCTGGCAGCTTCGACCCGGTGACCAATGGTCATCTCGATGTCATCGGGCGTGCGCTAAAACTCTTCGACCAAGTGGTTGTGGCTGTGGCCCACAACGATGAGAAACAACCACTTTTCTCTTTGGAAGAACGTCTCAACTTACTACACGAAACCGCCGGCAAGATCGACAACGTACGAATCGCCGAGTTCAACGGATTATTGGTTGAATTTGCCAGGGGAAAAGGCGCGGGAGCGGTCATCCGAGGCTTGCGCGCGATTTCCGATTTCGAATTCGAATTTCAAATGGCACTGATGAATCGAAAACTTGATGCCGCAGTAGAAACGATTTTCTTAATGCCAAAGGAGGAATACACTTATCTTAGCTCTCGAATCGTGAAGGAAATCGCAAGGCTCGGCGGCGATGTCTCGAGTTTTGTTCCGGCTTGTGTAGCCAAAGCATTGAGCAGGAAATTTCGCTGATGAAGTTCGGAGGGTTAGCTCATGAAAGTGCACCTGAAACAAATTCCGGCCCACGGTCTGCATCTGAAAGGCGAGGAGGATTGCCCGATACAGGAACTAGAGTCGGAAGGAATTCGCTGCGCCGGCCCGCTGCATTACGACATCGATGTTGGCGTGGCAGACGGCGGGCTGTGGGCCAATGGCTCGCTCTCACAGCCGGTGGAACTGCGTTGTGTATCGTGTCTAGATAAATTTGTGCACGAAATCCAGGTGCCTGCATTCGCGGTGCACACGGAACTGCACGGGCCAGAGACGATCGATCTTACGCTGTTCATGCGCGAGGACCTTTTGCTCAATCTTCCGGCGCATCCACATTGCGATCGGGACGGTGGTCGCGTTTGCAAGGCAAACCAAATGGAAACTCAGGAGCAGGATACGAAGCGTCAAGCGGATTGGAGCGCACTGGATCGGCTGAAGATTGAGAGTCGTTAGATCGAGATTCGTTACCTGGGTTCTCAAAGCTCGGTTTCACGGTTGTCGATTTGTGAAGTTGATCCAAGTTGGCGATTGTTTTTTCGCAATAGCGTGCTTCTGTGAACGCCTGCCATGGGAGTTCCGAAACGCAAAACGTCCAAAATGCGGTTGCGGATGCGGAAAGCGGCCAACCGCTGGCGTGCGCCGCATTTCAGCAAATGTCCGCAATGCGGCAGCACCGTGCCATCGCACATTGCATGTCCATCGTGCGGTTACTATCGTGGTCACCAGGTGTTGACGCTCGAAGGCAAATAACTACTATAGCCGTCGTCCTCTGGGCGGCGCATGAATTGATGTCAGTGCCGCGCTTCGCGCACGAAGCGACTACAATTTTGGCTTTGCAATCAGCAGCTTTAGTTCGCAAAGTTTCGAACCGATGAAAATCGCCCTGGATGCCATGGGCGGTGATTTTGGCCCGCCTAACCTCGTTGCTGGCGCAGTCATGGCGCTGCGTGATTATTCAGAGATCACCAGACTGTATCTGGTAGGACACTCTGGCAAAATCGAAAGCGAACTGCGGAAACATCAGTGCAACGACGCACGCATCGACATCGTGCATTCCACCCAGGTAGTTCACATGACCGATCGCGCCTGGATAGCGGTTCGTCGAAAAAAGGATTCGTCGGTGAGCCGCGCTGTGGACCTGGTGAAGCATGGACAGGCAGACGCGGTGGTAAGTGCCGGACACACGGGAGCGGCCGTTGCAGCCAGTATGATTAAATTGCGCACACTGGAAGGCATTGATCGGCCCGGCATCGCGGCGGTGCTGCCAACGCAGTTCAACGTTTTTGTGTTGATCGATGCCGGCGCGAACATCGATGCGCGCCCGCAGCATCTTTTGCAGCACGGGATTATGGGCTCGGTTTATTCAAACCACGTGCTCCGCTACAAAAAGCCGCGTGTGGGTTTGATCTCGTTAGGCGAAGAAGATGTGAAAGGCACCGAGCTAACAAAGGAAGCTTTCAAGATGTTAAAAGAGAGTTCACTGAATTTTCGCGGCAACATTGAGGGCCGGCATTTATTCGAAGACCCCGTGGAAGTGGTAGTGTGCGATGGTTTTGTCGGCAACGTCATTTTGAAAACTTCCGAGTCAATCGCGGTGGCGATTTTCAAGTGGCTCAAGGACGAATTGACACGTTCGAAAATCCACATGGTGGGCGCTTATTTAGCGCGAAAAGCATTTCGTGTAATCAAAGACAAAACGAACTACGAAGAATACGGCGGAATGCCGCTCCTGGGGGTGAACGGTATTTGCATTATCGCCCACGGCGCGAGCACACCCTTGGCCGTCAAGAACGCGCTGCGGGTGGCGGCGGAGTCAATTGAACAGCAGGTGAACCCGCATATCGTCGAGGAAATTCGCCGTTACAATGAAACAACAGCCTCGCTCGAGCCCGCGCTCCAATAAACTGCTGCGCACGGTCTCAATTATCGGCACGGGCAGTTACGTGCCCGAGAAGATTCTGACTAACGAGGATCTCTCACGAATGGTCAATACTAGCGACGAGTGGATCACTACGCGCACTGGCATTAAGGAACGCCGCATTGCCGCGAAGGGCGAAGAGACCAGCGACATGGCGGCGAAGGCGGCGCTGAAAGCCATCCAGCAAGCGAAGATTTCGCCTAAAGAGATCGATCTCATTCTCGTGGCAACCGCTACGCCCGACATGCTGTTTCCGGCCACGGCTTGTTTCGTGCAGAAGAAGATCGGCGCAACCAACGCTGCTTGTCTGGACATTTCCGCAGCTTGCGCCGGATTTCTCTTTGGTCTGGAGATCGCGCAACAATTCATTACCTCCCATACGCACGATACCGTCCTGGTCATCGGGGCCGAGAAGCTAACTTCGATCACAAATTGGACTGATCGCAACACGTGCGTGCTGTTCGGCGACGGCGCAGGCGCAGCCATCTTGCGCCATCGCAGCAGTGCTCATGGTGTGATCAGCACTCACATCGGTAGCGACGGGCAGTACAGCGATATCTTATTTATGCCTGGCGGCGGCTCGCGTTGTCCGATCACGCGCGATAACGCCGATCTGCATTTGGCCACCATTCACATGACTGGGAAGGAAGTTTACAAACAAGCTGTGACCGCGATGCTTAGCGCGGCAAAAAAAGTCCTCGAGCAAGCAGGACTCTCCATCGAGGACATTTCCTGCGTCATTCCCCACCAGGCGAACGTGCGCATCATCGAGGCAATCGCGGATCGCCTCGGTATTTCACGCGACAAGATGTTTGTGAATCTCGATCGTTACGGCAACACATCCGCGGCGGCAGTAGCGATCGCACTCGATGAAGCCAACCGCAGCGGGCGAATCAAGCCAGGCGATTATGTCTTGATGGTCGTATTCGGCGGCGGGCTAACGTGGGCGAGCACAATCTTGGAATGGTGACAAACATTGAAGCGTTGAAGCGCCAAATTCCCTGCTTAGCTTTCGGGACACTATTACATTTCAACTCTTCCAGGTTTTAACGGGCTCATGCTAATCGAAACACACGCACATCTCGATTATCCCGAATTTGCAAACGATTTCGATGATGTGCTTCAGCGCGCAAATGAAGCCGGCGTCACGCGCATCGTCACTATCGGCACCTCAGTCGAGAGCAGTGGGCGAGCTGTGGATCTTGCCGAGAAATATCCCAGCATCTACGCCGCCATCGGCGTTCATCCGACTTACGCTGGCCAAGCTGAGGGAGATGTGATTACGCCTTTGCGCGAATTGGCAAAAAATCGACGCGTCGTCGCGATTGGTGAAACGGGGCTTGACTATCATCATTTGCCGAGTGTCGAAGCAGCGAAAAAGAAAAGCGTCCAGGTATTCAGTGCCCTGCAAAGCGGAACGGAAGAACAATTGGAAGCCAGTATTGAAGATGGCGCTTACAAATCGAAACAGGCCGACCTTTTTCAGCAGCAACTCGATCTGGCTGTCGAACTGCGCTTAAACGTGATAATTCACCAGCGCGATGCGTGGGACGATACAGTCGAAATCTTGCGCGATTACGGGCGGCAAATCAGCGGCGTCTTTCATTGTTTCGGCGGCACGGTCGAGCAAGCGAACGAGGTTTTCGATCTTGGTCACCTTATCTCACTTACCGGGATCGTGACATTTAAAAATGGCGCGGCCGTGCGAGCCGTTGCCGCACAAGTTCCACTCGACACATTCATGGTCGAAACCGACTGCCCTTATCTGGCGCCTGTTCCGTTTCGTGGGAAACGATGCGAACCAGCTCACACGCGACTCGTAGCCGAATGCATCGCCGCTGCGCGCGGCATTTCTCTGGAAGAAATCGCGCGTGCGACAACTGCAACAGCAGAAGAGTTTTTCCGATTCAATCGAGCATGAAAACCGAGGTTGGTAAGGCGGGACGGCTGGGCGCATGGAAAAGGCGCCATGGAATAGATGGCTCGTCGATCCGTCCCTACCGGTTTATTGCTATCCTGATTCCGATCTTTATCACATCTTGTGTCGCTCCGGATACGCGGCATCAGATCGTCATCAGCGCGCGAGATCAGAAATTGGCTCTTCTCGATCGCGGCAACGTAATGGCCATTTATCCGGTCTCAACATCCAAGTTCGGACTGGGCGATTGGCTAAGAAGCAGCTGCACTCCCTTGGGCAAGTTGCAGATCGCCAAGAAAATCGGGGAAAATGCGGCCCCAGGTACGGTGTTCAAGGATCGACTCCGCACCGGCGAAATTGTTTTACCAGATTCTCCCGGTCGCGATCCAATCGTTACGCGAATTCTTTGGCTGCGCGGACTCGAGCCGCAAAACGCAAATGCCTTTTCCCGCTATATCTACATTCACGGAACTCCGGAGGAACGGCTCATCGGCATGCCCGCCAGTTACGGGTGTGTTCGGATGCGTTCGAATGACATTATCAATCTGTACGAAAACGTGGGGGTTGGCGCAGAGGTAACGGTTGTCGATGTGCCCCTCGTTAACGCAGTCCCCGCTCTCGCCCATTCAGCAGTGAATTCGACACTTGTGAACCGGTAAGCTACCGCCAGATACCGCAGCGCTGCATCCTCTAGCTATGGCAGCTTGCCCAGATGCTCTCTTAAGGTTTCGCGTGAAAGTAATTCCATGTCCGCATCAACCATGATATGGACGAGCTCGTGGAAACGCACCTTGGGTTCCCAGCCAAGAATTTTTTTCGCTTTGGAAGCGTCGCCGACCAACATATCGACTTCCGCGGGGCGTTCATACCGCAGGTCGTGCCTGACGTATTGTTTCCAATCAAGACCGACATGCGAAAAAGCAGCCTCGGCAAACTCGCTCACGCTGTGCGCTTCGCCTGTAGCCAACACAAAATCGTCACCTTCATCGTGCTGAAGAATGCGCCACATGCCTTCGACGTATTCCGGCGCGTACCCCCAATCGCGTTTCGCGTCCAGATTCCCCAGAAACAATTCGTGTTGGAGGCCATGCTTAATCGCGGCCACCGCGCGTGAGATTTTGCGAGTAACAAAAGTTTCGCCGCGCCGCGGGCTTTCGTGGTTAAACAAAATACCATTACTCGCGCAAAGGCCGTAACTCTCGCGATAATTTACAGTGGCCCAATAGGAGAAAACTTTCGCGACACCGTACGGGCTGCGCGGCCAGAAAGGCGTCTTCTCGGTTTGCGGCACTTGTTGCGCTTTGCCAAACATTTCGCTGCTCGACGCCTGGTAGAAACGCGAGCGCAAGCCCGCTTCGCGAATCGCTTCTAAAATGCGAATCGTCCCGACCCCTGTAACATCTGAAGTGTATTCCGGGATATCAAAGCTGACGCGCACGTGGCTTTGACCGCCGAGGTGATAAATTTCATCCGGCTTCAATTCGTACAGAAGCTTTACCAGATTCACTGAGTCGCTGAGGTCGCCATAATGGAGGAACATGCGCACGCCGTTGATATGAGGATCGGCGTAAAGATGATCGATGCGCGAGGTGTTAAACGTGCTCGCGCGGCGAATGATCCCATGCACTTCATAACCTTTCTCAAGAAGCAGATCGGCCAGATAACTGCCATCCTGTCCGGTTATGCCGGTGATGAGCGTCCTCTTCATATTAGTCTTGCGCGTTAGCTTATCATACTCTTGGCCGCAACCGATTTAGCTTGTGGGTGGGCTCACCATCAACCGTGCCAGCACAGCGCGCTGCGCCGCGATCAACTCGGCAATGCCTTTGCGCCCAAGCGCGAGCATTTCATCCAGCTGAGATTGCGCAAATATTGCTTCCTCGCCGGAGGCTTGCACTTCGACAAATTCACCGTCTTCGGTGGCGACGAGATTGAAATCGACCGCGACAAGTTTGTCCTCTTCGTAGTTGAGATCGAGAATTGCCTTGCCATCGAGGACGCCGGCGCTCACTGCCGCGACCAACTTTTGTACCGGAGACGCGTCGAGCATCTTTTCTCGCACCAATTTTCTGCAAGCGATAGTGAGCGCCAAACTTGCGCCGGTGATCGCTGCGGTGCGTGTTCCGCCATCGGCTTGCAAGACGTCACAATCCACCCAGATCGTGCGAGGCCCGAGTTTTTCAAGATCGGTAACTGCTCGCAGCGATCGGCCAATCAAGCGTTGGATCTCCATGCTGCGGCCATCGATTCTGCCCTTGGCGATGTCTCGCGGTTTTCGTGTCTGCGTCGAATAAGGAAGCATCGAGTATTCGGCAGTAAGCCAGCCACCGGTGACGCTCTGTTCTCTCATCCAGCGAGGCACGTTTTCCTCGACGGTTACGCCACAAATGACCCGCGTATTCCCCATCGTGACGAGGACTGAGCCACCGGCATACGGCGCGATGCCCAGATCGAAGCTTACGGGGCGCAATTGCTCGCTGGTTCGTCCGTCAACGCGATTCACACTGGCAAGATGGCGACATCAAAGATCCAGTGGCAGCTTTTTTGGATCCTCGATGCATTCCTTCACTTTAAGGAGGAAGATCACGGCTTCTTTTCCGTCGATGGCGCGATGGTCGTAGCTGAGCGCGAGATACATCATCGGGCGAACTTCGACCTTCCCATCCACGGCCACCGCTCGCGGCATGATTTTATGCATGCCTAGAATACCGCTCTGCGGCGGATTTAGAATCGGCGTCGCGAAGAGCGATCCATACACCCCGCCGTTCGTGATTGTGAATGTGCCGCCCTGCAAGTCTTCGATTTTCAGTTTCCCTTCGCGTGCTCTGCTGGCGTAATCGGCGATGTCGCGCTCCAAGTCCGCGAAACTTTTTTTGTCCGCATCGCGCACGACCGGCACCACTAGTCCGCGTTCAGTACCAACAGCTACGCCAATATCGTAGAAGTTGTTTTGGATGAAATCGTCGCCTTCGATCCGACTGTTGACTACAGGTACGGCTTTGAGCGCTTCAACGGACGCTTTAACAAAGAATGACATCAAGCCGAGTTTGACGCCGTTCTTTTTCGTAAACTCATCTTGTTTCCTCCGGCGCAATTCCTGCACGGCGCTCATGTCGCATTCGTTAAACGTGGTTAGGATCGCCGCAGTATGCTGCGCCATTACCAGTTGCTGCGCGATCTTGCGACGCAAGGGCGACATCTTTTTGCGCACGAACCGGTCTTCGCCGGGTGGTCGAACTTCGCGAGTCTCGATTTTTTCTTCCGCCTTCGCCAAAGCTACGGCGGAGACGTCCGCCTTGCCGCGCTCTTCCACTGCGGAGAGCACATCGGCCTTTGTTAGGCGGCCGCCCTTGCCTGTACCGGGAATTTTCGCTGGCTCCAACTCCTCTTCTTCGAGAATGCGGCGAACGGCGGGCGAAATAGATTTCTCCTCCTCCGCCGCCGGCTTTCCTGCTTTTTGTTCCGCGGCCTTTTTCTCCGGCTCGGGTTCTTTCTTCTCCTCTGGCTCTTTCTTCTTCGGTTTCTCTTCCTTCTTTTCTTCCGGCGGCGGTTTTGAATCATCGATTGTCGCGACTACGTCGCCGATCTTCACCTCCTGGCCTTCGGGCACTTTCGTTTCGAGCACGCCAGCTTTTTCGGCGACGATCTCGGTGGAAACCTTGTCGGTCTCAAGCGTGAAGAGCTTCTCGCCTTCGTTGACGACCTCGCCGGATTTCTTGTGCCAGGCAGAAACGACACCGCTGGTAATTGATTCGCCTACCGACGGAATTTTTACTTCTATGGTCATCTGCGCGGAAATTAGCCAAGCTAATCGAGCGTCGCGGTCGAGACGCGTTTCGTCAACAGATATGGCCCATTTGTCCCACGTGTCGCATGGACCAATGGGAGTTGTGAGACAAACGGGCTAGATCGAAAACGCGTCGGCGATAAGGCGGGCCTGCTCGCGTTTATGGCGAGCCAGTGCGCCGACCGCGGGGCTGGCGCTGGTTTCGCGGCCGGCGTAGGCGATTTCCGTACAGAAAAGTGTGCGCAACCGCGGCTCGATGAAGGTCCACGCGCCCATGTTTTCCGGCTCTTCCTGACACCAGACGAACTTCGCGTTTTTTGGAAATGGCTTCAGCGTTTCGCGCAGCTTTTTTTCTGCCAGCGGATAAAGCTGCTCGATGCGAATGATGGGCGCGTCATCGATCTTGCGCTGCGTCCGATAATTGAGCAGGTCGTAATAAACTTTCCCGGAGCAAAAGATGATCCGCTTCACTTTGTCGGGGCCGGACTCGGGCGAGCGGAGGATTTCTTCGAATCGGCCATTGATGAATTCTTTCGCTGGCGAGGAAGCGAACTTGGCGCGCAGCAGACTTTTCGGAGTCATGATGACTAGCGGCTTGATGAAGTCGCGTTTCATCTGGCGCCGCAACGCGTGAAAGTACTGCGCGGCCGTGCTCAGATTGCAGACTTGAATGTTGTCCTCGGCGCACGCCTGGAGGAAGCGCTCGAGCCGGGCGCTGGAGTGTTCCGGCCCTTGCCCCTCGTAGCCGTGTGGCAGCAGCAATACGATTCCGCTGGGACGCTGCCATTTTGATTCGGCTGAAACAATGAATTGATCGATGATGGTCTGCGCGCCATTGGCAAAATCACCAAATTGCGCCTCCCACAGACAAAGCATTCTCGGATAATCGAGCGAGTAACCGTAGTCGAAACCGAGGACGGCAGCCTCTGAGAGCGGACTGTTGTAAATGCAAATACGCGCTTGTTTTTCGGCGAGGTGCATGAGCGGCACGTAGGGTTGGCCGGTCTTTGCGTCGTAAAGAATGGAGTGCCGTGTGCTGAATGTGCCACGCGAACTATCCTGCCCCGACAATCGGATCGGGATTCCCTCAACCAGCAGCGATCCAAACGCCAGCGTTTCGGCGTAATGCCATTCGTAGGGACCGCCCTCTGCGAAGACTTTGCGCTGATGATCGAGAACGATGCGTTTGATCTTTGGCTGGACGTCGAAACCCTCTGGTATGCGCGTAAGACCATCGACAATAGTCTTGAGCGTTTTCTCGCTGATAGCCGTCGGCTCGGATTCGCTCGTGTACTCGGGTTGAAAAATCGCCGTTGATTCTCTGAACTTGGCTTTCTCGCTCGCCTTGCGTTTTTCGATGGCGTTGACTTCGTCTCGCGTCATTTCGAGCCGTAAACTAAACTCGGTCTCCAGCGAGGCGGCATCGTCTTCGCTCAACGTCCCGGCTTCGAGCAATTCGCGTTTGTAAAGCTGCGCGACCGATGGGTGCTTCTCGATCTTTGCGTAGAGATCGGGCTGGGTAAATGCGGGTTCGTCACCTTCGTTGTGCCCATAGCGGCGATAGCAATACATGTCGATCACCACATCGCGTCCGAATTGCTGGCGAAAATCGAACGCGAGGTCGCTCACAAATTTAATGGCCAGCGGATCATCGCCATTCACGTGGAAAACCGGCGCCTCTATCATCTTGGCAATATCGGTGCAGTACATCGAAGAACGCGCATCTCTCGGAAGGGTGGTAAATCCGATTTGATTGTTTACTACGACGTGAATGGTGCCGCCGGTGCTGTAGCCGGGTAGTTGCGATAGGTTGAGCGTCTCGGCCACGATCCCCTGTGCGATGAAAGCCGCGTCACCGTGCACTAACAGCGGCAAAACTTTGCGCCGATGCTCTGTATCGCCGCGAATTCGTTGCCGGGCACGCGCCTTCCCTTCGACCACGGGATCGACTGCTTCCAAGTGGCTCGGGTTCGATGAGAGCCGGATCTCGATCTCAGCGCTTGAAGCAAGTCTGCGCACCGAGTGATAACCGAGATGATATTTCATGTCGCCATCGCCGGCTACCAGCTCGGGAATGTAATTCTCGCTGAACTCGGTGAAGATGACCTTGAGCGATTTGCGCAGGAAATTCGCCAGCACATTAAGGCGCCCACGATGTGCCATGCCCATGCAAATTTCCTCGACGCCGCCTTCCGGGCATTTGTGCAGGATCGTATCGAGAATCACCATGAGCGATTCTGCGCCCTGAAGAGAAAAACGTTTTTGCCCGACGTAGCGCGTATGCAGAAAGATCTCGAACGATTCGGCTTCGAGCAGCGTCCGCAACAGCGCCACCTGCACCAGGCGCGGGGTCGAATGCTTGTGCGGTCGCGTCTCCAGGCGCCGGCGCACCCATTCGCGCACTCGCGGGTCCTGGATATGCATGAATTCCGAGCCGATGGAATCGGCGTAAATTCTCTCCAGACCGGCGATCATTTCGCGCAAGGTCATCGGCCGATTGTCGAGGAAAAATTTCGATGAAACGCGAAGATCGAGATCCGAATCGTTGAATCCGAATTCGCGCAAGCTCAGCAATCGATTTTGCGGCCGCGTCGCCGCGAGTGGATCGACCCGTGCAATGGTGTGACCGAGCGAACAATAGCCGTAGATCAAACCGTCGACGCGTGTCTGCAATGCTGCTTCGCGGGCTTCGGCCTCCGCCACAACAGCCCCGTCGCGTTGCGGCAGGTTCCCCAGCTCGAATCCTTCAAAGAAGGCAGACCATCCTGAATCAACTGACTCAGGGTCTTGCTGCCAGCGCCGGTAGTTCTCCTCGATCAGTTCGAGGTTTGCCCGAGGAGCAATGGAAGTATTCACAGCAAATTTAATCTGCGACTATTGAGCGGCGGGGCAAGTTGACAGTGCGGAGGCGGCCTCGTTACTTGCTGCCGAGATGAAATGTGAGAATGGAGATCCGCCGAGCTCTCTAGCCAGGTGCACACTCTACGCGCTCGCTGCTGCCCTGCTGATTTGCGCGGGATCGACACCTTGTTTTGCACAGGCCGACCCGGCGTCTGAGCCAACTGTGCTAGCAGTGGCAAAGGTGTTGCCAGCGGTCGTGAATATCAACACTGAGCGCGTGGTTAGACGAACGGTGCGCGATCCATTCGAGGATTTCTACGCGCAGTTTTTCGGATACGATCGCGTTCGACCGCGCCAAATTCGCCAGACTCTGCAAAGTCTCGGCTCGGGGTTCATTATTGATCCAGCCGGTTACATCGTGACTAACCAGCATGTGGTCGAACGCGCCGCAGACTTGAAAATTCACGTCACGACCAACGACGGAAAAACTTACAACGCACAGTACATTTCCGGCGATGACAAGACCGACCTCGCCTTCATTAAGATCGACGCCAAGGAGCCTTTCCCGTTTATAAATCTGGATAACATCTCGCCCAATCTGCTAGGCGAAACAGTGATCGTGGTCGGCAATGCCGTCGGCTACGGCAGCTCCATCAGCCGCGGAGTGCTGAGCGCAGTGAAACGCAGCATCACCGTCGACGATATTGAATACAAAGACCTGGTGCAGACGGATGCGGCGATCAATCCGGGAAATAGCGGCGGCCCGGTCATCGATATTTCTGGTCGGCTCGTCGGTATTAGCTCGGCGAAAATGGCCTTCACGCCACAGGGAGTTCCCACTCAAGGACTCGGTTTTGCAATTCCAGCGGAAGTGGTACGAGACAGCGTAGCCCGGTTCAAAAAAATTGCGCAGAAACAGACCGCAGGAAAAAAACAGCCGGGAGCTGGCGAGGCACCGATGTCCAACGCCGAAGGATTATTTGGAATGCAGGTTCAGGATTTGAGCCAGGAATTGAGCGATGCGCTCGGTTACGCGCAACGCGGCGTTGTGATTACGGCGGTCGAACCAGGTAGCCCGGCAGATGAAGCAGGCGTTGAACGCGGGCTTGTGATTTATCGTGTCGGAAAATCGGGCGTAAATTCCGTGACGCAGCTCGAGAAGTTGCTCGGTTCCGTGCAAAGCGGCACGACCGTTAATTTCACCATCGGTGCAGTCCGGGCCAGCAGCCAAAGTCAGCAGGTCGCAACTTTGACCATGACGGCGCGCTAAAAATTGCGCAACGCAATCGGAGTTCGGTTGTCTGATGGAAATATCACTAAATGATTAACGTCGAAAATTTGACCAAACGCTATGCGGGCCAGCCTGCCGTTCAGAATTTGAATTTTGAGGTTGGCCAGGGCGAGATTATGGGATTTCTGGGGCCGAACGGCGCAGGTAAAACCACGACCATGCGCATTCTGGCGGGCTTTATGCCGCCCACTTCCGGTCGCGCCACTATCGCCGGCTTCGACGTTTTTTCGCAGTCACTCCAAGCTCGCGCTCATCTTGGCTACATGCCGGAAAACGTCCCCCTCTACAACGACATGCGTGTGGATGAATACCTGGTTTACCGTGCGGCGCTAAAGTCCGTCCCGCGCCGGCGCGTTGTGGAACGGGTTGGAGATGTACAGGAACTTTGTGGTCTTAAGGAAGTGCAAAACCAATTAATCGGCACCCTTTCCAAGGGGTATCGCCAACGGGTCGGCCTGGCGGACGCGCTGCTGCATGAACCCGATCTTCTCATTCTCGATGAGCCAACGATAGGTCTCGATCCAAATCAAATCCGGCAGGTGCGCGAGTTGATCAGGAACCTAGGTAAGCAGCATACGATCTTGCTTTCTACGCACATTTTGCCGGAGGTCGAAATGACCTGTAGCAGGGTTATCATCATTCATAAAGGTCGGATCGAGGCGTGCGATACACCGGACAATTTGCTTGGCAAAATCAGACAGGCGGGCGGTGTTCTTATCGAGGCGAAAACAGGCTCAGACAACGGCACCGAAGAGTTAAAAAAAATCACCGGCGTGCGTGATATTATGACCGATGTCGATGGTGAATGGAAAATATTTTCATTGCGTGTGGAATCGGGTGTGGATGTCCGGGAACAAATTTTTCGGATGGCTACTGATCGCCGTTGGATTGTGCGCGAGCTGACCCAACGTCGCGCGACGCTCGAAGACGTGTTCGTGGAGCTTACGCATCCGGACATGGTTTGAGATCAATGGGAATAGGGATGTTGATTCATGCGTAAATTTTACACTCTGCTTGCGCGCGAAGTGCGTAGTTACTTTCACTCGCCAATCGCCTATGTCGTTCTCATTTTTTTCCTGCTGGTCACCGGAGTTGATTTTTATTTTCAAGTTTCATTCATGAACCAGCGGCAAGTGCAATACACAATACAGGAAGCATTTTTTAACTCCGTCTTTTTCTGGTTTGCCTTTGTTTTGATTTTTCCTCTCATCACAATGCGCCTGTTCGCCGAGGAATTTAAGCTCGGTACAATCGAGCCGCTCATGACTGCCCCGGTGCGCGACTGGCAAGTCGTGCTTGGAAAATTTTTCGGCGCGCTCGTTTTTTATTTGGTTCTATGGATCCCGACGCTGCTCTATTTCGCGATTTTTCTAAAGATAACAAACCAGCCCGCAGCTCACTCCGGCGGCGCCTATCTCGGCTCGTATCTGATGCTGTTGTTGCTCGGGATGTTTTATCTGTCGATCGGTTGCCTCACGTCTGTCCTCACTAGGAACCAGATCATCGCCGCAGTCATTTCCTTTTGCGCAATTACGCTATTGTTCTTTCTGGGCTTGGTTCAGTACATCCTCCTCGACGTTAGCTCGGCCACGGGTGATCTGCTCGGCTACTTCTCGGCCATCAAGCACATGGTGGACTTCTCTCGGGGAGTGATTGATACGCGGCCAATCGTGCTCTACGTCAGCATGACCATCGTGATGCTGGTTCTCACTTATCAGGCATTCCAGTCCCGCAAATGGAGGCTATGATCGATGACTGAAGACATAAAGACGCTCCCAAAGCCTTCGAGTCCAAAAAAAATCCGCCGCCTACAGATCGGCTTTAATGTTCTCGCACAGATCGTTCTGATTTTATTTCTCGCGGTAGCAGTCAATTCCATCGCCTTTAAACATTACAAGCGCTGGGATTTTTCCCGCGATCAAAAATATGCGCTTTCGGACAAAACGAAGCGTTTTCTCAAAACCATCAAAGGCAAGATGCGGATCACGGTTTTCTTTTCGCCTAATACGCCGATCACGGCCGATGTGCAGAATTTGCTAACCGAATATCAATATGCCGGAAAAGGAAAGATCGACATCGAACACGTCGATCCCGAGCGCAATTTTTCTCGGGCAAAAGAGCTCTTCGATAAATATAAGGTGGTTACCGACGAAAGTCTCTTAGTCTTCGACTACGAGGGGCGCAATAAGACGGTCAAGGCTTCCGAAATGGCTGATATCGACCAAAGCGGCATGGCGTTCGGCGAAGGGCCACGGGTCACCGCGTTCAAAGGCGAGCAAGCGATCACCAGCGCGATGATGGATCTGGTCGAAGGGAAGAAAAATACCCTTGGCTACCTGGTCGGTCACAAGGAACCATCGCTCTCCGGAGAAAGCAGTATTACCGTCCTGAAGACATTTATAGAGAATGAAAACATTAAATTTCAAGAGCTGAACCTTTTCAATCTCGATGCAATTCCATCGGAATTAAAAACAATTCTGATCCTTGGACCGCAATACGATTTCTCCGATCGCGAAATCAAATTGTTGCGGGATTTCTGGGACAAACAGGGGCGGATACTGCTCCTTGTCGATCCCTCGGCCAAAACGCCCAAGCTGGACGGCTTTCTCAACGAGCTGGGCGTGAAAGTGAACAACGACCGGCTCATGGTGTTTTTGCGCACCGGTATTCAAGAGCTTGCGTTGACACGAGATGTGCAGGCCCATTTTCTGAGCGGAAGCCCAATCACAAAACGTCTCGCTGATGTCCGTGCACTCTTCTTTGGGGGCACTTCATCGCTCACGCTCGAGCCGGACCGCGTCCGTGCTGCGAATATCCGCATCGATCCCCTAATCCAAGCCGAGAAAGGCTACTTCGCCGAAACCGATTACAATACCGACGACCAGACAAAGCTTCAGGCCGACGCGAAGCGAAACAGTAATAACACGCTGACCATTGGAGCAGCGGTCGAGAAAGGTGCCAGCACAGACGAGCGTGTGCAGGTCAACTCCGCTCGGTTGGTCGTGGTGAGCAACGCAGCGTTCATTCAGGATAACGCAGTCACAGAGGATCAGCAGGCACTCGATTTCATCTCCGGCAGCGTGAATTGGTTGCTAAGCCGGGAGCAGTTGATCGGCATCGCCCCAAAGATTTCAAAGCCTCTCGTTTTCACCTTCAACGAAGATTCACTGCGCAGTCTGCGCTGGATCATTTTGGTTTTCATGCCGCTGATCCCAGCTGTGATCGGCGCGGTCGTCTGGTGGCAGCGCCGGGTTTGATCCGTCGAATCGGTTGTGAACTGGAGAACAACTCTCGTTTTAGCCGTTATTGCGCTGGGCGCTTTCGCCTACTTGAGGTTCTTTGAAATAAAACAGCCGAGCACGGAGGAAGCGAACCGTCAGGCGCAAAACGTACTCAACTTCGACCGGAACAAAATCAACGGCATTGTAATCCAAAACGGCGACGAGAAGATCGCGATGCAGCGGCGCGACAACAAATGGCATCTGGAGACACCGATTAAGGACCAAGCCGATGGTTCGTTGATCGAAAATCTCTTGTCGAATTTGGAGAACTGGCGAAAGGACGCAACGATTTCAGCAAGAGAAATCGAGGCCGACAAAAATAGACTGAACGAGTACGGTCTGGCCAAGCCGAAGCTGAAGCTCAAATTGACCGGGCAGGAAGGACTGCCGGAAATCTTATTTGGAAAAGACGCCGCTCTCGAAGGCAAGATGTATGTGCGCTTTGAGAATTCGAAAGAAACGTTTCTCGCCGGCCAATCGGTTAAGAACGACATCGATAAGAAACCGGAGGATTTTCGCGACCGAAAACTGACGCACCTCATCACCGCCCAGGTGTCACGTGTAGTTTTAAAGACGGCTGCTGGCGAAATTGACCTGCAAAAGAAAGGCGATCACTGGGAAATCGTGAAGCCACTCCACGCCCGCGGCGACGACCAAAAGATTGCCGATATGATTGCGCAAGTCACGACGGCCCGCATTCAGCAATTCGTGGCGGACGACCGAGGCGACCTTCGCGGTTACGGATTAGCAGAGCCGCGCGGCGGAATCACGTTGTTCACGGCGGACGATAAACAAGGTGAGTTACTGCAACTCGGAGGCGTCCCAGAAAAAGAAAAGGATCAACTGTATGTCCGTTCCGCAGCGCGCGGATTCGTTCACACCCTGCCGAAGAAGATCGAGGAAATTCTTAACACGAAACCAGACGATCTGCGGGACCGTCATTTGGTGCGGATCGACACAAACATTCTCGATCGGATCACCATCGAAGCCTCCGGTAAGACCAAGATTGTCCTCGCGCGCAAGGACGACAATTGGACAATCGCAAATCACAAGAACGCGCCCGCAAATTCGGGCGAAGTTCGGCGGATGATCGATACGCTACAGAATGAGAAAGTCACAAGATTTGTCGAAGACGTCGCTTCCAATTTGCCGAAGTACGGCCTCGATAAACCGCAATTGCAATTGACACTCAGTTCGTTTGCTTCGGAAAATAGAGCCGAAACTAAAGCCGGCGAGCAACCATTTGCCACAATCGCCTTCGGAAAGGCAGAAGGCGAAAATGTTTATGCGCGGCTTACTGATGAGCCTTTTGTCGTTGCCGTCCGGCGCGGCCTGCTCGATCAAATTTCCACCGACCCAGTGCAATGGCAGGATTTGGCTATCTATAAATTTAAACCGGAACAGATTCATCGGCTTAGCGTGCTTACAAAATCCGAATCGGCACTTGCACGAGATGCAAAAAATGAGTGGGCTTGGGCGAAAGGAAATGGGCAGATCAACCAGGCGAACTTGCAGGCGCTGCTGACTACTTTGTCGACCTTACATGCAGTCCGTTGGGCAGCTGCAGCACCTGTCACACAGCACGGCCTTGAAAAACCACAGGTTGTGATCAGTTTTACGACATCGCCAAACGACAAAGGTTCTCACAAGTTGCTGATCGGCAACAAAGCCGAAGACGGAACTTGGTTTGCGCGCGTTGAAGAACGCGAGGGAACGTTTGCTATTAGCGATGCCGACTTTAATAGTCTGCGATTGCCGCTTGGAGTTGTTCCGGGAAGTCCTGGTCCTACCACCAGTGCGAGCGTCGCTCCTACTGCAACGGCAGTGCCATGATCGCCCAACTTCGGCCGTCAGAGCTTGCTACTACAGCGCTGACCGCTTTTCTGCGGTATAGATCGTGGTAATGCCACCACTGAGTGGTTGCGCGGTAGCATTGCAGAAGCCGCTCGCCTCCACCAATTGAACCATGGCCTCGCCGCTGGGAAATTCCTCGATCGATTCACCAAGATACGCGTATGCTTCTTTTTGGCGGGTAAGCAAAGAACCCAGAATTGGCAAGAACCGATGCAGATAAACACGGTAAACTGGCCGCAAGATTGGCAAATGGGGTAGAGAAAATTCAAGAATAAGAAGATGCCCTCCTCTCCTGAGAATACGCGCCATTTCTCGCAACGCCGCAGCCCAATCTTTCATGTTACGAAGGCCGAAGGCAATCGTCACGCAATCGAAGGATGAATCAGCGAACGGCAATTTCATCGCATCGGCAACGATGGTTTGGCGCAGCCCTTTTCGAATCGCGATCTCCAGCATTTCGGGTAAAAAATCGACTCCAACGATTCGCGCTTCCGGAATTTTTTGCTGGATCGCGAGCGCGAGATCGCCTGTACCGGTGGCAAGATCGACAACTTCTTTCGGCTGCCATCTCGCAACCAGTCGAGCTGCGCGGTTGCGCCAATAAAAATCTGCGCCGCAACTAAGGATGTGATTCGCCAGATCGTAACGCCGGGCGATGGACCCGAACATTTGCTGAACACGCTCAGGCTGTGTGGCGATGCTGGACCTAGTCACCTCACGAACGATGTAACATCAATTTGTAACTTCGCGAACGCTCGCCGTTCAAGCTACTACTTCGATGTGGTAGCAGTCAGTAGTTATCAGAGCTTCCTGGTCTAAATTGTAATAAAAGTTGGTTGCTATCCTGTCCAAATCCGGCTATGTGACGACTTATGGATATATCTGTTAAGGCTTTAGAAGAAGCCGTCTCAATTCGTCGTCAAATCGATAGTCTGGAAAAACGTCTTTCGACCATTCTGTCAGGTGCACCCGCGCGCCCTGCGACCGCAGTAGGGCCACGTCACGTGTCCGCCGCGACCCGGGCGAAGCTTGCCGCCGCCACCAGAGCGCGCTGGGCCAGGATCAAGGCTGGCAAAAAAGCGGTAGCTCCCAAGAAGAAAAAGGGCGGACTCACACCTGCTGGGAGAAGAAAGCTTTCCCAACTGATGAAAGCTCGCTGGATGGCGAGAAGGAAAGCGGCGGGGACGAGGACAACTTCTACTAGAAAAAGAGGCGCGCTCACACCTGCTGGGCGCAAAAGGCTCTCCGAACTGATGAAAGCTCGCTGGGCGGCCAGAAGGAAAGCTGGATCAAAGTAATCGCCAGCAAAGCTGGCACCCCGACTTTTTGGATTCATCCTGTTGTTTGAAGCAGGAGGCAATAAGGGTTTCTGCTCGCGAGAGGACTCGAACCTCCACGGGTTTCCCCATACGGTCCTGAGCCGTACGCGTCTGCCAATTCCGCCACGCGAGCAAAGAACGTAGCGGCCTCTACCATGCGCACGCGTTAACAGATCGCAAGGCCCAACCAATAATCCCGTCTTGTGAGCCGATTGAACTGATAGAGGTTCTTCGCTTGTCCAAAGCGTCGCCGATGACGAGCCAGCAAACGGAGGCTTGATTTCCGCGCAACTTTTTACTTGGATGGCTGTGTGCCTCCTCAGGATGAGGTGACTTCACTGACAACCGTTGGTCCAGCAGCTGCGGGACAACATGGTGGTGTCGCATTTACGACCACGCATTGGAGCGTGGTCTTAACCGCGCAAGGTGAATCGCCCGCGGCACAAGAGGCGCTCGAAAAACTTTGCCGCATTTATTGGCGACCTGTTTATAGCTTCGTCAGACGGCAGGGGGTTGGACCAGAGGAGGCGGAAGATCTTACCCAAGGCTTTTTTGCACTGCTTCTGGAGCGCCATGACTTGGACGCTGTCCGCAAAGAAAAAGGACGCCTCCGTTCTTATTTGCTTACATCGCTTAAACATTTTCTCGCGAGCGAGCAGCGCCGATCGATGGCGGCCAAGCGAGGCAAAGGACAAAGGCTGATGTCGCTGGAAGAACTGCGTGCCAATGAGCAAATCGAGATGGAACCAGCAGATCATCTCAGCGCCGACCGGCTTTATGAGCGCCGCTGGGCCTCGACTCTCATGGATCAGGTGCTGCGGCGATTAAAGGACGAATATCGCACAGCGGGCCACGCCGAGTTATTTGACTGGCTAAAACAATTGCTGCCGGACGAACCGGGAGCGCCGTCCCGGGCGGAGATTGCTGCCCACTTGGGCATGACCGACAACGCGATTCGGCAAGCATTCCATCGGTTTCGCCACCGCTATCAGGACTTGCTGCGTGAAGAAATCGCCCACACTGTTGCAATTGCCAGCGATGTCGAAGACGAGCTGCGCCATTTAATTTCCGTGTTGCGGACGTAACGTATGATAGAATTTCGCGCAGTACGAGAACAGGGAGGAGCGCACGGGCGACTCTCCCGTAATGAGCAGCGTACTTAGAGTTTGCCGAAAGTGTGGGGCGGAAATCTTCGCCAACGCTCCGGAAGGACTTTGCACCGCTTGCCTCTTTGAGACAGGCCTTGATCTGATTGCAAACGGGGATCAAGACGTCGGCGATCCAAGACCAGTAGCACGCGGTGACCGCGCGGATCGGGCAAAGACGCTAGGTGACTTTGGTGACTACGAATTGCTGGAGGAAATCGGCCGCGGCGGTCAGGGCGTTGTATTTCGCGCCCGGCAAAAAAGTCTCAACCGGACGGTGGCACTCAAAGTCATTGGCCTGGGACATTGGGCCACTGAAGCGCACCTCAAACGCTTTCGCCTCGAAGCCCAGGCGGCCGCGAGTTTAGAGCATCCTAGTATCGTTCCGATCCACGAAGTAGGCGAGCGTGATGGTTCCTGCTATTTCAGCATGCAATTTGTGGAAGGCGGACAGCTCGACGAAGTGGTCAGGCGCGAGCCGATGCCAACCCGGCGATCGGTGGAACTGGTCGTGAATGTCGCACGCACCGTTCATTACGCTCACGAGCACGGCATTCTGCATCGCGACATCAAACCTGGAAACATCCTCCTCGATCAAAAAGGCGAACCTCATCTGACCGACTTCGGCTTGGCGCGACTGGTCGAGACAGAAAGCACAGTCACACGCACAATGGAAGTATTGGGCACGCCCAGTTACATGGCGCCAGAGCAAGCAGTGGGAAACAACGCGGCTGTCAGCAGGCTCACAGATGTCTATGGACTTGGCGCAGTGCTTTACCAATTGCTCACTGGTCAGCCGCCTTTTGCCGGTGGAACAACTTACGAGACCATCAAGCTACTGCTCGATACTGAGCCGCGGCAACCACGCCTCTTAAATCCGAAAGTAGACCGCGATCTCACCACAATTTGTCTCAAGTGTCTCGAGAAAGATCCAAAGCGTCGTTACTCTTCCGCTCTTGCGCTTGCCGAAGATCTCGAACGCTGGGCAAAGCACGAGGCGATTCAGGCCCGTCACACCGGGGTCATCACCCGCTCAAGGAAATGGGTGCAGCGCAACCCGACCAGCGCGCTGCTCGCGGCATCTGTGGTTGCATTGATTGCAGCGGTTGGATGGAATATTTGGAAAAGCGAACTAGTCCACCGTCCGGTAAACAACGGAATCGCCGTTCTGCCGTTTGAAAATCCGAGCGATGAGAGAGAGCACGTATACTTTGCCGATGGCGTGCAGGACGACATTCTGACCAAGCTGGCCAAGATTGCCGATCTCAAGGTCATCAGCCGGACCAGCGTGATGGATTACCGCGGCAAACGAAATCTCCGTCAGATCGGAAATGATCTGCGTGTATCGCATGTTCTGGAGGGTAGCGTGCGCAGAGCCGGCACGCATCTTCGTCTAAACGCGCAGTTGATCGACACACGCACTGACACGCACGTTTGGGCCCAGCAATACGACCGCGATTTGGATGATTTGTTCGCAATCCAAAGCGAGATCGCGCAAAAAGTCGCCGAACGACTGAACGTCAAAGTCACATCTGCGGAGAGACTGGCCATCGAGGAAAAGCCCACCGCCGATCTCACGGCTTTCGAGCTCTATTCGCGCGCCAGTGATGTTTTGGCGATTAACTCGGGGACGGACACCTTGAAGGCAATCGATATGCTGAACCAGGCCGTGGCACGCGACCCATCGTTTCTTAAAGCCTATTGCCTGCTCGCCTTGGCTCATGACGACCTTTACCGCGTTAACTTTGATCATACTCCTGCGCGGTTGGCTTTAGCGGAAGCAGCCGTCCAGGAAGCATTTCGCATCCGTCCAAATGCTGGCGAAGCACACTGGGCACGAGCCTGCCATCTTTATAACGGATACCTCGATTACGATGGCGCTCTGGCTGAGTTGGAGGTTGCACGCCGGAGCTTGCCAAATGATTCCTGGATATTCAGGCTGATGGGTTCCATCCAAAGGCGTCAGGGACGCTGGGAAGAATCCACTCGAAACTTCGAGCGGGCAATTGAGCTCGACCCGCGCGACCTTAGAATCCTCACCCAGACCGGACTCAGTTACGGGATGTTCCGGCGTTATGCTGAACAAAAATCCATGTTAGATCGCGCGCTGACTGTTGCGCCAAACGATGTCAAGCTAAAGGCAGATCGCGCATTCGTAGAACTGGATTGGAAAGCTGATACACGACCGTTGCATCAAGTGATCGATGAAATCCGGGCGACGAATCCTGCTGCCATGCCGAAGATCGCCTTGCGATGGTTACTCTGCGCACTTGCCGAACGGGACGTCGCTGCCGTCAAAGACGCGTTGCTCGCCTCCGGCGAATTCCCGTTAGAGACCGAGAGTGTTCATTTTCCGCGTCCTTTCGTCGAAGGCGTTATCGCCCGCATGACAAACGACGAACACAAGGCGCAATTGGCTTTTGCTGCTGCGCGCGCGGAGCAAGAGAAAACCGCAAAGGCTCAAGCAGATTACGCCCCAGGATGGTGCGTGCTCGGTGTAATCGATGCCGCTCTGGGCCGGAAGGAGGAGGCCTTGAGCGAAGGACGGCGCGCGGTCGAGCTTCTTCCCGCGGAAAAGGACTCAATCAATGGCTTGGTCATGATCAAGTATTTGGCGATGAGTGCTGCGTGGGTTGGCGACAAAGATCTCGCTTTCGAACAGCTTGCCACTGCCGTCCGTTACCCCACTAGCGGTGGCGAGCTCAGCTATGGCGAATTAAAACTGATGCCGTGGTGGGACCCCTTGCGTGGCGATCCGCGCTTTGAAAAAATTCTGGAAGAAGCAAAGCAGCCGCTCCCGCTGAATTAACATCCGGGGAGCACACGCCGCCCGCTCGACTTCGCTCCCGCCTTTGCTCCATTTCGGCGGGGCGAGCGGGGCAAGACTCCATGCCCTCCGATCCGTGAAATCCGCGCAATCCGTGGTGTGCAAAAAAAGTCCAGACTTTCCACGTAACGCCCGGCCAAATTTCGCGCAGTACGTGAGTGAACGGCTAGAAAGGACTTCCCAAAACGAGAAATCAAAGAGGCCAAAACAATAGAAAGAAAATTAGCTTATAAAAAAAATACGAATGCTACCGTTGATCATCGCACTGGCGCTCATCGCGGTCGCGTCGCCCGGAGTCGCGCGCGCGGACGCCGTGACTGATTGGAACCTGATTGCGTCGAACGCGATCGTCGTGACTGCGGGGCAGCCGCCACCGGTGTCGGTGCTGCACTTCGCGATGGTGCACGGGGCGGTGTATGACGCGGTCAATACGATCGACCGTGGCCGTCGGCCGTACCTTGTGCAGCCTCCATCAAATCCGACGGACTCGAAGGAAGCGGCCGCTGCGACAGCGGCGTTCCGCGTGCTTGTGGGTCTTTTCCCCGGACAGCTGGGGACGCTGCAGCCGCTTTACGACGCGTACATAGCAGCTCTTCCCGACAACCCGCCCGGATCGAAGGCTGCCGGGATCGCTATCGGCGAGGCGACAGCTAGCGCAATGCTCACCGCCCGCATGAACGACGGACGCTTCGGGCCGCCGCCGACGCTGTATCCGCCAGCGCCGGGTATTTGGCGGCGAACGCCACCGAACTTCGCGAACGACCCTGCACCGTGGGTCGGGAACGTGCGGCCGTTCATCGTCCCGGGCGTAGAGATGCTTCGCACGGACGGGCCGAACGCACTCACCAGTGCCGAATACGCGGAGGACTTCAACGAGATCAAGGAGGTTGGCTCACTCACGAGCATAACTCAAACACCGGATCAGACCGATGCTGCGATCTTCTGGCAGGATCATGCCCCTGCGCTCTTTAACCGGATCTTTCGCACGCTTGCGGCGAGCCAGGGATTGGACATCGTCAAGAGCGCTCGTCTGTTCGCGATGGAGAACCTGGCTGCTGCTGACGCCCTGATCGGCTGCTGGAACGACAAGTACTACTGGCAGTTCTGGCGTCCAATCACGGCGATCCGCGAGGCCGACACGGACGGCAACCCCGCAACCCAGGCCGACCCAACGTGGCTGCCGCTGTTCAACCCAACAACACCGGTCTGCAACCCGCCGCCGCTCTTCACGCCGCCATTCCCTGACCACCCCTCGGGGCACGCCTCCGCGACCGCCGCGTTCGTGAACACGCTCCAGAATTTCTTCGGCACCGACAAGATCGGCTTCAGCGCCTTCAGCAACAAATCCTGTACGACACGGAGCTTTGAGCGGTTCTCCGACGCGCTCAGCGAAGTTATCGACGCGCGAGTGTGGGCCGGCATCCACTTCCGCACCGCCGACACGCAGGGAGCCGTGCTCGGCAAGAAGGTCGCCCAGTACCTCAATAAAAACTACTTCCAGCCGGTGCAATGAGGCTGACGATGGACATCATTTCAAAACCAATAGGGAATCCAAACATGCCAACAACAAATTCAAACATCACCAAGAACCGCATGCGAGTCGCTCTGCTGCTTGTGTTAGTGGTTTCCATTATCGGCCTAGCGCCTCCCTTTTCTAGCAGTGCACGGGCCGATTATAGCATCAACGACGTTTCGGGAGTCTACGTTTGGCACGGTGAAGGCTGGGACTTAGGTGGCACCAATGGTAAACAGTCCGTCCCATTGAGTGCCGTCGGTCGCGTCACGTACACGCCCGCGACCGGCACCTTTCACAGTGACTTGATCCTGAGAGTGTATGGAACAAATTTCCATAACCTCCGTGATGGCACCTATACAGTGGATGCGAACGGCCATGGGACGATGACCTGGTTATCGGGAAGCGGCAACGTCAAGCAGATCGATTTTTACATCGTGAACGAAGGCGCTGAGCTCAAGTGGATCGATACAGACCCCCCTGGCACCGTTGAGTTAAGCACTACCGGCACCATGACCAAACAATGGCAGAGACCACTGAGTGTGACCAGCACGGCCCGATGCCGTGGTGGTCCAAATGAGCAGACGGGAAGACGACAAGCTTTTAGATCTCTGTAGCGACGGCTGTGTCAGCTGAAAACTCCGGGGAGCACACGAGGATTCTTTTGTCTTCGTCCGCGGATTTTCTTGCATGTAAGCATTGCTTACGTGATGGTTCATTCATGCATGCAACAATTTACGGTCGCGGACAGATGGTGATACCGGCAAAGGCTCGAGAGGAAGCGCACATTGGCACAGGCGACGTCGTCAACGTTCTGCCAGAAGGCGACGGTCGCCTGGTGTTGATTCGAATGGAACGGCCGAAGCCAAAACCACGGAACAAGGTTCGGATCATTCGTCGGAAGGGGAAGCACTCATTGCTTTCCATTGGCCGGCCGATTTCCCGGGAGGAAATCTTCAAAGCGCTTGAACAGTTTCCGCCGTGATTTACCTGCTTGACGTCAACATGCTTATTGCCGCAATTTGGCGGGACCATCAAGACCAGCACAGGGTTGAGGCATGGTTACAGCACAAACAAACGGCAACTTGCCCGATTAGCGAACTCGGCTTTTTGCAAATCAGCAGTGGCGACACATTTCCATTTCGGGCCGAACCGCAGCTCTGCCGAAATGCCCTCTCGGAATTTGTTAGGAAGTACCGCTGTCGGTTTATCCCTGATGATTTTTCACCGCGAAGAATCGCCGCCGAGTCGAGCAGGCAATTTACCGATTTATATCTTGCCGAATTGGCCGAAAAACATCGAATGAAACTGGCGACCCTCGACACACGCATTTTCCATCGGGGCATTGAAGTTGTTTCTTGAAGCGCAATCGCGTTTTTAATCTAACAGAAGAAAACGAAGGTAACGACCGGGTTTTCTAGCGAGTCGCGCTCTTCGGCTGCGGTCAAAGCAAACTAATTGGAAACTTCGCTCGCAGTTTCCTGTCGTGACTAGTGAAATGAGAATAGCCGGGAACGATCGCAACGAAGGCTATCCCTAATTTGTGGTATCTGCGCCATCCGCGGTATCTCCGATTCAACGATTTAACGATCGGCCAAATTTCGCGCAGTACATTAGTGAACGGGCAAAACAACATAAGGAAATGATATGAAAAAACGACGTATCACATTTAGCACGGCAGTCTGCTTGAGCGCGCTCAGTCTGATTTGCTCTAGCGCGTCGGCGCAGCTGCCAAGAGCTATAGTAACCGACTTGAACGGTGACGGGAAACCAGACTACCTGCTTTACAATGCGAACACGCGGCAGACGGCGATATGGTATCTGAGTAATAACGTCCACATCGCTTCGGCAGCCGGCCCAACTCTTCCAGTGGGGTGGGAGTTGGCAGGCGCGGCGGATTTTAATCGCGACGGCCATCCAGATTATCTGTTGTTTAATACCGCTACGCGCCAGACGGCTCTGTGGTATATGAACAACAACGTTCGCATCGGCGCCGCGTTAGGGCCAATTCTTCCGGCCGGCTATAGCATAAAGGACGTGGCGGATTTTAACCGCGACGGCGATCCAGATTACCTCTTGTTCAACCAGAACACCCGTCAGACGGCCATCTGGTATTTGTCAGGGCCAACGCGCATGGGAAGCGCTTACGGGCCGACCGTTGCCAGCGGGTGGGACCTGGTAGCTACAGCTGATTTTAACGGCGGCGGCAAGCCGGATTATCTGCTTTACAATGCGAACACGCGGCAGACGGCGATATGGTATCTGAGTAATAACGTTCACATCGCTTCCTTAGCCGGCCCAACTCTTCCGGTCGATTGGACCTTTTGGACCTTGGCCGAGGTCCCCCCCGGATGCGAGGTTACCTGCTGCGGATGCTGGGATTATTGAACGCCTGCACGATGTCCATCGGCTCGGCCACGCGGCTGGCTTCGCGCAGAATGAGACGGTGCCCACGACGACCAACTTTTGATCGCCGGCACCGGGTTTGCTAAAGCGAATTCGGCCCTCTACCATGCGCACGCGCCAGAACACTGCAAGGCGAAACCAACAATCTCGATCTTGTCAGACCGATTGAAACGATAGAGATGAGGTTCGACTAGCCCGCGCGTCTTTTCCGCGCCTGAACTTCCAGTTGATGAGCTTTGCGCACTTGCCCAAGAGAACGCAAAAGATCGGCGTAATTTGATACAACAATCTCGTAATCTTCAGAAGGTTTCTCGGCTGTCTCCTCCCAAATCTTGAGCGAAGCGCGATACAGCTCAGCAGCCCTCGTGTAATCGCCACGGGAATGATAAACCACCGCAAGATTGCATTTGGATTGTGCAATATCCGGATGAGTCTTGGGATACGCCTTTTCTCGAATTGCCAAAGCACGCAGATGTATTTTTTCCGCCTCGGTATAGCGTCGTTCATTCGTGTAGAATACCGCGAGATTATTGAGGACCGAGGCGACATCGGGGTGATCGGGGCCCAGTTGTTTCTCATAGATTTGCAAAGCATGCAGATAGTAAGGTTCGGCTGCTTTTTGCCGTCCTAATTTGCGGAAAATGAGCGCAACGTTGTTCAACATCGTTCCGAGATCGGAATAAGGCAGATCCTGAAGTTGCGTGCCGGCTGCGATGGCTTTCTCGTAAAAGCCAATCGCTTCTTCGGATTGGCCGAGGTTATCGCACAAAAATGCCAGTCGGCGTGCGGAACGGAAGATAGCGAGTTGGTCAGGCGGTTTTACTTTTAAAAGGATTGTATGCGCCTTAAGCAGGTAAGCTTTGGCTGCGCTGCGATCTCCCCTTTGATCCAGAAGCTGCCCTAATTTGTCGAAGCTGGTCGCCAACTGGAGGGAAGCACCAGGAAAGCCGCGTTTGGCAACCTCAAGCGCTGTCTCGGCAACGCGAATCGCCTGAGGCAACCGATTGCTGGCACGCAGATTGTCAAGTTTGTCGTTGAGAATCGACCAAAGGTTTTTGTCGCCTTTCATCCAGCATCACCAGCCCTCGCTCAGTTGGGTGACTAACTGGCTGGCGAGATCCTCCGTTGCCAGGGGTAACGCTTGCCGTTCGTCCGTGGTCGGGTCGCTGCTGACGAAAAAACTGGACGCCCCGAATGCGTGCCCGTTAGGAACAAGCGCCGTGCCGTCCCGCGCCGCAACGGTGTACCTGAGCTCCATTCTAAGATTGAATTCCCGCGTGGCTAGCACGTTGCCGCGAACAGACCGCGCCGGAAGACGGTCAACGCGAGCGATTTCACCTTTCACTATAGCGTCCGCGTCGTTGTCACTTGCAATCTTGTACGTGCCGTCTTGTTGCAATTGCTTGATGACTGTGTCGGTGACTAAGACTTCAATACGAGGAAGGAGAGTTTTGTTTTTGAAAGTGGGAACGGCGATCGTGTGCACGTCGCGAAGATAATAGGGTTTTACTGGCCCGATATGGTAGCCAAGACAACCGGTTAGCGACAAGCAGGCTAATCCTGCCGCGAACGTCGCTTTCACGGCGCCGGTGAGGCGGACGCTTCGGGCGTTGAACCCGCGCCGGAGCTTGGGGCCGTGCCCGGCAAAGTCGATGACGGCTCAGGCGCAGTGGTGGTATCTGGCGCCAGTGAAGCCGGCGGCGGCAGCGCAGCATCGGTATCTCCTGCCGGCAGCGGCGCCTCATTATTTGCGGCGCCAGGTTTAGCCGACTCCTCCCTCACCACCCGCGTTCCATGGGCGGTGCCCTTCTTCTTGCCGGCTGCTGCAGGGGGAATAGCAGGCTGAAGTGCAGCCTCGCCAACCTTCGCTCGCAATTGGTCGATCCGTTTTTTCGCCAGATTGCTTTCCGTTGACCCAGGTTGCTGTCGAATCACCTCATTGTAGTAAATTACTGCGGCGCGGTAATATTTCTGCTTGTCATAAAATTTGGCCACTTGATAGGAACTGGTCGTTTCCTTGTGCTCAAGAAGCTCCAAGTTTGCGCGCGCCTGCGCAGCTTTCTCACTATGCGGATAGTGAAGAAGGAAATCCTGAAAAGCTGTCTTAGCGTTTGTGGTTGCCGCGAAATCCTTGGTTCCCTTTCGTGCCGCCGTGAGCCAGATATAACCTATCTGATATTGCGCATCGGCTGCCACAGGCTCGTTTGGAAACTTGTCAACTACGGCCTGATAAGCTTCAATCGCCATCTCGGGCACGTTCTGTTTCTCCCGCGCCAGACCAATGTTGAATTGCGCTCGCGCCGTGTACTTACCGTAGGGCGCAGTGCGGACAACATTTGCGAAAATCGTCACCGCACGATCCAGCGCCGACCCCATCGGGATGCCGAGGATTCTTTTCTTCTTACCGTTCAGATGGATTTCACCAATTCGAAACTGCGCCTCGATTGCTTCATCGAAGTTCGGGCTACTCGGATACTTTTCGACTAATTGCCGAAATGAATCCGCCGCTGCGAGATACTCGTGCAGCCGTTCCTGTAGTTCCCCGGCGCGATAAAGGGCACCGGCGGCAAGAGCGTCTCTGGGATGCTGCCGAACAATGTTCTTATACGCGCGGACCGCTCGTTTCAGGTTGCCTTGCTTTTCGGCAGTCTGTGCGGTTTGATACAATTCCAGAGCTGTCTCGCTAATTTCCTCCTCCCCGGGCGCAACAAACTTCGCCTTTTTGCCCGGCTGAAAGACTATGGCCGCGCCTCCCGATTCAGATAAAATCAAAGTGGCTAGTGTAAAAAGTAAAATGACGCGAACTAAAAAATACATGGGGTGTGGCAGGGTAGTTGACTTATCCATTCCGTCAAGTTCATCAGTCGCTCAGACCGGGACTCGATGGCTGATGTTCACCGCGGTTTTACAATAACGCCTTTTCCAGCCGAGCAAAACCGATTAATTGTCTAAGTCCTTGAATCTGGTTGACCAGCATAAAATACGCCTGGGCACGTGCGCGTGGAGTTTCGAAGACTGGCGGGGATCTTTTTATCCGCCGGATTTGCAAGACTTCCAATGGCTTGAATTCTACGCCAATTACTTTCCGGCCGTTGAAATCGATTCAACTTTTTACGCTGCTCCTGCCGAAGCGACTGTTCGTCGCTGGATCGAGATAACACCTTCCACTTTTCGTTTCACCTGCAAACTTCCACGGGAGATTACGCACCTCCGCCGCTTGCGGGATTGCAAAGCGGAATTGAACTCGTTTCTAAAGGCAATTGAGCCGCTCGCGCTTAAGCTCCAAGTAATTCTTATCCAGCTCCCGCCCTCTTTTACGCCAAAAGATGGCAGGGTGCCGCTGCGTAAATTTCTCCAGCAGCTGCCGCGGGATTTCCGATTTGCGATTGAATTTCGCCACCCTGGCTGGCATCGGCCGCAAATTATCCAGCTTCTGGAAAAACATCATGTTTGCTGGGTATGGGCCGACACAACCCCGCTCAACGAACGAAATCTTGCGCCTTTCGAATTCCTGCCGCGCACTACGGACCTTCTCTATCTGCGTCTGCTTGGCGATTATGCGACGAAATATAATGTCGATGGTGAGCAACTCCACCGTTATGAAAAACTCCTGTGGAAACGAGAGGCTGCGCTCGAAAGCTGGTCGCTTAAGATTGAGAGGCAGCTTTCTGAAGTGCGCAGTGTCTGGGCATTCGTAAGCAACCACTTCGAAGGGTTTGCACCCGAAACCTGCCAACGCCTGGCTCAGCGTCTGGGATTCGATTTGCCGCTCCCTTCTGGAACCGAACAGGCGTTATCGGAACAAGAACGATCGCAGCTCGATCTGCAATTATAGGCAACGACTTGCGCTTTGAGCGGCCTACGCCAGGCACGCAACGCGCGCCTGGCGTTTGTGCTTTTCAAAAACGCACACTTCGCGAATCCCGAAGATCGACATTTTCTGGGCGAGCCGCGAAAACTTATCGCCTAATTGCGCGTGTGAATGCGCGTCGGAGGCCGTTGTGAATGGAATGCCCTTTTTTATCGCCAAATCAATGATTCGGTCAGCGGGATAAAGTTCGTTCACCGGCTTACGCCAGCCTGCGGTGGAAAGCTCAATCGCCAGATCCCGCGAGCGAATAAGGTCAAGCGTTTCATCCGTAATCGCGTCGATCTCTGCCTTTGGCCGATGACCGTGGATTTTGATTAGGTCAAGATGCGCGAGGCAATCGACCAGCCCACTCGTAGCCATTTCGCGGACGCGGCGAAAGTAATCAGCGTAAAGTGCGTCGATATCGCGTCCCTTAAATTGCTCGGCGCCAGCCGGAAGGTTGTCGAACATTTGATCGGCGCGATCGAGGAAATGGACCGAGCCCAAAACAAAATCGAGCTTGTCCCAGTGTCGCTCGATCCATCTGCGCCCGGCTGGTGAATGGACGGGATCGTTATCGAGCTCGATCCCGGCGCGGATCCGCAGGTCCGGATTTTTTTTCCGCAGTCGATCGATTTCGTCAAAATCGATCCCCACGTGATAACGATCGTGGTCGGTGAACGCAATGTCGCTCAGGTGCATTGCGCGCGCCGAATCCGCCCACGGCTGAAGCATCGCCTGCGTGTAACGCTGCAACCGATGTCCCTGCGGGTGGGTATGATAATCGGAGAAAAGCTCCATTCTGCTTCGCTTCCGTGCTAAGGCGTAGCCAAAAATTTCTGGCGGATCCGTAACTCCGGGTATTGAGGAAAGAAAACTTCGGCGATGAAGACTTTATTCGGCGCCAAATCCCGCGTAGCAATCGTCTCATCGTATTCAACGTGCTCCTGCGGATTGATCAGAACCGCAGCGGTTTTTTCCGTGATGGCATGGTTCTCGGACCATCTTGTCAGGATCTGACCAGCAGAGTTTTCCAAATAAATTTCAATTCGCTGGTTTGTTGGAAACTCGAGTGCGACGGGGCGCTTGGAACGATTTGTCAATGTCACTTTAATGGCGAGCTGGCGCACCTCCGACAGCTTTACCGTCTGCGGCGCGATCTGAAGGTCGAGTGCCAGTCCGCGCAGGCGCGGGTCTTTGTATTGTGGTAACGGCTCGGCAGAGAACGGATGAAGAATGCGGCCCAACCAACCGCGCTTGTGGGGTGTAGCGGTCGGCGCGTTTCCCTGAGCGAAGGTGCCTCCTACGATGGCAAATACCAAAAATGACAAAACAACCGCTCGTTTCATGAGCGCGTTAAACAGCAAACGTTGCAATTCCTGTCAAACCCTTTATCAATCGGCATGAGGACGCTCTGTGCGCTGGTCGCTTGCACGATGTTCGCGTGGCCTCCACTAAAAGCTCTCAGTGCTCCAAAACCGCGGCACTGCATTCTGCGCGTGCACGCGCAAGCGAATCCACGCGATACCAACATCTTCGCTACATCGGTTCGCGCGCAACTCTCCGGAAAAGATGTCGCCATAGAAAAAATGCCATGGATTTCGGAGCGAGATGTTATTGCCTTTTCTCCTTACCCGGCCGGGGACGGAACTTATGGCGCGTTGCTTCAGCTCGACGACCACGGGCGCGTCGTGCTCGATACTTTGAGCATTGAGCGCCGTGGTAGTTTTCTATTTGTATTTGTAAATGGCCGCGCGATTACCGAACTCGAAGTCGACAAGCGCGTATCGGATGGAAAAATTTTCATTCCTTCGGGACTGACTGCTGCCGATATCGAATCGATGAAACGAGATTGGCGGCTAATCCCTCAAACGAAAAAGCCGTGATGCGGCGGTTTCTCTCGGCAATTGCCGTGATTGCGATTTCTGGAGTACGCGGAGATGTCCGCGCTTTTGAAGGCGACGTGTCGCCGCAATCCAAATCCGCCATACTCGATCTTGTCCTGCCAACGGACAACGACGCACTCTTCTCGGGTGATGGCCCCGCATTTTACCAATACATCGAGCGTGATTACAATGGCGTGAAGTCCACGCCATGGGAAGGCGGTCAATATGGTTTTGTGCGTGATCCGAAGGAGACTTCGGCCGGCATCGTATACACGCGTTTTCACGAAGGAATCGATATTCGCGCCTTGCATCGCGATGCTCGGGGCGAACCGCTGGACGAAGTGCGCGCTATTGCCGACGGCAAAGTCGTGCACACCAACCTCGTCAACGGCTACTCAAACTATGGGAAATACATAGTCATCGAGCACCGCTGGGACGGCTCAAGTTACTACAGCCTCTACGGACACCTGAGTTCGATCGCCGTCCAGCCTGGCGACACGGTCAAGCGTGGCCAGCCCATTGGGATCATGGGTTACACTGGAACCGGTTTAAGTCAGGCGCGGGCGCATCTTCACTTAGAATTAAATCTGATGCTCAGCCATCAATTCGACGCGTGGTACAACACATTCTTTAGAAATGACCCTAATCACCACGGTATTTACAACGGCATGAACCTTACCGGTCTCGACATCGCCCAACTCTATTTGGCACTCCGCAAAAATCCCTCACTGACAATCCCCGAATTTCTCAACAGCGAAGAGACATTCTACAAAGTTACCTTGCCAAAATCACGGCACTTTGATCTGCCACGACTTTATCCGTGGATGCTGTCAGCAAGTAACCGAAACGAGAAATCTTCCTGGGAAATCTCTTTCGCGCGTTCCGGTGTACCGTTAAAGATTGAACCTAGCGACAAGCCCGTCACGCGGCCCGAACTAAGCTACATTAAGAAAAGCGTGATCGATTCTTCCTATCTGACCCGCGACGTAATTTCCGGCCGCGGAGAAAACGCGCATCTCACAAATTACGGCAGGCAACTAATGCAATTGCTGATTTGGCCCGACTGACACTTCTGCCGTTGTTCGATTAACACGAGGTCGGCGTGCCTTGCGCCAGCGCGACTCCATGCGCAATTGCGCCTTCCACGAACCCTAGGCATTCCACAGCACCGCTCGGCTTGCCAGGAAGCGCAATCACCAGAGCGTGATCGACAATCGCCGCCAAGCTGCGTGACAGGATTGAGTTGGGCGTGATCTTCATCGACTCGGCGCGCATCACCTCTCCAAAGCCGGGCAACTCGACGCGCATGATCGCGCGAATTGCTTCTGGGGTGACATCGCGCGGTCCGATGCCGGTCCCGCCAGTGGCCAGAATCAAACCACAACCTTGTTTGGAAAACGAACGAATCGTGTCCTGAATTCGGTTCGCATCGTCGGGCACAATCGCTTCCGTGAGTACCTGCCACTTGGCTTTCTGCGCCGCTTGTTTCAACGCGGGTCCGCCGAGGTCCTGATAATCCCCTGCGCTTGCGCGGTCCGAGATGGTGATGATGCCAACTTGTATTTGCATGTTGTAGCGGCGTCTCTATGAGCGCTGCGATTTTTCGGTTCGGCGGTCATAGACCGCCGCTACAGGGCGTTTTGTCTTTTCGACCAAACGCACGTCGTAAATCTGCAGCTCTTTGTCCACGGCTTTGCACATATCGTAGATGGTAAGCAACGCGACAGCGACACCAACAAGCGCTTCCATCTCCACGCCAGTCTGCGCGATCGTTCGAGCAGTGCATTTTACCTCGGCATGGTGATTCGATGTGACGATGTCGATTCTGACTTCGCTTAGCGGCAGGGTGTGACATAGCGGAATCAAATGCGGGGTCTCCTTCGCAGCTTGGATGCCGGCAACCCGCGCAGTTGCAAAGACGTTCCCCTTGGCGATTTGATCTTTAGAAATCAAATCGAGTGTCTCGCTGCGAAGTCGGATTTTTCCAGTAGCGACAGCTGTCCGCGCACTCAACGGCTTTGCCGAAACATTGACCATCTGCGCGCGACCGTCGTCGCCGATATGTGTGAGGCGCTTCACAATTCAGCCGCCGATTGCGACCATTTTGCGGCCTGGCTTGTAGTTGTTGCGAAAGTCGTGCTGCTCGGGTTTCCGATCGACAACGTCGAGAAAGAAATGCCTGAGTTCCTCGTCACTTGCGCCGGCCCGTAGTGGTTTCATGATGTCGAACTCGAGATAGCTGCCGAGACATGGGCGCAGTTTCCCGTCGCACGTAAGACGAAGCTTGTTGCAGCTCTCGCAGAAATGCAGGTTGGTCATGGCGCCGATAAAGCCAACGCGCTGTTCGCGACCCGCAATCTGATAATATGTAGCTGGGCCATTTGTTCGAAATTCTGTTGCCGGGATGAGGTTCCCGTAAGCCGATTCGATTACCCGTTTCGCCTCAAGAATCGACATAAAATTATCTTCGTTGAGAACTTCCGTGGTGCTCACAGGCATCATCTCGATGAAACGCAGAATCAGATTGCGCGACGCGGCAAATTCTATGAGTGGGACCAATTGCTTCTCGTTTCGGCCACGCATTAGAACAGTGTTTAATTTAATCTGATCAAAGCCAGCTGCGATCGCCGCATCGATCCCCTCAAGGACCTGAGTGTGAAAATCCCGCCCTGTAATCTGTGAATAAACGTGTCGAACCAATGTATCGAGAGAAATATTGAGTGATTGCACACCGGCCTCGCGCAAAGCCATTGCCATCGTTTTGCCAGCTGTAATCGGGCGTGCGAGCAACGTTCCATTCGTGGAAAGACCAAGGCTCTTGATTCCGGAAATTTTCGGGACCTGCTCAATGAAATGAACGACGTCCCGCCGCGTTAGCGGCTCGCCTCCAGTGACTCGCACTTTTGAGACGCCCAATCCGGCCGCAATGCGAATGAGCCGCACGGTTTCTTCGTAGGTCAGGATTTCTTCGCGCGGCAGCCATTCCTGCAACTCCTGCGGCATGCAATAGTTGCAGCGCTCGTTGCAGCGATCGGTGATCGAGACGCGAAGATAGCAAATTCGATGGCCGTAACGATCCTGCATGCAGCGAAACATTACCGGCAAGCAGATGGTGAATCAAGAATCCACAGTCATTGACTCGACGTACAGCCGTACTATTACGGGCCATTCGACTGGTCATACATTCCGCCGAGGTTCCCATACCCATCCAAAGGAGTCACTTTCTCCAACGGCAGAGTTGTTTTCTTCCGATACTTGCCGCCGCCGCCGCCATTAGGCTGGTAAACAATTTCGTTGGCATTCTGCCCGGAACGAATCAGTGTAGCACGACGCCTCAGCAATGGCTTACCGGTCACTCCGCAGTTTCCTCGACGCTCTTGAGAAAGCGGGTGAACTGAAACGTATCACGGTCCCGGTTGATACCGATCTGCTCATCGCAGAATGGGCGGATCGCGAAATGAAATCGCCCGACGGTGGAAAGGCACTGCTCTTCGAACAACCCACTGTCGATGAAAAAAAATCCGAGTTTGGCGTTGCAATCAACACGATGGGCTCACGCCGGCGTATGGCCCTCGCACTGCAAGTCGCCGACATTGGCGACATCGCCCAGGAAATTCAACTCATTCTAAAAGCGAAGCCGCCAACTGATCTTCGCGAAGGCTGGAACTTGCTTAAACAAGGAATTCATCTGCTCCATGCACGTCCGAAGCGCGTGAAGGAAGCGCCTTGCCAGGAAATCGTGCACAGAGTCGGCGATGGAGATGACTTTTCATTGCACGATCTGCCCATTCTGAAGTGTTGGCCGAAAGACGGGGGGCGTTTCATCACTCTGGCCAATGTGCACACGCGTGATCCAGAAACAGGCACACGCAATGTCGGCATTTACCGCATGCAAATCTACGACAAGCGCACGACCGGGATGCACTGGCAACTTCACAAAGTTGGGGCGCGCCATGGCCGGCGCTATTACGAGCGCGGTGAGCGCATGCCAGTGGCAGTGACGCTGGGCGGTGATCCGGTGTATACATTCGCGGCAACTGCGCCGTTGCCGGACGGTTTGGATGAACTGTTTTTCGCGGGGTTTTTGCGAAAGAAATCAATCGAGCTAGTTCACTGCAAAACGATCGATCTCGATGTACCGGCAGACGTAGATTTTGTTCTGGAAGGCTATGTTCAGCCCGGTGAGATGCGGCCCGAAGGTCCCTTTGGCGATCACACCGGCTTCTATACTGCCGTCGAAGATTATCCGGTGTTCCATGTGACTACGATTACGCACCGACGCGACGCTATTTATCTGACCACGATCGTGGGCAAGCCGCCCATGGAGGACTATTACATGGGGGACGCATGCGTGCGGATTTTGCTCCCAGTGTTCAAAATGAATTTCCCGGAAATTGTGGACATGACGCTGCCGCCGGAAGGCGTGTTTCACAATCTGGTCTTCGTGAGCATCCGAAAGCAGTATCCGTATCAGGCCTTCAAGGTGATGCATGGTCTCTGGGGCATGGGCCAGATGATGTTCAGCAAATACATCGTGGCGGTGGATGAAGATTGCGATGTGCACAACACGAGCGAAGTACTTTTCCGCTTGTGCGCGAACACTGATCCCGCGCGCGACACAACCGTCATCAAAAATCCAAGCGATTCCCTCGATCACGCGCCCAGTGAACAGAACATCGGTTCCCACATGGGCTTCGACGCAACGCGAAAGTTGCCGGGTGAAAACTATCACCGCCCGTGGCCGGAGTTGCTGAAGATGACGGACGAAGCACGAGCCCTGGTTGACAGACTTCAGGCGCAAGCCCGCTGATCGTCGGTGGCTACGGCGTTATTCTCGATTACGATTTGCGGAAAAGCCGACCCGTATCAACGTCCCGAGTGAGACCACCGGGCGGTACTCCACGCAAATCGTAAACGCGTCCCGTGTAAGGACTGTAATAGAATCCCGGCGTTCCCGCCCAGCGCGCATAGGGATAACCACCCGGAGGTGGCGGACCGTAACGTGCGGCTTGATCCTGCTCAATGGCCGCGCCGGTTAACGCGCCTGCCGCTGCTCCCGCGGCTGCGCCAATTGACGCGCCACGAACATGACCAGTCGCCGCACCGCCGATGATCGCGCCGGTGGCGGCGCCCCAAGCGGCACCCTGACCAACTGGGGTATCGCATGAACTCAGGATAACAGCGCTTGTCACCAGAACCGAAATAGCGATGAAAAGATTTTTCGTCATAAACGCACCTTCATTGCCGGATTTAACTGCGCAAGCTCGGGAAGGTTGCACGGACAGATCTAAAAATACTTCAGCAGTTGCGCGGCGATCCGGCAAAATTTCTCTAATCCGCCGAGGCGATACTCATTTTCGAAAACGCGAAATTTGTCCAGTTCCATCCTGCGAAGCAGGCCGCGGTAAATGGAACCCATAATCTCGGCAGGCATCATCGCCCTCCGATCCTCAGTCGGAAGAGCCGCGAAGGCGCGCGAGAAAAACTCCCGCGCACGCGCAGCTTCAAAGCCCATGAGGCGAATGAACCGTGCGTTATATTGTCGGTCTTTCAGCTCGGTTTCCGAATAATTGAACCGCGTCAAATCCTCTTGCGGCAAATAAATTCGGCCGGCCTGTAAGTCTTTTCCAACATCTCGGATGATATTTGTCATTTGCAGGGCGAGCCCGAGCTCAACTGCATATTCTTTGCAGCGCGGGTTGCGATACCCAAAAATCTCAATGCTCACCAGGCCTACCGCGCTGGCCACCCGATAGCAATAAACGCGCAGCTCCTCGAAGGTGGCATACCGTTGGGTGGTTAGGTCCATCTCAACTCCGGCAATAATCTCCTCCAGCATACCGGTCGCTAGGGAATATTTATTAATCAAAGTTCTTACATCACGAGCCAGTGGCGGTTCGTCGGAGCGCGCCGTACGCAGCACCTCGCGCCATCCCGCCAACCGCACTCGCTTCTCGGCAATGCTGAGCTGTGATGAATCCGCAATGTCGTCGATCACCCGACAAAACGCATAGAAAACAGTGATGTCGCGCTTGCGCTCGCGCCCTAAAGAGATAAATGCAAGCGCCAGGTTGGATTTGCTTTGGCGCGTAATTTTCGCCGCAGTCGCGCGCGTGTTCACAGGCCGCCTAATACTGAATCCATCGCTCCTGATCCACGCGTCGAGCTTCGCATTGGCGAAATAGACAAACCCATGATGCCAAAAGCCAGCCCGTGATAATCCCGCGAAGACAAGCAAAAACAAATTTCCAAATGAAAAGCGCAGCCAGTCTATCGGCAATTGCACTGCGCACGATGGCGTCACAGATCGTGATGCAGAAGAAATGAATCCCGCAAATGATTAAAAACCATACGAGATGCCACGAATTTTGCCGGATGAACTGCGCGTGCGCGCGAATCGCTTCGCTCAGAGTTTCGTTGTGCAGCGTGAGAGAGATTTGAACCGAGCAGAACGCGATAATTAAACCGCTCATGAACAATCGCTCCAACGGCAAGTAATCAAGGACACCCGGAAGGCGCGTGAAGTAAGCAAAAAGAAGCGGCAGGCGGACGATCAACGTGCTAACAAAGACGACAATGCCAGCCCACTTCAGCACATAACTAAAGCGACGCATAGCAAAGCGGAAAAGCTCGCCTTCTTCGAAGCTGACCCCTTTCACCCACGCCAGACACACCGTGATTAGATACACTTGGATATACACTCCGAAGAGGTATTCGAAGATGAACGCCACCGCATCGACCGTAGCGGAAATTTGCAAGAACCCAGCTGCCGGTACAAGGCCGCTCCATTCTGGCAATCGCCAGAAGGCAATCGGTTTTAAGAGGGACGCCACCGCACTCAGCAACAGAACCAAGTAGATGAGATACCCAAAAAATCGGTATCGCTTCCGCAATGCATGAAGCAATGCGCCGTGTAATCCGCGCCAGTTGGCGATCATAAGGACAGCGGCCACGAAAGAAAGCGGATAGGTTGTTGTGGCATTATCAAAAATCCCGGCGACGCCTTCCAAGGCTGGCAAGGGAGTTTCCCGCCAAATCTCCACGAGTTGTGGCCAATACCAGTTTGGCAACGATATGACCTGGCTAACATTCAGATCAGCCCAGTTCCGGATAGGCGTAAAGGCGATGAACTGAAACACGAAATAGGCGAACCCCAGGAACGCAAAGGTCAACCAGACGCGTGGGTAACGGCCGATACAGCGGAATCCGTCCAGCAGGGCCCGCCGGACCGGATTGAAAAGCATCACCAGCGCATATCCGCCACAGAGCGAAAGCAGCGGATGCAATCGCGGGAAATTCGACAGCATGCGGCAGAAACTTTGCCTAACGAATCAAGCCCCAGTGCTGATTGAATGGCCAGTAAACGAGCAAGCCACGTCCCACGAGATTTTCTTCCGGCACGGGTCCCCAATAACGGCTGTCGTAGCTATTGTAGCTGTTATCGCCCAGCGCAAAATAGCCGTGCTCTGGGACGGTAAACGAACTATTTGGCTGTGCCAGATAATCACGGCCCAACGCATAGCCGCGATAAGGCAGCTTTGCTGCCATTACCCGGGCAAACCCAAAACCTTGCCCGATTTTTCCATTGATATACAGAACCGGCGGATCGATCCGAAGTGTGTCGCCGGGCAGGCCGGCCAGGCGTTTGATGTAAAAGGGCGAACCAGTTTGCGGGTCCTCTCGGATCCCGAAGATGTGCTTTGTCCGGAAAACGAAAACGTCGCCCCGATGCGGCTTCACAAAATTGTAGCTGAATTTATCGACAAAGACCTGGTCGCCCGTATCGATCGAGCCCCTGGCAATAATCTCACCACGATGAAAGATGCGACCGGGGAAGATATTGAAATCGTGACTGAGCGTTTCAGGCGGCGCATAAACGAGAAATTGTTGCTGCGCGCAGACCAGCCGCGAGAATGTAAAGAAGAATAAAAATTTCCTCTGCTCGATTTGCAGAACCTGATCCTCTTCGCGCGAAACAACATTGATATAATTGCGGCCTAACGCGATAAACTCGCCGATCTGCCGTAGAATGTTCGGCGCCCGCGTCGTGGTGGGATGACCGATGATGCCATTCAAGGTCGGTTGCATGGAGCCAGTAGGGATTTTGAACGGTTGCAAGAAATAAGAGCGAATGCCTACGGCCACGACAATCGCGACCAAAATCACCTCACAATTTTCCCGCCAGTGCGATTCCCAAGTTACCGGGGTCAGTCTATGCAAGGTTCGGTCAAGAGTTTCCGCCGCACTCCGTATGTTCTCGCGATCTCGCTGACGCAAGGCCTGCTCAAGGTCTTTTATTCCGGCTGCGACCCCTTCGTTGTCCGGCCCGCTGAGTAGATCGCGCTTGTAACGCAGATACTTGCGCGCATGCCGCATGAGCAGTCTGCTATGCTTAACGTGCCGGGGCGTGAACATGACCTAGAAAATGACGAAGCACGAATGTCGAATGTCGAATGAATGATAAGGGACAAATTGGAGCAACAAGCAGCCTGGCGGCTGTAACAAGTCCAGCTTACTCATCCGGCTTCCCTTCGCATTTGGCATTTGTGATTAGGATTGTGGTCATTGTGCTTTCAGCACCTCAATAAACGCTTCCTGGGGAATATTGATTTTCCCGATGCTCTTCATTCGTTTCTTTCCTTCCTTTTGCTTCTCCAGCAGCTTCCGCTTTCGGGTGATATCACCGCCGTAGCATTTTGCGGTTACGTTTTTGCGCAACGCCGAAACGTTCTCGCGCGCGATAATTTTCCCGCCAATCGCCGCCTGGATCGCTACTTGGTAGAGTTGCCGTGGAATGACCTCCTTTAACTTCGCCGCCAATTGGCGTCCCCTCGCCTCCGCCCGGCCTTTATGCACAATCGTCGAAAATGCATCGACCGGTTCGCCATTCACCAGCAGGTCAAGCTTTACCAGTTTTGCCGGACGATAGCCGACGTGCTCGTAATCCATCGAGCCGTAGCCGCGCGTGATGCTTTTTATCTTGTCGTTAAAATCAACCAGGATCTCGTTCAGTGGAAGTTCGCAATGTAACATCACGCGGCGTGCATCGAGCGTCTCGGTGTGCTCCATCTGGCCGCGCTTTTCGAGAATTAATTGAAGAATGTCGCCGATGTTCTCGTTCGGACAAAGCACATACGCTGTTACGATCGGCTCGCGAATGTCCTTGATTTCGCTTGGGTTCGGCAATTGCGCAGGATTGTCGATCCACAGCGTTTCGCCACGCGTGGTCTCAACCTCGTAAACCACGCTGGGCGTGGTCGCAATGATGTCCATGTGATATTCACGCCGCAGTCGCTCCTGAATGATCTCCATGTGGAGCAGCCCGAGAAATCCGCATCGAAAGCCGAAACCGAGCGCGACCGAGCTTTCCGGCGTGTAAACGAAAGCGGTGTCGTTCAAACGCAACTTGGCAATTGCTGCTTTCAGATGCTCGAAATCGGCCGTGTTGATCGGATAAATTCCGCTGAAGACCATCGGGTGGATTTCCTGAAAACCCAGCAGAGGCTCGCGCGCCGGGCGGCGCTGATCCGTGATCGTATCGCCAATCTTTATGTCGGCGGTGCTCTTGATGTTGGCGATGAAGTAGCCCACGTCGCCTGCTTCGAGTCGAGGCTGCACCAGCGTCTTTGGCGTAAACACACCCACCTCCTTGATTTCGTAGCGTGCGTTGTTGCTCATCAACTGGATGGGGTGACTCGCTTCCATGATCCCGGAAACCACGCGCACGTAACCGACGACGCCGCGATAGACATCGAATACCGAATCAAACACAAGCGCCCGCAACGTTTCGTCGGCCGGCTGCCGTGGAGCCGGAATACGTCTCACAATCGCCTCCAGAATTTCATCAATGCCGGTCCCAAGCTTTGCGCTCGCATGAATTGCTTCTTCAGAAGGGATGGAGAGAATTTCCTCCAGTTGCCGATGCACGGTCGGCACATCGGCGTTTGGTAAATCGATTTTGTTAATGATCGGCACAATCGTCAGCCCCTGCTTGTGCGCCAGATGAACGTTCGCCACTGTCTGCGCTTCGACGCCTTGCGCTGCATCGATCACCAGCAGCGCGCCCTCGCATGCGGCAAGGCTGCGCGAAACTTCATAGGCGAAATCGACGTGCCCTGGGGTGTCGAGCAGATTCAGTCGATACGTTTCGCCACATCTGCTCGTGTAATGCATCGTCACAGGATGCGCCTTGATGGTAATGCCGCGCTCCCGCTCCAGCTCCATCGAATCGAGTAGTTGATCCTGCTTCTCGCGCTCCTGAATGGTCCCCGTCCGCTCGAGCAATCGATCCGACAACGTCGTCTTGCCATGATCGATGTGCGCGATGATGCAGAAGTTGCGCGTCAGTTCTATAGCCATTGGAACCGCACTATGCGGGGGCGCGTGCCGTGGGTCAATCGTTGCAAACCTTGGCAAATCCGTCCGATTTGTCTCATGCGATTCATTTGATTAAAATCAACAATATGCCCAGGCTGGTCATCGACGGAACTGTTCACGAGCTGGTCAAGAACCTGATTACCATTGGCCGCGGCCCAGACAACACAATCGTCATCGACGACTCATCCGTCTCGAGTCACCACGCGCAATTGCAGCTCGTCGGCGAAAACTATCGGCTAAAGGATCTTGGTTCGACTAATGGCACGCACGTCAACGGCATCCCAGTGACAGAAACGACGTTGCAGTTTGATGATCGGATTCGGTTCGGCGCCACTGAAGCGCGCTACGAAGGAGATGCAATCCGCTCTCAATTAACGCCTCAGACCCAAGAGGCCGAAGCCAGACCAGCCAAATTGACGGCGGTCCCGGTGGGCTTCGCCAACGCTTCGCCATTCCAGCGCCAGAAGAGTCAAGAGATCGCAGTGCGCACTGCAATTTTTGCCGGCTTAGCCGTTATTCTGCTGATATTTCTCGGCAGCATGATCGCCGTGTTTCTGATGCACCCGCCTCCGCCGTAAATGTCATTCCGAGTGGAGCGAAGCACAGTCGAGGAATCTCTCGCATCGTGAAAACGAAGCCCTGCGCCGAATTGCACGTTCCCGGAAGAGCAGTAAGAGATATCTCGACTTCGTTAAATATGACGGAAAGGCAAAAGCGCCTGCTTCTTTTCGATATTGATGGCACTCTGATTCATTCAGGCGGTGCCGGCGTGCACGCCCTTAGATCCGCGTTCCGGGAGCGCTTCGGAATTTCCGATGATCTAGCCGGCATCGAAATCGCAGGAATGACCGATTCGGGCATCGTCACCAGCATACTGAAGAAACACAATATTCCCGCAACGCCCGAAAACGTGAGTGCATTCCTCGACAGCTACGTCCATTTTCTCTCGCTCGAATTGCCGCGACGCGAAGGTAAGTTGCTGCCCGGCGTGCTTGAGTTGCTCGAGAAACTCAAGTCGCGGCCCCAGTTGGTACTGGCGCTTCTCACTGGCAATGTTTCGCGCGGAGCGCAGCTAAAGCTCGAACACTACGGGGTCTGGCATTTCTTTGAATTCGGTGCTTTTGCCGATGATCATCAGGATCGCAACCGGCTCGGATCATTCGCGCGTGCTCGCGCAAAGGAAAAGCATGGCCGTGAATTCTCGGCATCTCAGATCGACGTGATCGGCGATACGCCGCGCGACATCGCCTGCGGCAAAGCCATCGGCGCGCGTACGATCGCCGTCGCAACCGGCAAATGGCGCCGGGCGCAATTAGCAGAACATCAGCCAGATTTTTTGATCGATGATCTTTCGGATGTGGACGGAATCATCGATACGCTCGGATGGTGATCGATTAACGATTGAAGGGTTAAATGAAAAAGTCGGTCTCCTCCGCGGTTTCAATGCCAAGCAAGACTCGTCCCAATGTGCTTTCCCTTGAAGGGGAAATCGACCTGCATGTCTCGCCCAATCTTACCGCTGCACTCAATCGTATGATCGACAAAAAACCAAAACAGTTGGTTGTCGATCTTTCGCGCGTGACCTATATCGACAGCGCTGGCCTTGCCGCATTGATTGACGGAATGCAAAAAATCGAAGGTTACGGAGGGAAGCTCGCGCTGGTTGGGTTGCAGGAGACCGTGCGCTCCATTTTTGAGATCGCAAGGCTTGATCAAGTATTTCGAATATTCCCGGACGTAAACGCAGCATTAGCCGCCGCCTGAAGTAGAATTTCCAGAGTCCGGGCGATATTTCGCGAAATATCGAACTGCGCAGCATGCCGATGGTTTGTCGGTCTTGCTGCAGCTCGCCGGTCCGGCTCCGACCAAAATTGAATGGCGTCACGCAGCCCGATCAAGTCATTCGCAGAATCCACAAGGGAGCCGTGCACTCCGTGCTCGATAATTTCGCTAAAGCCATTGTTGCGCGTCGTAACCACTGGCAGCCCGCAGGCGAGTGCTTCCAAACACGCATTCGAAGACGGATCATAAATTGTCGGCAGAATGAAAATGTCGGCAGCCGCGTAAATGCGCACCAGATCGCTCACTTCGCCTAAGAACTGGACGCGCCTTGATTTATAATAGCGCTGGTTCCCTCGACCGGCGACGAGCAAACGCATTTTGCGGCTCCGGCACAGCGCCATGGCAGCAATGGCGAATTGGAGGCCCTTGCGTTCCCAGCCGGAGCCTGCAAAAAGCAGAACGATCTGCTCCGGCTTAACGTTCAGTTCGTCCCGCCATTTCTCGCGGAGCTCCGGACGAAAACGAAATTGCTCCAGCGGAACGCCGTTGCGGACAACGTCGACCTTATCTGTGGGATAGCCGTAAAGATCGATGATCTCATTTTTCACCATCTGCGAATTGGCGATCACGCGGCCAGCGCCTCGATTTGCGAACAGGGCTTCTTCGAGCTGCAAGACTTGGCGATGCATGCGGTTTAGACCTCGAATAAAACGTTCGAGAGGCAACTCAAATTTCCTCCTGCGATCCAACCAGGCGCGATGGACGCCGTCGCCGGCACGATAAATATTGCATTTCCAAATGCGCTCCAGGCTCAACAGTACATCGGAACCATCGCGTGCGCGGAGTTTCTCGATCTCGTCGGCGAAAGCGATTGGTGATTGCGCAGCGACATGCACAATTTGCCCAAGTGGCCATTCCTCCCACGGCCAATCTCTCGTAGCAAAAAGCTTCGCTTCATGGCCAAGTTCGACCACTCCGCGCGCAAGCCGCTTCAAGTAGGATTCCGCGCCGCCGCTTCGTGAATAGCCGCGCCGCACAAAGCCGATGCTGATTTTTTTGTTGCTCATATGAAGGTCGGTCGTCGCAGAGACCGCTACAGGTTTATTCTAGGCGACACTTTACTTGCTTGATGTTCGCCAGAATAGTTGTAACTCGATGCCGGGTGAAACCTTAAACGTTCCTCCGCCAGCGGCGCATTCCGCCTCACCCGGCATGCGCATGTTGCCGAAGCATTTGCTTTATTCCATCTTCGCCCGCATCGCTGGCCCGGGTCTTGATACGGACGCATTTGAGGCCTTGCGCGCGTCATATCGCGGCGGGTTTCTTGGGAAAGCAATCGCTTATGACAATCGGCAGAAGGAGATTCCCGCATCGTTCATCCATTCTTTACGCTGGCACCCGGTGCGCCTGCTCTCGTTCTTCGATCGGCCATACTACTATGGCGCGAAAAAAAAATATTTGGATTGGATAGCCTCACGGCATCTTGAGACAGGACGCTACGATCTGTTTCATAGTTGGTCGGGCGACTGTTTGAGCTCACTTCGTGTGGCCAAACAACGTTGCATCCCATCCATCATTGAGATCCCGACCTGGCATCGTGATGGCAAGAAACCAAAAGCTGATATTCCAGATAGCGTTCAGCCCAGGAGCAGTGTTTCGAGATTCCAAAAATGGAAAGCCGGATTGTTGCTCGACCGGAAACGCTTTCTCGAAGAGTATCGCCTTGCCGATCTCCTGGTTGTATTATCCGAGACGGCGGCAAACACCTTTCGCGCACGGGGTTTTCCAGAAGAAAAACTATTCTATCTGCCGCGTGGCGCGGATGTAGAGCGTTTCAAGCCTGGACAGCGCCCGGCAAAATTTCGGGCGATTTTTTCCGGCGCGTTAATCAAGCGTAAAGGCATTCACCATCTGCTCGAGGCGTGGCATCGGCTCGATCTGCCGGAAGCTGAATTGTGGCTGGTCGGTTCCGTGCATGATGAATCGAAGCCGTTCCTCAAACGATTCTGGCGCGATAATATTCGGATCATTGGATTTGTGGGGAATCCAGAGGCTTATCTCAGCCAAAGCAGCGTCCATGTTTTTCCCTCGCAATGGGAAGGCAGCGCGAAAGTCACCTACGAAGCGGCTGCCTGCGCGTTACCGCAAATCACCACACGCGAGGCAGGTGATGTTGTGCGCGACGGCGTGGAGGGATTCATCGTCCAACCGGGAGACGTGGATGCGATCGCAGCAAGGGTCGAGCATCTGTATCGGCATCCTGAGGTTGTTGAGTGTTTGGGCAATGCCGCACGCCGTCGTGTAGTGGAGAACTTTACTTGGGACCATTTTCGAACGCGACTGCTGGACGCCTACGAGCTCGCCATGCGAATGGCACGCTGATGATAGCGCGACCTTCGTAACTTGCGCTTTACAAGATCGCAGGTTCCAAATTCGCGTCATTATTAGTCGCTCCGCGTGAAGATTCTTCTTTTGCAACTCAAGCGGATCGGCGATCTCATTTTGACGACGCCGGCCATCGCTGCGTTGCGCAAGCGTTTTCCTGATGCTCACCTGACACTGGTTGTTTCCAACGAATGCGCCGATTTGCTTCCGGCCCTTTCGGATGTGGATCGGATTTTGATCGCGCACCGGAATTTGTACGACATCGCGTTGTTCCCTGCGATCGCCCTCCGGAAGTTTGATTGCTGCATTGATTTCACCCGGAACGATCGCTCCGCCTCCCTTGCGTTCCTATCCCGCGCACAGCGACGCATCGTGTCCTACCGGGTGCGCGACCAGTCAAAGACTCGCGCCCGGGCTTACAACGACTTTGTTAAGGTCCGCATGCGCGATATGCACATAATCGATTACCATATGGCTTTGCTCGAGCCGCTTAGAGTTCGCAATGCCTCGCGCAGTTTGCACCTGCAGATACCCCAAGCGGCTCAAGCGAGCGCGGACCAACTCCGGCGTGAGTCAAAGGTTGGTGATCGCTTCGTCATTTTTCATCCCGGTTCGGCGCGGAAAGAAAAATTCTGGGACCCAGCGCGCTGGGCGACGGTAATCGAACACTGCAGTCGAAAGGACGACGTCGATCTTGTTTTGACTAGCGGAACGTCGTGGCTTGAGCAAACGCATATCGCTGAGATCAAAAGCAAGACGCGGCAGTCAGTAGTCGATCTTTCTGGAAAAACTGATTTGCTTACCTTGGCAGCGCTCATTGGACAGGCACGTCTTCTGGTCACAGTTGATTCTGCCCCGATGCATCTGGCGACAACAATGCAGACGCCACAGGTAATACTGTTCGGTCCCACCAATCCATTTCACTGGCGGCCACTAGAAAGTCCGGCGCTGATTCTGCAGGGGGAAACGACCACGCCGGTGGCCGAGTTTTCGCCTACCCACCCCCGGATCCCCATGAGCCGAATCTCGACGGAAGCGGTGATCGGTGCTATGGATTGGCTGCTGTCGCCTCATGCGACGACGCCAACTTCATGAGCAAAGAAAAAACCGGCAAGAAGCTGTCATTCTGGCAGACGCTCCAAGCGGCCGCCGGGCCATACCGGCGGCTCTATGGCTACGTCAAGCCGTACAAGATGCGTTTTGCACTTGGCCTGGCGTTGGGACTGGCCTATGGCGGAGTCAATTCGCTTTTCCCACTGGCCATAGCACGGGTGACCAGCACCATCTTCCATGGGGCCGCTCCCAATCCAATGGCTCTGCGTTCAAATTTACATGTCTTGGACACGGGTCCGAAAATCAATTCGATTGTCCTCGTCTGTCTCGCCATTCCCGCAATCATGACTGTGCGCAGCCTCTGTTCTTACGGAAGTACCTATTGCATGCAGTGGGTGAGCAACAAGGTCGTCACCGATATTCGCGCGCAGCTCTTCAGCAAGATGGTTCGCCATTCCATGGATTTTTTTAACCAGATGCGCTCGGGCCTTTTGATGTCACGCATTACCAACGACACACGGATGATGCAGATGGCGTTGACCAGCGTCAGCAGCGATGTTTTCAAGCAACCGATCACCATTGTGGGTGCAATCACTGTTCTGCTCCTGATGGATTGGAAGTTCACCGTGGTCACGTTGATTCTTTTTCCCACTTGCCTGCTTCCCCTCCGCATTTATGGCCAACGCGCGCGAAAGGCAGTGCAGAGTGAACAGGTAGGCATGGGCGAAATGGTGGTGACCATGCAGGAGACATTTGCTGGCATTCGTGTGATCAAATCGTTTGCACGTGAAGCGCACCAGGAAAAGGCATTCAAGCGCAGCAATCAACTACAGTTCTCCCAAATGATGCGCATGATGAGGTCGATGGAAGCTGTTAGTCCATTGGTGGAAACCATCGCGGCGATCGGTGTTGGCTTGGCGTTGCTTTACGTGTACGCCGCGAACCTGAGTGTGGGTCGGTTTTTTGGATTGATCTCCGGAATTTTTATTCTCTACGATCCGATCAAAACGCTGAGTAAGATCCATATCGTAATGCAGAGATCGATCGCCGCAACGACCGCCATCTTCTCGATCCTTGATTCGGAGCCTGCCGTGCGTGACACGCCCGATGCTGCTGCGCTGACTTCGTCGCGAGGCCAAATCGATTTTGAAAATGTCAGGTTTCGTTACGCCGGCAGGACTATCGACGCGCTCAATGGCATCAATTTGCACATCGAGCCTGGCAAAAGCTACGCGCTGGTCGGGGCAAGCGGCGCTGGCAAGAGCACCATTCTCTCATTGATCCTCCGCTTGTACGATCCGACGTCGGGATCCGTTAAGGTAGATGGCCGCGATCTGCGCTCGATTACCCAGAAATCACTGCGTGAACAGATCGGCCTCGTTACTCAGGAGACATTTCTATTTCACGATACCATTTTCAACAACATCCAGTTTGGCCGCCTTGATGCCACGCCAGAGGAAATTTACGAAGCAGGGAGAGCTGCTTACGCGCACGATTTCATCATGGCGCAACCCAAAGGTTACCAGACACTGATTGGCGATAAAGGCTGCCTCTTGTCCGGCGGTCAGCAACAGCGCATCGCCATTGCGCGCGCCGTTCTAAAAAATGCGCCGATCCTTTTGCTGGATGAGGCGACCTCATCGCTCGATTCCGAATCGGAAAAACAAATTCAAAAAGCGCTCGAAAAACTGACTGCGGGGCGCACGGTCATCGCAATTGCGCACCGGCTCTCCACGGTGTTATCGGCCGATCAGATCGTGGTGATGGATGCCGGGCGCATTAAAGAAATCGGCACCCATGCTGAGTTGCTTGGGAAGTCAGGTTACTATCGCCGGCTGTACGATCATCAGTTTAATCGCACAGAGGAAGAACTGGCCGCCGAGCCAGCTTTTGTGGTTGAGGAACTTGTTTAAAACTGTAGCGGTGATCTCTGGTTGCCGGCAATTCGCTTCCCAATTTACGTTGTACCTTTTGTTACTCTTTTAACGCTCTGGAAACATGCCATTTAACATCGACCTGCATACGCATTCTTTCTTTTCTGGGGACGGCATCTCCAGCCCTGAAGATCTCATTGCCTCCGGGCGCGCCAAGGGCTTGCACGGTCTCGCCATCACCGATCACAACACCTGCGATGCAATCACTTATCTGCTCGAGAAAGGCCTGATGCGCCTCGATGGCCAACCGGTCGCTAATTTTCTCGTCTTACCCGGAGTCGAAGTGACAACGGCTGATGGCCATCTTCTCTGCATCGGTGCTGAGCTGCCGTACTTGAAAGGAAAACCGGCGCGCGAAGTTTGCGAAATCATCCATGAACGCGGCGGTCTCGCCATCCCGCCGCATCCTTACGATTTGTTCCGCGCCGGAATTCGCCTTTCCACGCTCGAGACGTTACCTATTGACGCGATCGAAGTGTTCAATGCGGCGACTACGTTGCGCCGCTACAATCGCTATGCTTTCAAATATGCGCAGATTCGCGGGTTGCCCATGACTGCTGCTAGCGACGCACATCACGCCGCCGCGGTCGGCACCGCGTACACTATCGTAAACACAGATGATTTCTCCGTGAAAGGAATTCTCGCACAGATTCTCAAGAGCAATGAGCTCAATCAAAAATATCAGACGCCGCGCGACAGCCTCCGCAAAACCTGGAACAACTGGCTCCGGTTGCGCCGACGAAAGAGAATCCCCGAGCTCGCCGCAAAAGATCGCGGCCAGAACGGCAATTAAAAATCTGAATCCTCAACTAGCTTCGCGACATGCCCGCGTACGTGATTGTTGACATCGACATTGTCGATCCTCTCGGCTACGAGGAATACAAAAAGCTGGCGAGCGCGACTGTTGAGAAGTACGGCGGTAAATACATCGCCCGCGGCGGCCAAGTCGAAACACTCGAAGGCGATTGGAATCCGAAGCGCATCGTGGTTCTCCAATTCGAATCGATGCAGCGCGCCAAGGATTGGCTCAACTGCGCGGAATACCGCGAGCCGCGCAAAATGCGCCATCGCACGGCGAAAACAAAAATGATCGTTGTCGAAGGCGCCTAGTCTCCGAGTCTCGAAGCATTTTGCTGTGGTGGGGTGTCTCAGCCTCAATCACCGACATCTCTACGGTTAAGCACCAACAGTCTCTCTTTTTAATCCCGGGTCGCGCGAGTAATGTTCAGAGGTCGAGATGACTTCCACCCAGGAAAGGAAAATCAAACAAACCGGTTGCGACGCGCGGTTCGATAATTTGACCCGCCAACTTTACGCCACTGACGCGTCGATTTATCAGATCGAGCCGGTCGGCGTTGCCTTTCCAAGAAGCGCGCAGCAAGCCAGCCTCGTCATTCGCGCAGCGGCTGATGCAGGCCTTTCGGTGACGCCACGGGGCGCCGGGACAAGCCTGGTTGGAAATGCAATTGGCGAAGGCTTGATCGTCGAATTTTCGCGTTACAACCGGCGGATTACTGATCTCGACATCGAAAAACGCACCGTCCGCGTCGGGGCAGGTGTTGTGCTGGATCAACTGAACGAATTCCTAAAGCCGCATGGGTTTTGTTTTGGGCCAGATGTGGCGACCAGTTCGCGCGCCACGCTCGGTGGCATGATCGCCAATAACTCCTCAGGGGCGCGCTGCCCAATTTACGGGACGACAGCCGACCACGTGATCTCACTGGAAATCGTGATGGCCGATGGCCGCATCGAAAAGATCGGTCCCAAGCACGAGTCGTTGCGTAGCGAGCGCGAGAGGATCGAGAATCTGATTCGCGGGGCGAGCGTCGAGATGGCCGGTCACTGGCCGCCAGGCTTAATAAAACGCTGGCCCGGTTACGGCATCGGAAGATTCTTGCGTGCACCAAACGATCTCACAAAAATTCTGGGAGGAAGCGAAGGAACGCTCGCCGCGATTTTTTCAGCGGAACTGAAGGTCTCGCCACTGCCGCGCGAGAAAGCTTTGGGTCTGATCTTTTTCGCGTCGGTCGCGGAAGCGATGCAGGCCACGGTCGAACTTCTCGACCTGGAGCCTGCCGCGATTGAACACATCGATCGCCCGTTGCTGGATCAAACCAAAGGCCAACTCCATTTCCAGCTCGCACGCGATTTGCTCGAACTGGATACCAAACCCTGTGAATCAATTTTGATCATCGAGTTCTACGGCGACGTCGCAGAGCGGTTGCCCATTTTGGAATCAAGGGAGATCGGGTTGCGCACAAAGATTCTCACCGATCCAGCGCAAATGAATCTCGTCTGGTCGGTCCGCAAATCCGGCCTCTCGCTTTTGACTGGTTGCGTCGGGTCAGCAAAACCGGTCGCGTTCATTGAAGACGCTGCCGTTCGACCGGCGCAATTACCTGAATACGTGCGCGGGCTTCAATCGATCATGAAACCGCTCAACCTCGAAGCAAGTTATTACGGTCATGCGGCCAGCGGATTGTTGCACGTTCGGCCAGTTCTGGATCTGCATACCGTCGCCGATCTGAAAAAATTCCGGAAAATTGCCGATCAAACGTCCGCGCTGGTGCGCCAGTTCAAAGGTTCGCTCTCCGCCGAGCACGGCGTCGGCATCGCGCGCACCGAATACATGCGCGAGCAGTTGGGCGACGATTTGTTAGGCGTCATGCGCGAGATCAAGCGCGCGTTCGATCCGAAAAATATTTTTAACCCCGGGAAAATTTTTGCCGATGGCCGCCACAAGATCGACAATCATCTGCGCGAAAATTTCACGCGTCCGCTGGGCCTTCCATTCCAACCGATGCTCGCGTTTGCGTTCAAGGACCGTTCGTTCATTGGCAACCTCGAGCAATGCAACGGCTGCGGCGGTTGCCTGAAACAGACCGGGATCATGTGCCCAACCTTCATGGCCACCGGCGCAGAGGTGATGTCCACGCGCGGCCGCGCCAACATCGTTCGCGCGGCGCTCGAACTGCGACTGAACGGGCACGATCCACTAAAATCCGAGGAGCTCGACGCGGCGTTAAGCAATTGCCTCTCCTGTAAAGGCTGCACGCCGGAGTGTCCATCGAATGTGAATCTCGCGCTGTTGAAAGCGGAAATGCTTCATGCACGATGGCGCCGCGACGGTTTGCCGCTGCGCGAACGCGTCTTCAGCAACATCGATTTGTTAGGCAGAATCGGCTGCGCAATGCCCTCGCTCGCAAATCCCATTCTCGATTTTAGATCCGTGCGCGCGGCGATGGAGACGACGCTGGGAATCTCGGCTAAACGCTCATTGCCACATTACGCAAGCGAACGATTTGATCGCTGGTTTAAGCGGCATGTAGCGGGGATCTCTGATCGTCGGTCTTCCGATTCGGCGGTCGGAAACCGCCGCCACAGCAAAGGCCTTGTCATCCTCTGGGATGACACTTTTGCCCGCTACCACGAACCGCACATCGGAATTGCCGCCGTGAAAGTGCTGGAAGCGCTCGGGTTTGAAGTAGAGCTGGTCAAAAACCGACGCTGCTGCGGGCGACCTGCGTTTAGTCAGGGAAATCTCGATGCCGCGCTGGAAGTTGGAAAACACAACATTTCTCAACTATCAACTAACAACTCTCAACCATCGGTACCACCCATCCTCTTTCTCGAGCCTTCGTGCTGGTCGATGTTCACGGAAGATTATTGCGAGTTAAAGATCGAGAACGCTGAAAGCGTCGCACACCGTTGTTTCCTGTTCGAAAAATTTGTCGATGATTTACTCGCGCGCGAGCCAGAGACGCTCCAATTCAAGCATTCGGAGACGACGGTCGCAATCCATCCGCATTGTCATGCCAAGTCGATCTTGAATCCGGCGTTTATGAGAAGATTGGCGGAACGATTGCCCGGCAGAAAGGCGACGATCCTCGATACCGCTTGTTGCGGAATGGCCGGTGCTTTCGGCGCGCTCGCAGAGAAATACGATCTCTCGGTTCAGGTGGCCCAGCGTTTGCTAGACAACATTGAGAATCAACCACCACGGACAGAGATCATCGCTTCCGGCACAAGCTGCCGCCATCAAATCGCCGATCTGACAAACATTCGCTCGAAGCACATGGCTGAATTACTGGCGGAAGCGCTGTAGTGGCAAATGCCTTCTTCGTAATTCTTACTTCTTATCTCTTAATTCTGTGATCTCACTCAAAGCTGACCGGTATCCGAACCTGCGATACTGTTCCGGGTTTGAACCGCCACTTTCGAAACGTGTCGGTCGTGACTTTATCGAGAATCCCATCGCCTGTGCTTTGCTCCATCACTGCAGTGGTAACGTTGCCGGTCGCGGTATCAACGGTCATGACGCAAATGCCGCTCCCAGTGATCCGTGCGCGCCTCGCCTGATACGGGTACTGAGGCATAGGGGTGCTAACTGCAACGGCTTTTGCAGCTGACATCGACATCACACCGGGAAAGGGCAGTTCGGCTGCCACGGGTTGCGCGGCGGGAGTCGCATGCCTTTTAACGTGAGCTTTCTTTTGTGTTGTCGCAGGTGTTACCAGCGCTTCTGCAGGCGGGGTCTCCTCGGCGACTGGCGCAGGCTTTTCGTTCGGAGCCTTCGTTGAAGTTTCAACGCTTGGTTCCGACGTTCGCTTTTTCGGACGAGGTGTCGGCGTTGCAGTCACAGTTACCGAAGGCTCCAAAAGCATTGGCGAGGCCGCATCTTGGGCTCGCGCTGACCGTGACCCAGCGAACGCAACACCAGTGCACAGGACAAAAGGGAGAATTCCTCTGTAGAAACACATCGAAGAAAATTTCCGCCACTCTCCGAGCTCCGCAATCGGCGATCCGAATTCTGCAATTGTGCTTGTCATTCGACCGTCCGATTTGCGGCTTCCTCCCTCTTCCTTCTTACTTCCGACTTTCGTTTAGATACCGCATCCGTTTCGTTCTATCTCTGCTACTGCTATCCGGCCTCTCTTCTATCAGTTGGTCAGCGACAACGGTGTGAAACGAAACAACTGGCCAATCTGCGTCTGCGCCTACTACCGCGCGGTGCCAGGCATTCTGCGGGATGGAAATCCACCGGCGTTCCAGCGGCGCGTCCCGGTCGCTGACCAAAACATTCGATTGCCAATGCCCTGGCTGGCCGGTTTGGAGATCGCCGCTTCCTTGGAACGACATCATGCGCTGATGACTATTCGGATGTCGCTCGGCGCCCGTGTTCGCACCCGCGCGCAGGACAAAAACCCACGCAGACCGGATCTCAGGCGGTAACGCATCACAGAAAACGGATAACGAGATCGGTTCCCAGGCCATTAGCGCCTCTTTCTTTCGAGCCAACTCCGCGCGGACCCGTCCGACAATCGGCCAAATTTGTTTGCGGACATTCTCAGATCGCAAAACTGCGTCGAGCTCCTCAAGCCTCGCGCGTTCGTCCGGTGTCATTGTCCCCGTTCTTCCTTCTTAATTCTTAATTCTTCCTTGTCGGTCCTTAGCACGATTTTCCCAAACGCTTCCGGTTCCATTACCGCGCGATGTGCCTGGGCCGCTTCGGCCAGTCGAAATTCTTTGCCGATCACCGGACGCAACGTCCCGTTTTCCAAGCCGGCCACAAGCGCGGCATGAAGGCTTGCCAACTCTTCTGACGATGTGTTCGGCATGACCATTCCGCGAAGATCGACATCGCGTTGCATCGCGTCGCGCGGATCGATTTCCACGCGGCCGCGGCTCCCGATAATCGCGACGCGCCCGCCCTTCGCGAGAATGGTCAGATCTTTCCCGAGGTTCACGTTCGCGAGCAACTCCACGATCACGTCAACACCGCGCCCGCCAGTCGCCTTCATGATTTGCTCGAACTGATCGGGCGCGCGATGATCGAACACTTCGTGCGCGCCTTGTTCGCGGGCGAGTTTGCGTCCTTCATCACTGCCCGCGGTGCCGAACACGCGCAGCCCGCGAGCACGCGCCAGTTGCACCGCTGCCGTCCCGACACCACCGCTCGCACCGTGCACTAGCACCGTTTCGCCGGGCTTTGCGTGGGCGCGTTGGAACAACCCGCGATACGCCGTCGCGTAAGGCGTGCCCATCGCCGCGCCTTGCGCGAATGAAACATTCGACGGCAACCGATGCACTTGCTCCGTTCTGCACAACGCAAACTCGGCATACGTGCCGCCGATCGATCCCGCGGCGTAAACGCGATCGCCCGGTTTAAAATCTTTTAAATCCGGGCCCACCTGCTCAACCACGCCCGCACCGTCATTGCCCGGCGTGTAAGGCAATGCCGGTTTATACGCATAGGTTCCCGCGCGAATATAAGTCTCGACTGGGTTAACGCCGATCGCATGCATTCGAACGACCACCTCACCGGAGCCAGCCTGCGGTTTCGGCACTTCTTCCAGCCGAAGGACTTCCGGATCACCAAATTCATGCACCCGAATCGCTTTCATTGGTTTTCTCTTATCTACCATCCATCAAACAGCAAACACCAGCCGCTAGTCCGCGCTTGAACCATGAAACCCAGCGGCCCCGCCGCCGAATCCGTCTTGTCATTTGACCCGGAAGCAATTACTGCCGGACCATCTACCTCGGGCGTTGGTCTGAAATTAATTGACTTAATCTCTGAAAACAATACAATCGTAATATGAAAATAACTGTCGATATTTCTGATATCGAGCTCCGTGAAATCCAACGGCATTCCGGTGAAAAGAAGAAAGGGCCGGCCATTCAAAAGTTTATCGCTGATAGGTTGAAGCTGGCGCGCCGCCGCGAGATCTGCCGCAAATTCCTCAGCGGCGAATGGAGCGCCGATCTGCCGTCAATCGAGAAGCTACGTAAAGATCGCGCGCTGTGAGTTACATCATCGATTCCTCCATTTGGGTCGATTTCTTCCGGGCGTCATCGCCCTCCGCTCTCAAACATGAGGCGGGGAAGCTGATCGAAGATGAACGCGCCATGTTGTGCGAGCCGGTGCTGTTCGAACTGCTTCGCGCGACTCCCGCGGCTGCGCGCAGAAAGGTGCAGGCGCAGCTCGAGCTGCTGCCGCTAGTGCGGACTCCGCACCGACTGTGGCGCGATGCTGCGCAGCTTGGGCAGAAATGCCTTGGCCGTGGCTTTATCCCGCCAGCCATGGATCTGCTCATCGCGCAGGTGTGCCTCGATCACAATCTGGAACTGATCACATTCGATCAGCATTTTGCCGACATTGCGCGGGTCAGCGCTCTTCGTGTGAGCATTCTCGATCGCGCCTCGAAATAACCGGGACGCCGTATAGAAAAATTTGGGCAGATGAAGCAACATCTTGATCAATCAGTGTTTTTCCTGGCTTCCTGATTAGTTTCTCCGCAATCCGAAATCGGCATTCCACAAAGGTAAATCTTCCTTAATTCTTAGTTCCTCCTTATGAGACTCCCGCTTGTTACATTTTTCTTCGCCGTAACTCTCGCCTGCGCTGCCGATGTTCCCATTACGCAGGACGAACTGGTCCGTCGCACTCAGGAGCTTTACGACGCCATCGCTCTCGGCAATCAAGCGCCGTGGAAAAAATATTTCGCCGACGACTGCATCTTCGCCGACGAGAAAGGACGCATTTTCGACAAGCCAAAACTGATCGCCGACATCACCCCGCTGCCGGTCGGGTATTCTGGAACAATTAAGATCGAGAACGCACAGAGCCGGATTATCGGCGACACTGCCGTACTCAGTTACGATGCTGACGAGACCGAGACGATCTTCGGTCAAAACCTCAAAGCGCGTTATCACATCACTGATACCTGGCTCCGGCGCAACGGCAATTGGCAGATCACCGCCAGCCAGGCACATCGCTACTACGAAGATCCGGCCGTGGGAAAAGCCGATCCAAAAAAGTTTGGCGACTACATCGGCACGTACGAACTGGCACCCGGACAAACGAGATCCGTTACTGCCGAAGGCGACAGGCTATTTGTCGAACGGAACGGCGAGAAAGAACAACTGTTCCCGGAAACGTCAGAGATTTTCTTCCGCAAAGGTGTCGAAGGCAGAATTCTCTTTCATTACGCTGCTACCGGCAAGGTGGACGTGTTGATCGATCGTCGTAACAACGAGGACGTCATCTGGCGCAAAACAAAATAACACGGTGCGAATTAAGAGTTAAGAAGGTTGAATTAAGAAGTGGAATCCGCGAGCAAGGTCACGGCATGGAAGCGAAATTGCTATCTCGCGCTTTTGCTGAACTTTCTACTCCGCCCATCGCCGATGCGGCCCTCCGCTTGCAGATTCCGCTCCGAATCGCTCCGCCTGGCATTCGGCTGGTGACGCCCAACCAACGTCTCGCAGGCCCGGCGCTACCGGTCAGACATGTTGGAAGTGTCGACGTTTTTCTCGAAGCAATGCAAGGCGCGCAACCCGGCCAGGTTCTGGTAATCGATAACGGCGGCCGCCTGGATGAAGGCTGCATCGGGGATTTAACTGCGCTCGAGGCTGAACACTGCGGCTTGGCGGGAATTATCGTCTGGGGCGTGCATCGTGATACGTCAGAGCTTCGGCAGATTCGTCTCCCTATTTTTACGTACGGAGTCTGTCCTTCCGGCCCGCGACGGCTCGACCCTCGCAATTCCTTGGCATTACTCTCTGCTCGGTTCAGTAACTTCCTGGTCGAACCCGGCGATGTCGTCTTCGCCGACGATGACGGCTGTTTGTTTGCCACTGCGACACGTGTCAATGAACTGCTTCGCGTGGCACACGAAATCTGGCAACGGGAACGGCATCAGGCGGAGACTATCAAAAGCGGGCACTTGCTGCGGGAACAATTGGAGTTTGCGCGGTATCTGGAGAAGCGAGTAGCCGATCCCAGTTATACTTTCCGGGAACACCTGCGAAAAATAAGCGGCGCAATCGAAGAATAAACATCGCCGCTAAAGTCGCGCGGGCAGCGGGTCAGATGAAAATGAAAATCCGACGCGAGTCGCAACAACAGAAAAGCCGCCAAGGCATTAGTGCGCCCCGGCGGCTTCTCAAATCTAACTTTCTGATCGTCTAATTTCTTATTAGCTCATCCCGAGGGCATCAAGTGTCGGCTCGTCGATCGCCGCTGTCGTGGTAAGCCCCTGGTCGGCCTGGTAGGCGGCGAGCGCCTCGCGGGTCACCGGCCCGAGCAATCCATCCACTTCACCCTTGTAATAGCCCATCTGTTGCAGCACGGTCTGCACGTCGGCGATTACCTTATCCGGCGGCTCAGCGTGTTGACCGACATAGATCGGTCCGTCGTAGGCATAATATTCGGCCGAAGGATTGTAACCCCATGCCGGATACCAGTAGCCGTTGTTCCAGTAGTAGTAACCGCCACCGATCAGCTCCACACGGTTGTAATGCGACCGATACCAGCCTTCATCGTGCCGTTCCGGATGATACGAGCGGAACACTTCGTATTGCGGACCCTGCCAGCGTTCGCTTCCTTGAATCCGATAATTCTGGTTGTAGGTAACCGGCGGAACCTGCTGCGGCTTTGGCTGCGCACGGAAATTCGCGTGTTGCGATTTGATCTGTTGCACCTGCTGCGGATCCGGCTTCTTCGCCTTGGCCCCCGCGTTAGCCTGCATATTTTGCTGGCCTGCTGCCGGACCTGACGGAGCTCCACCTGCGGCAGCCCCCGTCGGCGCTGGCGGATTAGTAGATGTCTTTGCCGCCGCGGCGGGGCCCTTCATCCCTTTTCTCCGCTGCTCAATCCGCTCCCTCGTACTGGGCGTTTGCGTGCCGGCCGGTTGACCGGAAACATTCGTTCCCGGGGCAGTCGCAGATTCCTGGGTTTCTGGAGCTTTGTGGCTCTTTCCTGCACCGGGCTCATTCGTAGCTGCGTGCTCAGTCGTAGCCCCGTGTTCCTTCATCGCACCGGGCTGACTCGTAGCTCCCTGTTGCTTCATCGCTCCGTGCTGCTTCGCAGCTGGGGCCTCAGGCTTCGCCGCATTCGGCTTTGGCTGTGCTTCAGTCGCATGCGTTTTTTCAGGGGCGTTCTTGCCCTTTGATGGTGATTGCTGTTCAACTGGCTGTTGCGCCAACGCGGCTCCAGCCAGCGCCAGTGAACAGCCTATCAGTAGACTGGTAAGTTTTTTCATAATAATAATGTTTAGTCGTTGGACGTTCGCGATCTATTCAGAGCCCTTCGTGTAATTTCCCTTAGCCGCGCCAGGCAGACGCCTTTTACGCGGCATCGATCGCCTATTTATAATTCGTGCCAGCGCACCCATCCGGTTCCCCGCGAACAAAATTATTGCCGATACGAGGCGTTGCTTTCCCGGCGCTTAGCCGGATAAAATGGACCGCTCTGCTCCGCGCGACGGAAAAACTTTCCGGTTGGCACTCGCTAGCTGCAAAAAAAGCGCCCCGCATTCAGCGGAGCGCTTTTGTTTGGCGCAGCGGCTGCGCTATTCAACTTCGACAAAGTCCGGATCGCCTGCGCAGATCACCCGCTCCGAATACACAAAGCCGTCCACGTCAACTGCGACCCAGCAGCCGTCCACGAACGCGAAATACGTGTTCCCGATCAGCCGGACATGGTTCGCCCCGAATCGTTGGACAAAGAACTCTTTCGGATGCCGCCCAAGACTGAACACTTCGCTATGACGCGACCTGAACTCTTGCTTGTTCACCGTCGTCGTCTGATTCGTGCCGCTCACGTTCGTCTGGCCCGTGCTCGAACGCGCTCCAGTTTCAGTCCTGGTTGCGCCCTCAGTGCGACCCTGAACGTTCGTCTGTCCACGAACGTTTGTGCCCGTTTCAGGTTTTGCCTGCGGCTTAGTCGCCTCCTGACCGGGACGCATCTTCTTTTCTTTCGTCGGCGCAGTAGTTTGCGTTTCCTTTGTCTGCGCCTGCGTCTGTTGTGGCTCCGCTTGCTGGCCTAGCGCCATGAGCGGTAACCCCAATATCACTGTCATTGTTAGTATCCTCATTATTCCCCTTTCTCCCTATTAATTCGTATCGCCCAAAAATTTTGGACCTGCCAATCGCGTGCATCCGAATAAACACTATGACTCGTAAATCTTAGTTCTTACTCTTTCCTTTTCGGCTCGCGGCGTCTGCATTTCTTGAAACCGAAGAACTTCTGAAGAAGTTCTGATCGTTTATTCCTTAGAAAAGTTTACGACTATCTTTTTCGCACGAGCAATATTCCAAATTCAAAGCTGCGTCTGGCGCAGCAGGTTACGCGCACACCCACACTCGACCATGTATTCTGCATTTGCGAGGTCAGTCAGAAGCCTAACGTCCGCTGTGGCTCTAAGATTCGAACAGATTAAAAAAACAATAAACAAGCCTTCGCTTTTAACAGATCGACAAGGGTTCGGGGCAAGCCATCAGGAAGGGAGGAAACATGAACTTATCTATCGAAGCGAAAGTGGCGATCGCTGTGGCATCAGGCTTTGTCGCGTTGACGATGTGCGTTATTGCTCAAGGAAACAGGGAAGGCGGAACGAGCGGGCCAAATGGGTATGGCACGACAAACAATTCTGGGTTGAGCTTCATGAGTTCACAGGGATTGCAAGGTTCGGAGTTCGGGCGCACAACGGCGGACGAGGTTAGAACCAAATTCTCCGATGACACGAACGAAACGACAATCACAACGAACGCAACAAGCGAAGAACGTTGAAATCTGGGAAACCCAGATCTCAACACGGTTGAGTGAATGCCGTATCCCGTGACTACGGACCAAGGCGGGACGCCGATTCCGCGGCTTCAACGGTTTAACGATTCAAACCTCCCGCTCGCTCCGAGCGGATCGTGTCGCAGAAATGAAAGAGCCGCATGATGGAACACATCACGCGGCTCTCCAAATCACTCCGATAAGTTACGATATGCCGAGCGTGGCAAGGGTCGGCTCATCGATTACTGACGTCACCGACAATCCGTTGTCAGCTTGGAAGGCTGCGATGGCCTCTCGGGTCATTGGCCCAAGGACACCATCGATCGGTCCGTCGTAGTAACCGTCGCGTTGCAGTTGCTCCTGAACATCCACAATTACCCGATCGGGCGTCAACCCATTGTAACCATAGATTGGACCGTCGTACGGATAATAAGCGTCCGTGGCATAACCCCATGCCGGGAACCAGTAGTCGGCATTCCAATAATACCAGCCGCCGTTTACAAACACGATCCGATTGTAATGGCTTCTCCACCAACCACGATCGTGCCATTGCCTGTGGTAATTGCGGAACGCCGCATATTGTCGACCGCGGAACGCGTCACTGTGGAAGTTATTATTAATCGCCACATTGCCTCCACGATAATAGGCGAAGTTTCCTGTGCGGTTGACTGCGAAGTTTCTATCCCGATTGATGACTACGTTGTTGCGCGCACGAAACTGATCGGTATTTCGATTACGATTAACATCGGCGTTTCTCGTCCGGTTGACCGCAACGTTTCGCTCGCGATTGGTCGCTACGCTGTTGCGACCACGAAACTCGTCGGTGTTGCGATAACGATTAACGTTTACGTTTCTCGCCCGATTCACCGCGACGTTTCGCTCGCGATTAACGGCAACGTTGTTGCGCGCGCGAAACTCTTGATTCCTCGCGAAGTTTCGCTCGCTAGACGCGCGCGCCCGAGCGTTTTGATTGGCCACCGCGTTTGAATTAGTGCGCGGCGCTGTGTACGCCCGCTGCCGATGTGGCGCGGTCGAACTGTAACCGTGCGCGCTTCTAATGGCACTGTTGTTCCCAGGCTTAGTCGCCCGAACATTCGATGTTCGCTGCGCCTTCGCTCTGTCAGGCCTTTTATCGTTGACTTGCTGACCCCACGCTGTGAGCGCCAGCGCGAGGCTTCCAATACATACTGAATACAGAACTCGTTTCATAATTTTCCCTCATTTTTCTATTTGTCAGGTTAGACAAGACTGCCGAGTCAATTATTCAACACCGTTAACTATCTCCAGTTTCAAACTTGAAGTACCAAATTGGCACCTCAAGTTCCGGCCACGGCGGCTGGCGCCGCCGTCCCTACGCGTTCACTGAACACGGGGCGTTACAAGCAGCGAATGTTCTACCCAGCCAGCGGGCGGTTCAAATGAGCCTCGCAGCTTGCCCTGAGCGGAGTCGAACGGGTCATTCGGGCCTTCCTCAAAATGCGCAAGCAATTCGCTACCAATGCCGCCGGCGTCAACGACACCGACGAGCAGGCCCACGAGTTCGCCAAAATCGCGCGCCGACTCTCGGCTAAGATCAATCTCATTCCATACAACACCGTCGAAGGCCTGGAATGGTCACGCCCATCGCGCGCGCGCCAGGAAAGATTTCAATCGATCCTGCGGCAGCACGGTGTGGTCGTAACCTTGCGCCGCGAGAAGGGCCACGACATCGCCGCCGTCTGCGGTCAGTTACGACTACAGACAAAGCAAGCCGAACGCGAAGTCCGGCTTTCAGTCTGAATCCGTTGGAGTTTTCCGGCTTGGCGAACTGCGGCTGGAAAAATCAAACATCTGACATCAAACATCGCTGCGTCTGCGGCCTTTAATTCTTCTTAATTTTTCCTTCGTACTTCTGCGCTCTCAATTTTATCCCTTGGTAGAAACTTTCCGCACCGTCAGTGTTGGGTGGCCATCGACATTGCCGTATGTTGCCTCAGCCTCGGCATCGCTCCGATTGAATCGGCGTTCTGTTGACCTACTATTCGGCGTCCACGTCGCGCCGCCGCTATTTGCCTTCAGGAACCTGGCGATCTCTTTTTCCGAAAGCTTGGAGCCATTCGCGTGCGAATACCTTTCCAAAACGCTTTTCCCGTTATCGAAGATCACGAAGTAAAGATATCGATCCTTATGATAAAGCACGTCGATGGTTCCGTCGTCGCGCAGGTGACGCTGCACTAGGTTGCCATATGAATCGTCTATTCTATCGCCGTCCTCGCCCAGATTCGCGCAGACAGAGCTCGCACCCGCCAAAACCGTTACGAAGAGAACCCAGAACCGCCTCATAAATTATCGAGTCATTCGTCGAGTTTCCGAGAGCCCGCAATTCCTTCTTAATTGAAACTCGCTCACTCCCGCTATCGCTCGCTGTTGCCTCACAGTCCGGCGGCTGCCGGATCGCTTCTCCCAGTCGCTCCATTCTTACTTTTCCCATCGGAACCCGATCGCCTTGAGTTCCGCGGCGAGCGTCTTCGCCTGCTGGGGTGTGAGTTCGACCAGCGGCGGCCGCACCGTCCGCCATGCCGGATCGTCCGCGTAGATCGCAATAGCTTGTTTCAAGGCCGCGATCATTGACGGAAATTTTCTGCTACTGAACACCTCGCGCACGACGTTTAATTTTGATTGTTGTTGATCCGCGTCATCTGCGGTTTTCCAGTGTTTGTAAAGCTTGTGAATAGCGGCCGGGTTGATGTTGGCGGTCGCGGAAATCGTACCGACGCCGCCGTTCCGCATATTGGCGAGGAGGAATGATTCGCTGCCGACAAAAACATCGAAGCTAGTTTGGTTATCGATATCGCCACCGCGGTGAGCATCAAACGTGCCCTCATCTTTTGGATATTGGATTTTGGAGCTTCCCTGGGATTTGGAGCTTGGAGTTTGGGATTTCGAGCTCGGCTCGTGGCGAGCTCGGACCGAGAACGCGTCGAGAAAAGTCTTGGTATTATTCCAATCGCCTGAGCTGTCTTTCATTCCGGCGATTGCATTTGGATAAGCCGCAAGGAGGCGCTCGACCAATCCCGTGGTTATGCCAACCACCGCCACCGGCGGAATGTGGTAGAGATAAATTTTCAGTCGCGCATCACCGACGCGCTGCACAACTTCGCTGAAATAGCGGTAGAGACCTTCTTCGTTGACGTCCTTGTAATAAAAAGGCGGCAACATCAGCACGCCCGCGCAACCGTGCTCGACCGCCTGTCCGGTGAGCTTGACCGTTTCCGTGATCGAGCAGCAACCGGTTCCCGGCATCATGCGCAACGGATCGACCCCGGCCGCGACCAGCTCGTCGAGCAGCATCGCGCGTTCTTCCATCGACACCGAGTTCGCCTCGCTGTTCGTGCCGAACACGGCGAGCCCGCAGTGCTGTGACAGCAGCCATTTGCAATGCGCGATGAACCGTTTGTCATCAGGCGACAAATCCGCTTTAAATGGTGTGACAACCGGGGCCAAGACGCCCCGGATTCGTTCCGTCATTTGGTTTCTCACAAACATTAGCGCGCAAATCGCAATTCGCGATCACACAGAAACCGGCGCAAGTACCCCGAGGCGAAAGATCGGCTATGAATGGAGCTGATGGGATCAGCGACATCGAAGGTAAAGCGACGAGGTAGGAGCGAGTGGGCGGGGACGCGAACGAGTTTCAACGGAGTAACAACCGGCGCCAGCACGCCGCGAATGCGTTTGCTCATATTGGTTTTGTCTTACGTAGCTTTATCGCAGACATCAAACATCAAACCTCGGCTTTATAGCGCCTATCTCGACGAAGATCTGCGAGCCGAACTTCGCAGGTTTCAGCTTCTCAGCTCCGGTTTAAGTTTGACAGTGGCCTTGCCGTAAAACATAGTATTACGCGATGACCAAGACCATCACTAAAGTCGGAAACTCTCAAGGGATCATCTTTGATACTGCTTTGATGGATCTCGCGCGCGTTAAAGTCGGAGACCAGGTCGATATCACCGTCGTGCCGCACACCGGTGCGATCGTGTTGATGCCGCTACGCTCCGGCCCTTCGATGGAAGAGATTCGTTCCGTCATTAAAAAAACGGCCAAGGATTATCGTAAGACGCTGCGCAAATTGGCGTGAGCGCCACGCCCGAAGACTGTTTTCATCTCAGCATCGAGACCGTTGTTGAGATTCATGCCGAAGCGATCAAGCAATTTGGTGGTCTGGGCGGCGTCCGTGATGAGAACCTTCTCGCATCGGCGGCACTCACACCGCAATCAACGTTCGGCGGCAAGTCCCCATATCATGATCTGGTTGAAATCGCCGCTGCATATTTGTTTTACATCTGTAAGAACCATCCGTTTCTCGACGGGAATAAACGTACTGCTATGATGGTGGCGATCGTGTTCTTACGGATCAATGGAATCGAACCGTTACCGGACAGCGCCAAATGGGAAAAACTGATGCTCGACGCGGCGGCCAGTAAAATTAATCGTGATGAAACGACTCGCCAGCTTCGCAAACTGCTCAAGAAATCCCGAAGAAGCTGAGCTTTAGATCATAACTCCGTAAAGGGGCGTGGCCGCCTTAAACAAATCTACGCGGCTTACGCTCTTCACCGACCTGTCCCGCCGTAGGCTCTGAATCGCCTGTTTTAATCGAGCAGATTGACGAGATGATCCGCACGATCCGGGGCGTGCGCGTCATGCTGGATCGCGATCTCGCAAAAATCTACGGACTCCCCACGTTTCGCTTCAATGAAGCGATCAAGGGCAACCCCGAAAGTTTTCGGGGTTCCCTGCCAATTTCATGTTTCAGCTTAGCCGTGCGGAGTTCGACTCTTTGAGGTCGCAAATTGCGATGTCAAAGTCGGAGAAGTCATTGCAAATTGTGATGAGTTCACTCACTAACTTGGACCTGAACTGAATCATTACCCAATGCCTGAAATCGATCTCGCCCTCATTGAGCAGCGGATTTATACAATTCGTGGCGTCCGGGTGATCCTCGATTCGGATCTCGCGGCGTTGTATGGCGTGCCGACCAAACGGTTGAACGAACAATATCGCCGCAACCGGAAACGGTTTCCCGAGGATTTCGCGTTCCAGCTCACGGTTAAGGAGACTAATTCTTTGAGGTCGCAAATTGCGACCTCAAGTTCACACGGTGGTCGCCGGTACCGCCCATATGCCTTCACCGAACATGGTGCGTTGATGGCCGCAAATATTCTCAACAGCCCGCGCGCGGTTCAGATGAGCATTTTTGTTGTCCGCGCCTTTGCGAAAATGCGCGAAACGCTACTCAGTACGCGTGAGCTTGCGCGGAAACTCGCTGCGCTGGAGAAAAAGCTCACCTCTCGCCTCGATGTTCATGAAGCCGCGATTGTGCAGGTCCTGCAAGAGATCATGCAAATCTTGAATCCGCCACCTTCACCACCCGAGCCGCCCCGGCGCAGAATCGGTTTTCACCTATCGTAATGGCGCAGATCTCCCTCGCGCGCGGAAGTTTCAACGCTCGCCCCGCGTGTTCTCTGACTTCTGACATCTGACATCAAATGCGCCTGCCTGGGCTACGCCATCTTCCGCGAGCAGCCAACCTTCGATCGCCTCCCGAATATTCGTGCGCACTTCGTCCATCGTCTCGCCCTGTGAGACGCATCCCGGCAATGCTGGCGCTTCCGCCCAATAACCGCCTTCTTCCGCCTTATGAATCAGTACCTTCAGTGTCACGAATCGATATTACTGCACCCGCCCGCTTAGCGCAAAACTGATCTCTGATCTCTGAGCCCCCCTTGTCGCGCCGCCAACTCGCGAAGACTTTCGGAGTAGCCGATGCGAAGGCGGATCCCGCCGAAGCAGCAGCGAAGCAAGAGCATCCTTCAGGCTCTTGAGTAACTTTCCGCTATAGCAGATTAGAAATTCTTCTACGGACATTCCGGCGTCTTTGACAATCCCACCCATTGTCAGCGCGTTTACCGGATTGTGACGCGGTATGGTGATGAAATGCGAACCGTCACTCATGACGATGTGTTTGCCTTGGCGCATAATGCGAAAACCAGCCTTTTCCAACGCCTGCACCGCCCGGAGATGATTAATGCCGGGAATTTTCGGCATTGGCTAGACCGACACTTCCACTTCGCGCACGTCGGAACCACGGAGGCTATCCCTGACAGCAGCAAGATAATCCTCAATGGCATCGCGAATGTTCTGCATCGCTTCCTGCTCGGTTTCTCCTTGAGACCAACAACCGGGCAGCGCGGGGCAATTCACCGCGTAACCTTCTTCCGACTTATGAAGCACGATCTGATATCGGAGGCTCATCGCAGAACTTTATATCGTGAACGCCACAAATTACAGCGAACTTTGTGCCGGCCCAATCTCCCTGGCTTGCCGGAGTTTCAACATTGGAGGGCATTCCGCATGGAGTTTACCCGCCATGGAGAGCGATGCACGCTCGTTGTGCCTTCTGGTTTGTTTGCCTTTACATCAAACATCACCTGTCGCGCCGTAGCCGGTGCGTAGGCGGAAACATCTGACATCAAACATCGCCGCGTCTGCGGCCTTTAATTCTTCTCCGCCAATGGACGGATTCGCCGTGGCGAACTTCCTAATTTCCTAATTCAACCTTCTCCCGGTTTCTGCTATTTTCCACGCTCTTATCGGGAAAATTTTGGGTTAAATTCTAACTGTGAGCACGGTCAAAGAAATTCAGGCGGCGATTCCAAAATTGTCGCGAGAGGAAATCGAGGAAATCCGCGAGTGGATTGATGATTACCTCGAGGATCATCTTGAGCTGACCAACGAAGTGAAAGCCAAGCTGGACCAGTCCCGGCGAGAGATCGCGGCCGGCCAATATATGATGTTGTAGTGGCGGCTGTATCAGCCGCGAGGTGTAATCCGGTTGGGGTAGCATAACTGTGCGGCTGACTCCTGGCACAAATTGCGTGTTCCGCTTTGTTCAGCTATTTTTTTCTGATGAAAGCATCCACGAAAGCAAAGAGGAAAACCAAAGGGATTCCTTTCGATCCGATATTCTTTGCTGCCAGTGTTCCAGCTCGGAAACCCACTGCTAAAGATCTCAAAGATGTGAAGGAACATGAAAACGATCCGATCGAGCCCAAGGATCACGATACGATGGAGGACACGGTCAAAGACCTGTGACCTATCGGCGCACGGTTGGCTTTAAACGAGAGTTTCGAAGCCTTCCTCCCGAGATTAAACGCGCCGCTCGCGCCAAATTTTCGCTCTTCTCCACGAATTGGCGGCATCCTTCGCTGCACTGTCACAAACTCACCGGTGTTTTCTGGCACGGTCACCAGGTTTTCGATTTGTACGTGACAGAAAAATACCGCGTTCTGTTCGTCATTGATCGGGACATTGTTGTTTCGTTTTCGATTGGCCCACATGGCATTGTGTCGAAATGAGATTGCAATCGATCTGCGACTGCCGGGGCACGCGGAAATCTCAGTGAAGGGCAGCTGACCGGCGTCTTGGACTCCGTAAAGGGGCGTGGCCGCGTTAAACAAATCTACGCGGCTTTACGCTCTCAACATTCACCGTTCACTGATCACCGATCACTGCTCTCAACCATCAACTCTCAACTAGTCACATCCGCAGTTTCTGTTATCCACCTAGCTAAATTTCTGTTATTCTCCGCGCTTCGAAAAGATGCGCGACTATGTTAGCGCTAACGCCAGCGCCGATCGCGAGCAGCTCGAAGCCGACAACGTACTCGGCCCGATCTACAAAGCGTTCGGCGAACCGATTTGGAAACTGATGGAAGAACTCAACCTCAAGCTCGCCGCGTGAAGATTCTGGAAGTCATCGTTATGTTGAATCAGATGGAGCGGGATCGCGTGATCGAACGTTACGCCATCGGCGGAGCAGTCGGCGCGACCTTTTACTTGGAGCCGGTTAGCACGCTCGATGTTGATGTGTTCATTACCTTCAAACCGCAGCAAGAAAGCATCATTGTTTCTCCCGCCCCGATATTCGACTACCTCAAAGGATTCGGCTGCAAGATGGAAGGCGAGTACATTGTCATCAGTGGGTGGCCCGTTCAATTCCTACCTGCAAGCGGGCCGCTTCTCGAAGACGCATTGGATAACGCTGTCGAAGTCAATGTCGAAGGCGTACCTGCACGAGTCTTGACCGCCGAATATCTCGCAGCCGTCGCCCTCCAAACCGGACGCGCCAAAGACAAGGCGCGCCTCTTGCAGTTCATCGAAGCTCGGGCGCTCGACCAAGAGAAATTCGAAGAAGTGTTGGAACGTCATCAATTAACCGATAAGTGGCGCGACTTTCAGCGACAATTTCTTGAATGAAGAACAATTTCGATTTCGAACGCATTTGGAAAAGCAAACGCGCTTTGCGTCAGCGGCTCGTGACCGCTCCTATCGTCGAAAAACTGCGTCTACTCGATGCACTGCGCGAACGGGCCGTCGCCATTCGCGGTGCCAGGTTTCGCGAAGCAACTGCTGTTCAAGAAAAACCGGGACGCTACGGCGACCGGAAAGAAAAGACGTCTTGATCTCTCAACTCCGTAAAGGGGCGTGGCCACGTAAAACAAATCTACGCGGCTTTACGCTCTCAACTCCGTAAAAGGGCCTGGCTTCGATGGAGCTTTACGCTGTCAACATTCATCGTTCACCGATCACGAATCACAGATCTCCGCGCTGGCTACGCCTGCGGTACTTGCCTTCACATCAAACCTCACCCGTCGCGCCGTAGCATGGTGCATAGGCGGAAACCTCTGGCATCAAACATCCCTCTTCACGTCGACCTTGACCGTGCTCAGGTCTGATTACACGGTCACCGCCGATAGGTTTATGCGTGAGTCATCTCACAGCCGCGTATGATCAATGATCTTTGGTACAAGAACGCAGTCATCTACTGCCTGTCGGTAGACGCCTACATGGACGCTAATGGCGATGGGATCGGTGATTTCCCGGGACTGATGCGCCGACTCGATTATCTGCACGGACTGGGCGTGACGGCGATCTGGCTGATGCCGTTTCAAACGTCGCCTTACAAGGACGGCGGTTACGACATCGCGGACTATTACAATGTCGATCCCCGATACGGAACACTGGGCGATTTCATCGAGTTTACTCACGGCGCAAAACAACGCGGCATCCGTGTCTTGATCGACCTGGTAGTGAACCACACTTCCGATCAGCACCCGTGGTTCAAGCAGGCGCGCTCCGATCCAAATTCGAAATATCGGGATTGGTACGTCTGGTCGAAGAAAAAGCCGCCGCGCTCGAATCAAGGAATGGTGTTTCCGGGCGTACAAAAAACAACGTGGAGCTACGATCGCGAAGCTAAAGCGTGGTACTTCCACCGGTTTTACGATTTC
>JBKPQL010000037.1:0-32655 GCA_046734045.1 Verrucomicrobiota bacterium
AGGCGAATAGGGGAGATACGCGGCAACTGCCATGATGACGACAGTCGTCATGGTGAGTTGCCAACTGGCTCGCGACTGAATGAACGGAATGAGATTGGTGCGAATGACGTGGATGATGAGCGTCTGGGTCATGAGTGATTCAACAAACCAGCCAGTGTGAAACAACGCAGCCGCATAGGTTTGTTCCGGGCCGGCGCTATTTGCGAAGCGCGCGGCGAGTTCCGCCGGTGGCCCAAGGTTGAGATCGTTGCATTTAAAGATGAACCACATCATGGCGTAGGTCGTGTAGTCGAAAACGGAACTGATCGGACCGATGCAGATGATGAATTTGGCGATCGCACCAATGTGCCACGGCCGCGGCTTCGCGACCTGCTTAGGGCCAACGTTGTCTGTCGGAATGGGCACTTGTGAAAAGTCGTAAAGCAGATTGTTCGTGAGCACTTGAATCGGTGCCATTGGCACGAAAGGAAGCCACGCGCTGGCGCCGATCACGCTGAACATGTTTCCGAAATTGGAGCTGGCGCCCATGCGGATGTATTTGAGGATGTTGACGAAGACTTTGCGGCCTTCGAGAACGCCCCCTCCCAAAACCATCAAACTTTTCTCCAGCAGAATCACATCGGCGGATTCCTTGGCGATATCCACCGCGTTATCCACTGAAATGCCTACATCCGCTGCGCGGAGGGCTGGTGCGTCGTTGATGCCGTCACCCATAAAACCGACGGTGTGGCCCTTTTTCTGAAGCGCCTTTACAATTCGCTGCTTATGCGCAGGCGACAGCCGCGCAAAAACATTGAATCGGTCTACGAACTCGGACAGTTCGTCGTCCGACATTTTTTCGACTTCATTGCCGACCGGGATTTTCTCCGCCTTAAGGCCGACTTCGGTGCAGACCTTACGCGTGACCAAATCGTTGTCGCCAGTGAGCACTTTCACTGTAACGCCGGCCCGGTTCAGGACAGAAATGGCCCTGCCGGCGGTTTCTTTCGGCGGATCGAGGAATGCGAGGTAACCGGTCAGCACCAGTCTGTCTTCATCGGCCTTCGTGTAGGCTGCGCGTTTCTCTACTTTTTTGTTGGCGACAGCGAGCACGCGGAATCCGTCGCTGTTCAATTCATTCAGTTCTTCCAGGAGGTCGCCGACCAGGATTGGCTCCATCGGGAAGATCTCGCCTTCATATTCGAAATGAGCGCATTTCTTGAATACCGCTTCTGGCGCGCCTTTGGTCAGCAGCTGACGTTCTCCGTCCGGACCATCAACCACCACCGACATCATTCGACGCGAAAAATCGAACGGAATTTCGTCGACCTTCGAATACTTCTCGAGAGAGAGTTTTTTATGCAGCTCCGTGTATTTCAGCACGGCGCGATCGAGGACATTTTTCAGGCCGCTTTGAAAATGGCTGATCACATAAGCGTCGCGCAGTACCTCCTCGCTGTCTTTCTTATGAATGTTGCAATACAACTCGAGGATGATGTGATCCATCGTCAGCGTGCCGGTCTTGTCCGTGCAAAAGACATCCATCGCCCCGAAGTTCTGAATCGCGTTGAGCCGCTTGACGATGACCTTCTTGCGTGACATCGCCATCGCGCCCTTGGACAAGCAGACCGACACAATCATGGGCAACATTTCCGGCGTGAGTCCGACGGCGACCGCCATTGAAAAGAAAAATGCTTCGTGCCAATTGTGTTTTGTTAGGCCGTTGATGACGAACACCAAGGGCACCATCACAAGCATGAAGCGAATCATCAGCCACGTGAATTTCTTGATGCCGCGGTCAAAGCTCGTTTCTTCCTGCTCGCCGGCGAGGCTGCGGGCGATGTGGCCGAAGTAAGTGTTCGGCCCCGTCGCAATCACGACCGCCTTGGCCGTGCCGCTCTCGACGCTTGTCCCGAGAAAACAGACGTTATGACGCTCCAGCAAGACTACGCCTTGGCGCGTGTCTGCTATCTCGATCTTTTCTACAGGCAGCGATTCACCGGTCAAGGTCGCTTGAATGATAAACAGATCTTTGGCGGAAATCAGGCGCACGTCGGCGGGTATCATGTCGCCGGCTGACAACGAAACGATGTCACCCGGGACGAGCTGGCTGATCGGTATTTCCCTGGCCTCTCCGTTGCGGACCACCGCCGCCGTGACGCTAATCATTGCCTTCAATTTCGCTGCGGCGGCGTCCGCGCGAGTTTCCTGAACAAAGCGCAAGCCCAATCCAAGAATAACCATCGAGAGCATGACGGTTCCCGCGCGCAGATCGCCTGTAGCGTAGGAAATGCTGGCGAGCACCGTAAGCAGAATGACCAATGGATTGCGGCTGGCGGTAAACAACCTGTGAACCCAGGTGCGTGTCCTCTCTTCGGCGACCTCGTTTGGACCGTATTGATCGAGCCTTCTTTCGGCTTCTTCTTCACTCAAACCGCCTTTCGTTGTGACAAGCCTCTGAAAAAGCTCTTCGACACTGATCGTCGCCAGTTCGTCGACCTGCTTGGAAACGCTTGCGCCTTGGACCGCTTGCTTGTTGTTCATCCGATCAAGAGTTGCGCTTGATTGTAGATTAGTGCGTGATCGGATTTTGTACTATTTATTGATATTACAGAATACTGCGACAGCGATACACACCTAGCGAATCACAGCAAAGTCCCGCGAAGAATGAAGAGCGCGACGTTGAAATAAATTACCAGTCCTGTTACGTCGACCAGCGTGGCGACGAATGGCGCCGATGACGCCGCCGGGTCGAGTCCGCAACGACGCAGCAAAAAGGGGAGCATCGCGCCACTCAGGGTTCCCCACAGCACCACTCCGACAAGCGCAGCCCCGACAGTAAACGCAACCAGCCAGTGATATTTTCCGTAATCAAAAATATGCAAGTATTGCCACAGCGTTATTCGGAAAAAACCGATGGTTCCAAGAATTAAGCCCAGTGAAAATCCCGACAGCAATTCCTTGCGGACGACGCGAAACCAATCGCGCAGCCGCAATTCGCCGAGAGCCATCGCGCGGATCACCAGCGTTGTCGCCTGCGAGCCGGAATTTCCGCCACTGGAGATTATCAAGGGCAAAAACATCGCAAGAATGGCCGCCCTCTCGATCTCGCTGTTATAACCTTGCATCGCGGTTGCGGTCAGCATTTCGCCGAGAAACAGGATGATCAGCCAGGTCGCACGTTTCTTTACCATCCGCAGAAACGGAATGGTCGTGTACGGCTCGTCCAACGCTTCCATACCGCCGAGTTTCTGGATGTCTTCGGTGGCTTCCGCTTCGGCCACGTCAAGCATGTCGTCGCTGGTGACAATCCCGACGAGCACGCCGTTGGAATCGACCACCGGCAAGGCGACGCGATCGTATCTGCGGAAAACGTTAAGCGCTGCTTCCTGTGAATCGTTCACGTTGAGTGCTGCAAACGTGTCGTTTCGAATTTCGCTGACCTTGACCGTGAGCGGCCGGACCAATATTTCCCGGATGCGCAGATCATCGATTAGTTTGCCGCAGTCATCGACCACGTAGATAACATTCAGCGTCTCGCTGTCATGGCCGTGTTCGCGCACAAAATCCAAGACTTGCTGGACGGTCCAGTCTTCGTGCACGGCGATGAAATCAGGCGTCATTAAACGGCCGACACTGCCCTCGGGATAACCGAGCAACGCTGTGGCCACTCGGCGCTCCTCCGGCGTGAGCAATCGAATCAGCTGGCGTGCAGCCGCGCTCGGCATTTCCTCGAGCAGCGCTGTGCGATCGTCCGGCGACATTTCGTTGAGAATTGCGCCGACTTGCTCGTGAGCCATGGCATGCAGCAGTTTCTCCTGCGCATCGAAATCGAGATATTCGAAAACATCCGCGGCAAGTGCGTGCGGCAAAACACGGAAAATGATCACCTGTTCGTCTTCCGGCATATCGAGGATCACCTCCGCCACATCTGCCGGAGGCCATTCGCGAAACACCTCGCGCAGCGCCGTGAAGTTACGGGCGTCGATCAGGCTTTTGATTTCGGGTTCTAAAATTTTGCCGACCATAAGTGTTATTCGCGCGCCGCTGCCGCCGAGTTTTAACACTCACATTGAACAGACGCAATGGTAGGGTCATCGCGCTATGATGACCGGACGGTCGGAGCCGGGCTGGCGTTTCAGCGCGCTGTCCCTACCTCGTGCTTGGCATTTGCCGGAAACGTTCGAAAATGAGGTGATGCCGGTAGTTGCTACAGCCTCAATGATTCGGCGCGAGATTTGCGACGATCACATTTGTGTGCTCACCTTTGATCGTCCCGAGTCCGGGGCGAACATTTTCGATGCTGCCACCCTTGATGAGTTAAATGAGCATCTCGATTTCATTGAGAATGACGCCTCCTTGCGCGGCTTGATTATCGCTTCGGCAAAAAAATCGATCTTCATCGCCGGCGCCGATTTGAAGACCCTGTTGCAACAGGCGCAGTCGGGAGACATGCGCGAATTCATTGCGAAAGGGCAGCGAATATTTAGCCGGCTTGCCGAACTAAAAATTCCGACCGTCGCTGTGATTCACGGCGCATCCGCCGGTGGCGGTTACGAGGTTGCGTTGGCATGTGATTATCGTGTCGCTTCAGATGATCCTGCAACGCGGATCGGACTTCCCGAAACTAGTCTCGGATTAATCCCTGCGTGGGGCGGTTGCACGCGTCTGCCGCGCTTGATCGGCGCCGACAAAGCCGCCCAAGTGATTTTGAAGGGGAAACTGTATTCCGCCCAGGAAGCACTGAAGCTCGGGCTCATCGATGAAATTGCGCCTCGCGATCGACTCGTCAATCTGGCACGGAAAAAGTTGCGCCACGGGAAGCGCAAAACATTGGCTGCGCCAGAACCTGGTCAGGAAATTCACGCGCCGCGCGATCACAATTCGGCGCCAGCGCGCGCTCTGGAAATAATCAAGAAAAGTCTTTTTGCGTCCACGCAGCAGTCGCTTGGGTTTGAGCTCGAAGCGATTGTGGATCTTGGCAAAACCGAATCGACGCAAAACCTGATCCGCAATTTCTTCCTGGCCGAGAAATATAAGAAAGGAACCACGAAAACACGGCGGGAAAAAGTGGTGCACGCCGCGGTAATCGGCGCCGGCGTGATGGGTTCAGGGATCGCGCAGTGGCTCAGCTCGCGCGGCGTCACAGTTATTCTGCGCGACATCGCGCGGGAGCAAATCGACCGCGGACTGGCGAATATCGAGAAGACCTACGGTGATGCCGTGAAGCGCGGTTTGATAACGCCGGAAGAAGCAAAGGCGGGACGCGCGCGGATTGTGGCCTCGACTGCGCCGATGGAATTGCGCGATGTGCAAATTGTCATCGAAGCCGCCTCTGAAAAGTTGAGTGTGAAGAAGGAAGTTTTCCGCGAGCTGGCGATGGAAGCCGGCCCGAAAACCATCGTCGCTACAAATACCTCCGCGCTTCCGGTCAGCGAATTGGCGGAGGTGACGGTGTCCCCCGAGCACGTTATCGGGTTGCATTTTTTCAATCCGGTGAGCCGGATGAAACTCGTTGAAGTCGTTATTGCCAAGGAAACATCCGAGGAGACACGCGACCGGAGCCTCGCGTTTGTGCGACAAATCGGGAAGCTGCCGGTCATTGTGCGCGACAGCCCGGGCTTTCTCGTGAACCGCGTTTTGTTTCCGTATTTACTCGATGCCGCGGAGTTATTCGAAAGCGGTTTGGATGCAGAGACGATCGACAATGCGATCGTAAAATGGGGGATGCCGATGGGACCGTTGCGGTTGATCGACGAAATCGGCGTCGATATCGCCGTGGATATTGGCAACACACTTGAAAAAGCCTACGGACGGCGCGATCACGTCTCCACTGTTCTGCTCTGGTTGCGCGATCGGCAGATGCTCGGCCGTAAAACGAGCTCGGGCTTTTACAAATACGATGGAAAAGTGCAGATGCCTAACGACTCGCTGACGCAGTGGCGGCGCGCATTGCATGGCGAGCCCGAAGGCGCTGATGGTCCAAATCCGGCAGCTGCCGGACCGGCCTGGCATCGTGACCCACGTCTGCGGTTAAACGAAGAGGAGCTGGCGCACCGGCTGATCTTTTTGATGGTGAACGAAGCTGCGCGCTGCTTGGAAGAAAAAGTTGTCGAGTTCCCGGAGGACGCAGACTATGGGATGATTTTGGGAACAGGTTTCGCGCCGTTTCGCGGGGGCCCATTACGCTTCGCAGAACATTTAGGGCTTAAGAAAATTGTCGAGGAGATGGAGCGAATGGCGCAAGGGGAGGAGAAGTTTTTGCCCTCTGAGATTTTGAAAAAGCACGCCCGCGACGGCACGAAGTTTTATGCAGACTGACAGCCGCTCGAACTTACGCTCCTGTCATGTCGAGCGAAGTCGAGCCATCTGTGACTTTTCTCAGGCCGTATCGAGAGATTCCTCGACTGCGCTCGGAATGACAGACGGATGATATGAAATCGCCGCTCGAAGCGCCGGAAAAACAAATCGCTGAGGAAACGAGCGCTAAAATTGAAAAGCCCGCGCCTGCCGCTGTCATCGACACATCGAAGATGGCGAAAGGCCAACGCGAAGCGCTCGAGTTGGCCGAGGCCGCGCGCGATCCACTCGAGGACCGTGGCAGTTTCGCCAGCAATCTTTTCGTTGGACGCTATGATTTCGATCGAATTTACCCGTATCCCGCGCAGAGTGTGGAAGATCGCGCCGCGGGCGAAGATTTCCTGCGTAAGCTCGAAAGTTATCTGCGCGAAAATGTTAATCCGGACGAGATCGATCGCACCGGTGAGATTCCGCCGGAGAATTTCAAGGGACTCGCTGAGATCGGCGCGTTTGGGATCAAAGTGCCCAGGAAATATGGAGGGCTCGGTCTGTCACAATCCAACTATGGGCGCGCCGCAGTTTTGCTTGGGAGTTGGGACGGAAACGTCGCAGCGCTTGTTTCCGCGCATCAATCAATCGGTGTCGCGCAGCCACTGCTTTTGTTTGGTACCGAAGAGCAAAAACAAAAATATCTGCCGCGCGTCGCAGGCGGCGAGATTTCTGCCTTCGCGCTGACCGAGAGGCACGCTGGCTCAGACCCGGCGACGATGAGCCTGCGCGCTGAGCCTACGTCGGATAGGAACGCATTCATTCTCAATGGAGAAAAACTGTGGTGCACCAACGGCGTGAAAGCGGGCGTCTTGGTGGTCATGGCGCGCACTCCATCGAAGATCGTAGGCAGAAAAGAGCGCAAGCAAATCACGGCTTTTCTTGTCGATGTGAATACGCCGGGGCTGGAGATCACTTATCGCTGCCGGTTCATGGGACTTCGCGCGCTTTACAATGCAGTCGTCAAATTCACCAATGTACGGATCCCGCGAGAGAACATCATTTTCAAAGAAGGCGCAGGATTAAAGGTCGCGCTCACGACTTTGAATACCGGACGGCTCACGCTTCCCGCTGCATGTGTAGGTCTTTCCAAGCGCCTGCTCGAAATCTCGCGGAAGTGGGCAGGCGAACGCATTCAATGGGGCGTACCCATCGGCAAGCACGCTGCTATTGCCGGAAAAATCGCGGAGATGGCCGGTAGCGTTTTCGCCATGGAAGCGATGACATTTCTCACTTCATCGCTGCTCGATCGGAAAGTGGGCGACCTGCGCATCGAGACTGCCATGTGCAAAATGTGGGCAACGGAAATGACGTGGAAGATTGCTGACGACGCCATGCAAGTGCGTGGCGGTCGGGGCTATGAAACGGCGGCATCGCTGGCTGGGCGCGGTGAGCCGGCAATTGGCGTTGAAAGGTTCCTGCGGGATTGCCGGGTGAACACCATTTTCGAAGGTTCAAGCGAGATCATGCGGCTGTTCATCGCTCGCGAAGCGCTCGACCCGCATCTGAAAGTCGGTGGCGCAATTTTCAACACGCAATTGCCGATGTCCGAGCGTGCAAAGGCTGTTTTTAGCTCCGGGAAGTTTTATGCGGGTTGGTATCCGCGGCAATGGTTGCCGAATGGTGCTGGCAAAATCGACAATTTGCACCAAACATTGTGTGGACACGTCAATTACGCAGCGCGCACAAGCAAGCGGCTCGCGCGCGGATTGTTTCATGCCATGGCGCGGTTCGGTCCAAAACTCGATCGCGAACAATTATTGTTATCGCGCTTTGTTGGGATCGCAACTGAACTGTTCGCGATCAGCGCTACCTGTTCCTACGCGCAATGGCTGCTGGGCCAGGATAAACCCGCCGACGAGATTCTTTCCGTCACAGATTATTTCTGCCGCTCCGCACGCATGAGAATCGATAATCATTTTGCCGGCACAACGTGCAATGTGGACAAACGCGGTTATGACCTCGTGCAGAATTTGCTTGCCGGAAAAAACGAATTCCTGAGCAATGGGATTGTTTAGGTAAGGGCGATTGACCTCAATCGCCCACCGCAGTGGTCAATTGCTGCGGCTTGGAGCGGTTCAGGTGAAGGGCCCCTACCTCGGTTGACCAACTGTTTTGTCAAAGCTAGTCTCAGCGGATGAGTATGTCGCCCGTGCTCACGGAGGCGGCTTCACCTCGAAGCCGCGCCACAAAGAGCGAAAAACAAAAAGCAATAGCGCCGAGCAGTATTCTGGAAACGATCGGGCAGCACGTTTTGCTCGATGGATTCAAAGTCGTCGTCGATCTCGACAAAAGCCGCGGTACGCATCTGTATAACGCGGTCAATAATCGCCGATTGATCGATTTCTACGGCTTCTTCGGCTCGATGCCGGTAGGATTTAATCACCCATACTTCGACCAACCGGACGTTCAGCGCGATCTTCTTCGTGCGGCGAAAGTCAAAATCGCCAACTCGGATGTTTACTCGGAGGGCTACGCTGAATTTGTGGCGACGTTTGAGCGCGTGGTCGGATTACCGCCGCTGGAGCGCTATCTGTTCATCGAAGGTGGCGCGCTTGCGGTCGAAAATTGTTTGAAGGCGGCGATGGATTGGAAGGTGCGCAAAAATCTTGCTGCGGGCCGAGGCGAGCGCGGAACTCAGGTTTTGCATTTTCGCCACGCATTTCACGGACGGAGCGGTTACACGATGAGCCTGACCAACACCGATCCGCGCAAGACGGATTTGTTTGCAAAGTTCGATTGGCCCCGCGTTTCGTGTCCGTGCATCGATTTTTCATTGCCAGAATCCAAGCGCGAATCGGACGTGATCGAGCGCGAAGCGACCGCCGAGCACGAGATTCGTGATTTCATCGACAGACGAGAGACAGACATCTGCGCCGTTATTATCGAGCCGATCCAGGGCGAGGGCGGCGACAACCATTTCCGTGGCGAGTGGCTGCAAAAGCTGCGCAAAGTTTGCAACGAAACTGATATCCTTCTCATCTTCGACGAGGTGCAATGCGGCATGGGTGCAACCGGCCGCAACTGGTGCTGCGAGCATTTCGACGTTGTGCCCGACCTGCTGGCGTTTGGAAAAAAGGCGCAGGTGTGCGGTGTGATGGCGGGCCCGCGTCTCGATGAAGTCAAAGATAACGCCTTTCGCTTGCCCAGCCGTTTGAATTCCACATGGGGCGGAAATTTCGCGGACATGGTTCGCTCCACGCATTATCTGCGCATCATCGAGCAAGAACACCTGGTCGAGAACGCTGCGAAGGTGGGCGCATATTTTCTCGATCAGCTGCGCAATCTGCAACGTGAAGAACCGCTGATTTCCGCTGCACGCGGGCGAGGATTGTTCCTCGCTTTCGATCTGCCCGACGCAAAAACGCGCGAGGAATTCTGGAAAGGTTTCTTCGATCTCGGTGTCTTGACTCTTCGTTCTGGCGAAAACTCGATTCGTTTTCGTCCTCCGCTGGATGTTGCATCGGAAGTAATCGATGAAGCGATGGAGGCGATGCGCAAATACTGCCGGAGCCGAACTAGGTAGCGCGTGCGTCCCGCTTGCCTTTTAGCAATTTCGCAAGCCAGCGGCTCGCGCTACATTTGAGAATGCAATCCGTTTTCGATAAACTCGGTATCGCCGACGACAACCCCGGCGTGTTCGATGGTGAATGGCGCGGGGGTGGCGGGAAGATCGACAAGATTTCCCCGATTGATGGACGACGACTCGCAGGCGTGCGCTCGGCATCAGACGACGACTACGAAAAGGCAATCTCGCGGGCGCAGGAAGCGTTTTTGAAATGGCGCGTCACGCCAGCGCCGGTGCGCGGCGAGACTGTTCGTCGTCTGGGCAACGCACTGCGGGAATTGAAACACGAACTCGGTCAACTCGTGACGCTCGAGACGGGAAAAATCATTGCCGAAGGCGAAGGCGAGGTGCAGGAAATGATCGACATCTGCGATCTCGCGGTCGGCCAATCCCGTATGCTCTACGGCCTGACGATCCAATCTGAAAGGCCGAGCCATCGATTAATGGAGCAATGGCATCCACTCGGCGTTGTCGCGGTTATCACAGCATTTAACTTTCCGGTTGCAGTTTGGTCGTGGAACGCCGCGCTGGCCGCGGTTTGCGGTGATGCTACTGTTTGGAAGCCCTCGGAAAAAACACCGCTCACGGCAGTTGCTGTCACGAAGATTTGCGAACGCGTTTGCCGCGAAACCGGCGCTGACGCCGCGATTTTTACACTGCTAATCGGTGATCGCAAAACCGTCGGCCAAAAGCTGGCGGACGATTACCGGATTTCTTTGGTCTCTGCGACAGGGTCTGTAGCCATGGGTCTCAACGTTGCGAGAACTGTGCACGGCCGGCTGGGCCGATCGATTATGGAACTGGGCGGCAACAATGCACTCATCGTCGCGCCAAGCGCTGACATCGAGATGGCAACACAATCGATCTTCTTTGGGGCAGTGGGTACAGCCGGCCAGCGTTGCACGTCGACGCGGCGTGTGATCATGCACGAATCAGTTGCCTCCAAGGTTCGAAACAAACTTCTGGCTGCATACAAATCTTTGGCGATCGGCAATCCACTCGATCAGAAGACCGTGATGGGCCCGCTCATCGACAAGAATGCTGTCGATCTGGTCCAGCATTCGATTCAGCGATTAAAAGACGAAGGGGGCGAAGTCCTTTACGGCGGCGAGCGACTCACCGTCCCGGGCGACTGTTACATGAAACCATGTCTGGCGAACGCAAAACCGGACTTCGAGATTGTGAAGCATGAAACATTTGGCCCACTGCTTTACTTGGTGACGTATCGCGATTTTGACGAAGCGATCGCCATCCACAACAACGTGCCGCAAGGTTTAACCTCGTCGATTTTTACGAATGACGTGCGCGAGGCCGAGAAATTCGTAAGTGCGATCGGAAGCGATTGCGGCATTGCGAACGTGAACACCGGCACAAGCGGCGCGGAGATCGGCGGCGCGTTCGGCGGCGAGAAGAATACTGGCGGTGGTCGGGAGAGCGGCAGCGATTGCTGGAAGAGCTACATGCGTCGGCAAACGAACACGATCAATTTTTCCAGCGAATTGCCGCTTGCGCAGGGAATTCAGTTTGGCGCAGGCGAGGGGAGCGGGACGGCGTAAACTGGGGAGCGCGCGGTCCTCAATCAGCGCGCGATCGTCAATGCGAGAAGTTCATCGAGCTTCTCAGCGGTCTCCAAATTCATAATGAACGTCTGTAGCTTTTTGCATTGATCGTTGCCAATCACGTCGCCGCCGAGCGCCGTAAATTTCACCGCGATTTCCTCCTCGGTCATTGGATCACGCGGATCGCCCTTGGGCACGTCGACTCGTGTGGAATATGACTTGCCGTCGTTGGTCGTGATCGTCACGCGACTTGGTTGAAATTTCGGAAACAGCGCTTCGAACTCTTCGTTGGCTACAACTTTCACTTTGTCCATGATCGGAATGAGCGACGGATCGTGCACGCGTTCTTCGCGGAATTGCAGCGGCGTCACCATGCCATCGACGAGCCCAACTGCCATGCAATAGGGCAGAGAATGATCGGCGGTCTCCTTTGAGGTTGGCCGATACTTGTGCGGATCGCCAAGAATGTCGGCAGCGCGTGCGATCACTTCCACTTTGATGTCCTTCACCTCGTCGGCCTTGATGTTGTGTTGCTTGACTGTCTTCATCATCGCGGTGAGTGGCGCGTGACTCAGTGCCTCAATCGGGAAACTTTTCATGCCGCAATCGAGAATTCGATAGTGCGACTTCGGTGACGTTGGCAAATCCTTCACTAACGCCTCGCTATCGAAACTGGCCGGTTGTCCTTTGTATTGCACGTGACCGAACACGGCGAACAAACCTTCCTTTCCGTCTATGATATGCTCGGGTCCGGAAAATCCCTCGCGCGCAAGCAGCGCGCTCTCGGCGCCCATGCGACCCGCCCATGGATCAACAGTGTTTTTCATGTTCGTTAACTTGCCGGCCGTCACCGCGCCCGGACAAAATGTACGTGACGCGCTAATGCCGATGGCCGAGAACATTTGGCCCGGCGTGAGATTCAGCACACGTCCCGCCGCCACCGGCGCGGCAAACGCGCTTAACGTCGCGTGATGCCAGCCGTATTCACGCACGCCCGGGCGCCCGATTTCGCAAAGACGCATTTCAATTTCGTAGGCGATGACCGTGGCGAGGATTAGATCTTTGCCGCTCAGCCCTTCGCTTTCGCACAACGCCAGCGGCGCAGCGATGAGATCACTTGGGTGACAGGGGTCTGCTTTCCAATAAATGTCGTTGTAATCCATGGCGCGAATCATGTGGCCATTTAGAAACGCCGCATCGACCGGGTTCGTCTTGAAACCCGACACAAACGCAGTCGCTTTCCCGTTGCCGCCCTCGCCAACGGACGAGTCCGCTGCGGCGGACATCGCGCGATAATGCTTTAGCAGAATCTTCGCGTCCTCCTGTTGACTCCCGCCAAGCGCACAGCCGATCGAGTCGAACCAAAATAATTTCGCCGCCTGAATCGCTTCCGACGAAAGATGTTCATACTTCAGTCCGCACGCCCATTCAGCGATAACCTGCGACAAAAAGCGCTTCGATTTCGTCGGATGTTGTGACATGTGATTTTCGTTCTTTTCGTTAATGACCTTGATCGCGCCGGGGCAGATTTCAAGCCGCTTCGCACTTGGGAGTCCGCGAAAGTGGCTAGCGCAATTGCAAGGAATGCTAGTCTTGCTGATAGATTGAGCGTGTGGCAAAAGACGAGCTGTGAATCCGAAGAGTTTTTTCGGAGAATTAAGGCGGCGAAACGTTTACAAAGTCGCGGTCGCGTACATCGTCGCGGGCTGGGCGCTTTCTCAGGGAATTGCGCAGGTATTTCCTGTTTTCGACATTCCGAACTGGGCGATTCGGATGATTGTCCTGCTGATTGTTGTTGGTTTTCCAGTCGCGCTCGTCTTCGCCTGGTTGTTCGAGATCACGCCGGAAGGAGTCAAGCGAACCGAAGTTGCCGACGCGGCGGATGAACGTTCGCGCAGCAAGGCCTGGATTTATGTTGTCGTCATCGGCGCGATCCTCTCGATCGGCCTTTTTTTCCTCGGACGCTACACCGCCGGAACCAAGACTGCGGCATTCTCCAATGAGATTTCAAACAAATCGATCGCGGTGCTGCCGCTGCTTAATGAAAGCGGAGATCCGAAGGATGAATACTTTTCCGATGGACTGTCGGAAGAACTGATTGCAGCCTTGGGTCAAATCAGAGATCTCAAGGTCATTGGCCGCAGCTCTTCCTTTCGTTTCAAAGATAGGCAAGAGGAATCCAAAACGATTGGCGAGAAGCTGGGTGTGAGCACGCTTCTTGAGGGCACCGTGCGTAAGCAGGGGGATCGGGTGCGAATCGTCGCCGAACTAATCAACGCCGCCGATGGAATCGAGCTGTGGACGCGAACGTTCGATCGCGAACTGAAAGACATCTTTGCAGTCCAGCAGGAAATCGCCAGGGCCGTCGCTGAGTCACTCAAGGTGACCTTGCTTGGGTCGAATGAAAAATCGGCCCAGATGGCGTCGAGCAGCGTGGAAGCGCACAACGCGTACCTTCAGGCCCATTTCCATTTCCAGCGCCGTAACGTCGAGGATTACCGCAAAGCCATCACTTATTTCGATCAGGCGATCCAGCTCGACCCGAATTATGCCTTGGCTTACGCAGAACGTGCGGAGGCGTGGACCATGATTGGGGACCTAACCGGCGAACGCGCGACCGCGTACCCGAAAGCGCGCAGCGATGCGGAGAAGGCGGTCGAGATCGCGCCCGCGTTGGCGGAGGCGCACGCGGCCTTGGGCTGGGTCCGTTTTTTTGGCGAGTGGAAATTTGCCGAAGGCCTGAGCGAGCTAAACCGTGCGAAAGAACTTTCTCCGGCAAATCCCACGGCCAACGATCTGCTGGCGCGAGTAATCGTTTACCTCGGGCGAATTGATGAGGCCGAGCGACAGGCGCGGCAGGCGGTGGAACTCGATCCGTTGTCTGTTGCGACACAATTCAACGTGGCGCGGGTGCTTTTCATTGCGGGAAAACTTGACGAGGCAGACGCGGTGGGACGCAAAGTGGCAGAGTTACAGCCGTCAGCGTCTTCCAGCCATCGATGGCAGGTGCTCGTCGCTGTCCAACGTGGCGACGGCGAGACAGCCCTACGCGAAGCGCAATTGGAGCCTGACGCGGGCTTTCGTCCTTTCGAACTGGCACTCGCACAATACGTACGCGGCGACCGCAAGGCAGCGGACGCGGCTTTGGCCGAGCTCGTGGCCAATAGCAGAAATGGCTTGGCCTATCAAATCGCCCAAGCTTACGCCGTGCGAGGCGAGACAGACAAAGCTTTCGAATGGTTGCAAATCTCGTTTGATAATCACGACGGCGGGACGCTTAGCCTTGCGGTCGACCCATTATTGCGTGGCTTGCACGACGATCCTCGCTACAAGAACTTGCTCGCAAAACTCGGTTTACCCGGACCGTCATGACCGACAAGCCTTCGTTCTTCGCCGAAATGAAGCGGCGCAGCGTTTGGAAAAACATTGACGCCCCATTCAATCCCGGGATCGATGATTCCATGAAGACAAAAGCGTTAGTCGTGTCCGTTTGTTTCGCTCTGCTTTCATTCATACTTGCTGGCGCGTCGCCAGCAGCAGATACGAAGATCGAACAAGCTGTTCGCGACCTTGACAACCAATGGTCTGCGGCTGCGGGAGCCAAAGACGTCGAGAAAACCGTCTCCTTCTATTCGGCAGACGCCATAGTCATGCCTCCAAACGCTTCGGCAGCAGCGACGAAGGAAGCGATCCGGAAGATTTGGCAAGATCTGCTCGCAAGCCCCGACCTCGTCATCAGTTGGAAAGCGACGAAAGTGGAAGTGGCGAAATCCGGCGATATTGGCTTCGTCAGTGGCACGTATCAGCTGACGATGAATGACGCTAGCGGCAAGCCGGTCAACGACCACGGCAAGTATGTCGAGGTCTGGGAAAAGCAGTCCGACGGCAAGTGGAAGTGCGGTGCCGATATTTGGAACTCCGATCTTCCGGCGTCTGCGCTGGCCGAGAAAAAGTAGGTGCGAGCCGCACGGGCGATTGACTGAATGATCATTGTGCCAGCCACTGTAAGAATGCAGTCTGTAATAGGACTACGTGGCCTAATTGTTTCGAACGGAGACTGACGCCTCACTACCACGTTGGCACCGTTCATGGCTATACGATGCGTGGTTACTGGCGATACCTGGAGCATGACTGGATTGCAAAGCCCGGAACATACATTTTCGAACCCGCCGGCGAGGCTCACACGCTGGTGATCACTGAGGACTCACCAGAGCCCATGATTACGTTGTTCGTCGTTCAAGGTGGCCTGATCTATCTGGATAAAGCAGAGAATGGTGCCGTTGCCGCTTACGAGGATGGATTCACGCTTTTAGAGCTGACACGGAAGTACTATTGCGATACGGGTTTGGATTCACGGCAGCTGGATCTGTTAGTTCGCTAGCATCCCAGGCCGATGACTCTCGAACAGCGTCAAATGAAGCTAACAACGTGAACCTACAGGTGTTGGTTGCAGCCGCTGAAATCCTCAGCGCTTTGGCAGTAACACTAACGCTGATCGCGCTTATCATTAGCATCCGGCAAAACACCAGGTCCCAGAAAGCTCTAGCCGTAGATTCTCTGGCCGCAGCCATCGCCTCAATCAATGTTCCGGCCATGGAATCGCCTGTTCTCGGATCTGCCATAGCAAAAGCGACGACAGATTGGGATTCTGCCACGCGCGAAGAGCGGATCATGTCGCATTACTTTCTCTTTTCTTTCTTCAAGCTGTCGGAGAACGCCTGGTATCAACAGAAAGCTGGAATTCTTGACAAGCCACTCTGGCTTGGCTGGGAGACACTACTCCGTAAATACTACCACAGCGAAGGCGTGCGTCGGGCATGGTGGCCTGGGCGTCAACACGCGTATTCGCCAGAATTTCAAAAATTCCTCGCAGGAACGAAGCCGCCGGATGAGCTCGGAAGCTTAAATGACTTATTCGATTACGTTCAGAAATACGCTAAATGAAAACTACTATCTTGATGTCATTCCTGGCTCTCACATGCACAACAGCATATGCGCAAGATTCAAGGAAAGATGAGGAAACGCTCTGGAAACTCGAACACGATTACTGGCGCTTTGTTGAAGCCAATGATTTGGCGGCCTATTCAACACTGTGGAACAAAGATTTCCTTGGATGGCCATCGGTAAGCGCTGCGCCCGTTCGCAAAGATCACATAACGGATTGGATTACCTCACAAACCAGCAAAGGCCTAACATTCAAAACTGTTGAACTTAAACCCGCGGCGGTCCAAGTGACAGGGACATTGCGATGGTGTGTTACTGGATCACGTTGCGGTGGGTCGACAAGGAAGGAAAGGGACCATCGCAAACAGTTCGTATCACGCACGCATGGCGCAAAACCGCAGACGAGTGGCAAATCATAGGTGGCATGTCCATGCCGGAGGCCAGTTCGCCGAAATGAATGATCGCGCCGACTTTAGACAAATTTCCGGACCGTTACGCGAAGGCGTGGTGCAGCCAAAATCCGGAAAGCGTCGCGGCGTTCTATGCGGAGAACGGCTCAATTAGCATTAATAACGGGCCGCCCGCGGTTGGACGCGCAGCGATTGCCAAGGAAGCCTAAGCGTTCATGACAACATTTCCGGACATAATCGGTACCTTCGACAAACTGGAGCCGCAAGGAGACCGCGCAGCCTTTCATTGGACACTAACCGGGACGAACTCGGGCCCGGGCGGCACGGACAAACGCGTTCGAATCAGCGGCTATGAACTCTGGCAGATCGGCGACGACGGACTGATCGCAGAATCAAAAGGCCACTTCGACGCTGCCGAATACAAACGCCAGCTCAAGCACGGATAAACCTCAGCTAATACCAATGAATCTCCAAGACTCACCGAAAAGGATCAAAATGAGGGTAGGTAAAATTATCGGCTTTGCCGTTGGCGCAATGTTGGCTGCTACAGCAGCGCGGGCCGACGAAATCACGATCGTCAGCAATCTCCTTGGACCCGAGGGCCCATTGTACGTTGACGGTAACCTTTACTACGTTGGCTGGGTCTCCAACACGCTGTCGAAATGGGATGGCAAAACGACCACGGTGTTGAACCATACTCCGGGTTGCGGCCATAACGGGCTGGCGCTCACGAAACGAAAGACGTTCCTCCTTGCGTGCACCGAGGAGCATGGCGCCATTCTTGAACTCGATATGACCGGCAAGCAGCTGCGCCGTTGGGATGCCGACAAGGACCGAAAGCCATTCGACGGCGGCATAAATGATATTGTGGTGGCCGCCGACGGCAGCGCTTATGCCACGGTCTTCGGCCCGTACAAGGAACTACCAACTTCAGTGGTGGGGAAAATTCTTTATCTCGCGCCGGGCAGCGACAAATGGGTGGAGGTAGCGGGCGATCTCAATTACGCCAACGGAATAGGCGTCTCTCCGGATCAAAAGACCCTCTACGTCAGCGAAACGGTTGGAAACTGCATATTAAAATTCAAGATCAATGACGACGGCTCGTTGAGTAATAGATCGAATTTTGCTCTGCTAAACCTTCTCACGCCAAATAAGGTCGAATCGTGGTGGCTTGGACCTGATAGCATGAAAGTCGACAGCAAAGGTAACATTTATGTTGCCCAATGGTTCGGCGGTAAGATTTTGAAGATATCTCCCGACGGCAAGCTTCTACATGTATTTAAGATCGCCGCGGGTGATGGCACGACAAACGTTGCCTTCGGCGAAGGGGAGAAAGAGTTGTACGTGACAGTGGTGAAGGACGCGAAGGACCCGCAGGCAAAGGGCAGCATCGTAAAGATCGCAAATGTGAAGTAACAGAGTTTTTGCTTGTGGCAAACGAGTTGATGTAGGTAGGGACGATTGATCTCAATCGCCTGCTTTGCCCGCGAATCACACGAATTACGCGAAATCGAGATGTCAGAGGGCAGAGATCAGACGTCAGAGAAATCCGCGTCAATTCGCGTCATTCTCGGGCGTGCCTGTTATTTTTGCGGCTGACACAGCCGCCACTACAACGATCGCCCGTAAGATCTGCGCATAGTCCTTTCGCGGATCCGCGCTGCCTCGAGAGTAACCCGGCCGACTTTCTTCGCCTCTCCTCCTCGATCGAGGAGAGGATTGAGGTGAGGAGTCGAGCCGATTCAACGATTTAACGGATCGTCGTGCGCAGAGAGTAATCGGCGATTACTGCTTGTCGTATGCCGCTTTCTCTTTGGACTTCTTGCCCTGCTCATCAGCTCCGTGCGCCGTTACCATGCGGAACTTGCCATCGGCTGCCACCACAATGCGGCCGGTAATGGTTGTCTTGCCATCCTTCTTTACGGTGAACGCCAGGATGCGGTCGCTAATCTTCTTGTACGAGCGCATATCTGACGTTGGATCACCGGTAACGGCGTAGTCCTTTCCGTCGAACTTACCCGTCCACTCATTATGTATCGGCTTACCGTCCTTATCAGTGCCATCGATGGTAACTTTCACCTGATCGCCTACGGCCTCATAGACAACGGTAGTAAGCTTTCCCGCCTCAGGGGTAAGCTTCGATTTCGCTTCGTTTAGCTTCCACGTGCCCATCTGCGGGTCGTCGGCAGCGAAGCACGCCGCCCCTGCGAAAAAGCAAAGCGCTACAGTCAATCCAATAGTTTTTATCTTCATGCCTCCATCGATCACGTATTTCCAGTACCCGTCAACGTTTCTTTTTGAACTAACAAACGGGCGTGAGAAACCTCACCACCAAGCGGTTGCGTAACTGGCAACCGCCTTAGCCACGTCGAGCCTGGAAGCTTTGCCGTCCTCGCCACGGCGAGTCCGCCCAAATGACGGACATGTCGTGAGAGGCGTAGTTTGCCAGATTCGATGTAGCCTCACGAGCTGGCGTAGTCACCAATAGCTTTTGCTACATCGAGAGTTGATGCTTTGCCTCCCATATCGTAGGTGCGCACTTTGCCTTCGGCAATCACGCGTGCGATGGCCGACTCGAGACGCGTGGCCATTTCGTTTTCCTTAACCCAGTCGAACATCAATTTCACCGTCAAAAGCGTAGCGATCGGGTTGACCTTGTATTGACCGGCGTATTTCGGCGCGGAGCCGTGAGTCGGCTCGAACACAGCGTAATTGTCACCGAGGTTCGCGCTAGGCGCGAAGCCAAGTCCGCCTACAAGGCCGGCGCACAAGTCACTAACGATGTCGCCGAACATGTTTTCCGCCACCAACACCGAGTAATCCTGCGGGTTCTTGAACATCCACATGCAGATCGCGTCGATGTTCACTTCGTCGGCCCAGATGTCCGGATAATTCTTCGCCACGTCGCGGAAGCAACGCGTCATCAAACCGCCGGTCTCGCGAAGCACATTCGGTTTCTCGATCAGCGTGACGCGTTTGCGTTCGGTTTTCTTGGCGTACTCAAACGCCTGTTTGCAAATGTTGGTGCAGCCTTGCACGCTCATGATCCGCGTGGATAACGCGACATTCTCTAGTCCCTTGTTGATCCACTTTTTCATCTTCGGATTCGCGCACAGCGCGGTGTAAACGGATTCCGGTAACGGAAAAAACTCGACGCCGCCGTACATGCCTTCGGTGTTTTCTCGGAACACGACTTGATCGATCGGAACGTCTTCGCCGCTCGGATTCGTGATCTTGTTCCCGCGATAATTCAACGGGTTGCCCGGATAACTTTTGCAGGGTCGCATGTTGGTGTGGAGGTTGAACAACTGCCTCAACCCGACGATTGGAGAGAAATACGAAAGGCCTTTGCCCTTGAGTTCGAGGCTCAATTCCTCCTTCGCTTTGTCCTGTGCCTTGCTCGTGATCGCGCCAAAGAGAGCGCATGTTGTGTCCTTAAGCGCCTTCACCGTGCGATCGGGGAGCGCGTTGCCTTCTGTGCACCAAAATTTCCAGCCGATGTCGCAAGGGACGTATTCAGCGTCAAATTTCATCCGGTCGAGGACGATCCGCGCCGCTTCCATCACATCGTTGCCCACGCCGTCGCCCGGCATCCACGCAATTCTGTATTTGGCCATAGGAGGCCGACTTTATCGGGGCCTTATCAACCCGCAAGCGGCGGTCGATTTCTCGGAACCACGGATTACGCAGATGAGGCGGACGCAAGACAGCGGCAAAGTTCGCGAAGGCGAGGGCGCCTTCGCCAGCACGCGAGGCGTGTGCGCTCCCCAGATTATGCTCCCGCGCGGAGGCGCGACGCCACGAATTTCTCCGCGCCTCCAGCGACGATCAGTTCCTGCGCCGCGGGACTCAGCGGCGGGAACTGGAATGATTTTCCATCGACTGTGAGAATGGATTTTGAGTAATTAATCGTGATTTCCGGGCCAACTGTGGTGGGCGCTCGATTTTTTAGTGTGGCGCGCAGATGCGTCACCAGTTCGGGACACTCGAACACCACGAAACCGTTGTTGAACGCATTGCGCTTGTAGGTTTCGGAAAAACTGGCAGCGATGACGCAGGGAATGCCTTTGAATTTCAACGCGGTGGCTGCCTGCTCGCGACTCGATCCGCTTCCAAAATTGAGTCCGCCTACGACGACGTCGCCTTTCTGATAGAGCGCGTTGAAGTTCGGATCGTAGTTTTCAAATGTGACCGCGGCCATTTCCTCAGGAGTCATGTCGTCGCGATACGTGTGTTTGCTGCCGTAAATGCCATCTGTGTTCAAATTGTCTTTGTCGATGAACAGAACGCGACCGCGCACACTCGACGGAAAGCCGGACATGATCTCCACAGACGCCGGCGGTTTTGGCTTGTTTTGGGGACGTCGAACGGTGGTGCCCGCGGCGTGCTCGGCGAAATTTTGTGGCGCGCAAATAAATCCAGCGAGCGCGCTGGCAGCGACGACTGCGGGGGACGCTAGATAGACAAACGCATCGCGATCGCCCATGCGGCCTTTGAAATTGCGATTCGTCGCGCTGATCGCCGTTTCGCCTTTTTGCACCAGACCACGGCCCAGTCCGATGCAAGCTCCGCAACCGGGCGGCAGCGGAATTGCGCCTGAGCCTAACAGGGTTTGCCAATCACCGTTAGATTCGGATCTGGCCTGCACTTCAGCGCTAGCCGGGGCGAGGTAAAATTCGACGCCATCCGCGACGCGTCCGCCCCGGGTACGGATTACCTCGGCGGCGTCATGCAAATCCTCGAAGCGCGCGTTTACGCACGACAACAGATACGCCTTCTGAATGAGCACGCGTTTCCGTTCGATTTCCGGCAGCGACACCATGGTTTTCACTTCGTTGGGGCCGGACACGTGCGGAACAACGGTTGCGAGATCGAGTCCAAGCTCGATGGCGTACTCCGCGTCGGGGTCGGCGCTGAGTTCGCTGCGATTCTTCCACCACGCGTCGATGTCGGCATCCGTGTAACCCGAGCGGCTCTTCGGTCCGCGTTTTCCGGGGCGCTTCGGATTGGTGAACTCGGGCACGCGCGAGCGCAGATAATTCACTGTCACCTCATCGAATGGAAAAACGCCGGCCAGCGCGCCCCACTCAGTGGTCATGTTGGCGATGGTCATGCGCGCAGACATGGGCAGTTTCGCCACGCCGTCGCCCACAAACTCCACCGCGTGATTGAGCACCTCGTCTTTATTGAAAAGTCCGCAGAGCGCGATGATGACATCTTTGCCGACGACACCGGGCGAAAGTTTTCCTTTGAGAACCACCCTCGCCACCGGTGGAACCTGCCACCACGTGACTCCTGTGGCCCAGATACTCGCTGCATCGGTGCGCACGACAGGCGTGCCGAGTGCCGCTGCGGCGCCGTACAGATTCGAGTGCGAATCGCTGGCCACCACCATGGCGCCGGGGACGACATAGCCCTGTTCCACCATCACCTGATGGGAAATGCCGGTGCCCGCCGGGTAAAAATCAATGCCGTGTTGCTGAGCAAACGCCTCGATCTTTGCGTACTTCTCCAGATTTTTTGGCGAAGTATTTTGAATGTCGTGATCGATGGCGAAGACGGGCTGTGCCGGATCAGCGATGGTGGTTGCGCCAATCTGCTTGAACTTCGGGATCACCGCGCCGGTGTTATCGTGCGTCATCACATGACGCGGACGAATCGAGATGAAATCGCCGCTGCGCACCACTGTGCCCGGAGCAAGTCCATCCGCGTGGCGCCCTGCAATCTTTTCAACCAGCGTCAATCCCATACATCGAGTTCCTTCCCGTAGATATGTTTGAATAACCGGCGTCGTTGTTCTGCAACGGGCAATCCCGGCGGCAACGAGGCTTTGGCCATTTCTATCGCGGCATCGAACATTTGTGCGCCCATGATGAAACGTTCCTCGCCCGAGCGCGCCATGATTTTCTCGCGCACCATTCGCTCAATTCCCGGTGGCGTATCGCTCACTTCAAACATCCTTTCAATAAATTATCCAGTCTCAGCTCACGCGTCCAGCGCTGCAATTATCCGCGTTATCAGCGTAATCCGCGGTTTCGGATTACAATATTTCACTTCTTGGCCGCCCGTCTTCCAAGCAGCTTGGCAATGTCGAAGTCCACGAAATCGGCGTGATGAAAGATGATCGATTCGATGGAGCGCTCCACTTTGTCGCCTTCGTGACTGTGCGTCGCGATGATGTGCAGGACTTCGCCGGGAACCCTATGCTTGTAGGCGAGCGCAACGCCGCTGAACGGATGCCGCACTTGCTGTCCGAACTCTCCCTGAATCACTTTGCCCGAGTCGTCTTTGTCGTACTCCAGCGGCTTGCCCGCATCGGCCAGTAGCGCGCCTGCGATGAGATAATCGCGTTGAATCGGAATCCTGGAGCGGAACACGCGCTTCAAAACATCCGCGATGGCGATGCATTGTCGCGCGCAGGAATTGAGATGCTCGACGAACCTCATGTCGATGTCGCCGGCCAACAATGTGAACTTGAGCGCGCGCAACTCATTGAAAGTCCAGCCTTTCCCGCCGCAACCAGTGATGATCGCTTCGTTCCACACCGCGGCGACTTTTTCGCGTAATGATTTCTGCTTGATCTTCATCAAGCTGGGAAAAAGCTTCGCGATTTCTTTCACGCTGTAAGTTTTTTGCTGAGTCGTTGTCATAGTGATTGTCGATCTTGGTGTTATACGGAAATGCTTCTCGGTGGCGGCCCGTCGTAGCCGTGGAGGACAGGATCGATGCGGCGCATCGGTTTTTCGCGAGTTTGTTCTTCGATCACATGTGCGACCAATCCTGGCGTGCGCGCGATCATAAAAATGCCGTTGAACGCGGCGGGATTCATTCCCAGATCGGCGAGGATCGCACCGATCGCGCCATCGACATTAATCGGAAGCGATTTCTTTGCATCCGCGAACGCCTTCTCCACCGCGCGCGCCGCCTGAATGTGCACGCCCTCCAAGCCGGCTTCGCGTGCGAGCTCGAACAGTCGCACTGTGCGAGGATCTTTCGTATGAAGTCGATGACCGAACCCCGCCATGCGTTCGCCCGCTTCCCTCATTGCCGCGAGCGTGCGCGCAGCAGCTTCATCCATTGAGATGGATTCGCGTGTAGCGCGATCGGCGATTGCTTTCAGTTGACGCGCGCAATCTTCAATCGCGCCGCCGTGATGCCGATTGATCGACATGATGCCCGCCGCGACTGAGGCACTTAGCGTTGCTCCGGTGGATGCGACTGTGCGCGCGGCCAATGCGCTGGGAGGCGTTGTGCCATGATCAATTGACGACACCAGTATCGCGTCCATCAAACGCGCAATGGGCGGCGATGGCAATTCGCCCGTCAAGGTCAAATATACCGCCGCGCCAAAGGAGATGCGCCCCATAAGCTCGGCGATGTTGTATCCGCGCACCGCCACTTTGTTCGGTTCCACGCGGGTAATGGCGGTATTCCATACCGCGTTCTTGTCGGCTTCACTCATGAGACTTTCTCCTTTCATTTTCCTGAGAATCTGGACGACCGCATCCGGCAGTTCGCCGAACGCATTCACCACAGTCGCCTTGGCTTTGCGCAACGCTTTCACTTTCCCGGCGTGCGTGCCGCGGCCACCTTCAATGATCGCACCCGCGTGACTGAACCGCGTGCCTTCGCGCGCAGCCTTGCCGCCAATGTATGCGATCACGGGTTTGGTGACCTTTTGATCGAAGATCAACTGCGCGAGTTCTTCTTCCTGTGACGAACCAATTTCGCCAAAGATCACGATCGCTTCCGTCAGCGGATCAGCCTCGAACATCAGCGCCGCATCTGGCAGACGAATTCCAATGACCGCGTCGCCGCCGATGTGCACGATCGTCGAAATGCGCACGCCCGCTTGTCCAAGGTAATAGCCAGTGCTCGAAGCCATCCCGCCGGAGCGACTGATCACGCCGATGCCTTTCGGCACACCGGGCTTAAACCATTGGCGCGCACTTTCGGCGCGACCCCCGATCATGCCGACTACGCCTTTGCCGGGGCTCAGCACGCCGAGCGTGTTTGGTCCGAGAAACATCGCGTCATTTGAGTTCGCTGCCGCCGCGATCTCCATCGCGTCCCACACCGGAACGCGATCCGGCACGAGGACGGCGAGCTTAATTCCCGCTTCAATCGCCGAAATCGCCGCGTCTTTGACGCCGGTCGCCGGGACAAACACGACCGAGATGTCAATTTCGCCTAACGAATTCACCGCCTTTTGGGGCGTATTAAACACCGGAACACCGAGCACGCTCTGTCCTCCTTTGCCTGGCGTGACTCCTCCGACCACGTTCGTTCCGTACTCGCGCATTAACCGCGTGCGCGCCCGCCCTTCGCGTCCCGTGATTCCCTGCACCAGCACGCGCTTTTTCTCGTCGATCAAAATCGCCATTTAGCCACCGCCTCCAATCAGTTCATCTAAGCCCGGAATCTCAAGCTCCAGGTAGAAGCCTTCGATGCCGGCGAGACGGCATTCGACGTCGCAGGCGAGTAGCTCGGAATCTTTGGTAGCGAATTCTTCGCTGGGCAACGCTGGTGCGGGTCCGGCAGCTGCCGGACTATCGACGATTAATCCGCCCGAGTGCGTTTCGACCGAGGCACGAATCTCCGGCCACTGCGCGGGGTCAATCCAGACGCGGCCGTTTTTTACCGGGAGCGTTGTTGCCGACGGATTTTTTACAAATTTGGGCACACGCAGCTCGCGCGGTTTCCATTTTTTGCCGCCAGCGTTGGTGACCAGTTCAGCAAACCGCCCTGCGATGAACGCCGGCGTGTCACTCTTGCGATACCCTTCGACTGGCGCGCGCAACAGTTTGGACATCCGGTGCAGAATGTCCACGGCCCGATCTTCGGTGTTGCCGCCTAAACGAATCACCGCCGGAATATCGAGATCGAGTTCCCAAAATGCCTTGGCCAATCCGTAGGCCGACCAATATTGTTCCTGGCTCGCCACGCCGGAGCCGGAACCGAAATAGCCCACGAGGTCGGGCTGAGCCAGAATGATTCTCGCCGCACGATAGACTTTGGAGGCGGAAGGGTTGCCGCTGGTATCGGTGAAATTGGCGATGGTAAATCCCACGTTCACGATGGCGTCCATCGACATCATCGAACCGCCGCCGCCCGCGCCGTGAAAACCGACCAGGCCCTTGGAATCTTTCGGCGCAGTGGTCGCTAACTGCGCGAAATAAAATGTACCACGATGATCGCTTTGTTCGACGGCGTAGGCGATACGCTCAAGAGGCGTCGGGGGATGATCGAACTCGCGCGCAATCTCAATTCCCAACTCGGGGTGTCGCGCTACGGCGTAATCATCAATCGTGATCCGGCAATCGGCCGTGACGAACTCGCCGTTCTTGGTCAGCACCAGCGGGTTGATTTCAACCGAGCGCGCTTCAACGCTGCGCGCGGCGACAAATAATTTTCGGATCGACTCGCCTAACTGCTTCGCGTGTTCCCGCGAAAGACCGCACGAGCCGACAGCTTCATCGACCGCGGAATTCATTGGTCCACGATTTACATCGCACGGAATGCGTCTCGTTGAGGCGGCACGCTCCTCGATTCCTGTGCCGCCCCGGGCGGCGAAAATGATTGCGGGCGCACGAGTAGCGTCATCAATGGCGAACGAAAGGAAAAATTCGCGATCAATGTCGATCTTCTGTTCGACCAACACAGCTTCGACCGGGAATTGGCCCAATTTCATCGACAACATCCGCTTAGCATGCGCGCGCACATCATCCGGCTTTTTGGCGAACGCCACTCCACCGATCCCTGCGCGTCCGGTGGTCCAGGCTTGAATCTTGATGACGACTTCGCCGGCTAATTCTTTGGCCGCTGCGACAGCTTCATCCGCGGTCGATGCGGCGCGTCCGCGCGGGATCTTGAATCCATTCGCAGCGAGAATCGCTTTGCCCTGGTACTCATGAAGTCGCGCCATGCCCATTGAGCGTAGCGAAATTTCCGGGGAGCGCACGCGTCTCGCGTGTTGGTTTCGGCGTCGCACCGAAACAATCTTTTCTTGAAATTTGATTGCACGAGAGGATGAGAATCCCAGAGAGAAAGTCCGTGGTCGCGAGAACGCGCTCGGTCCGAGCCGGACTGGCATTAGCATGCGAGACGCGTGCGCTACTCAAACGTGTCGATCGGCAATGTCGATCCTGTTAATCGGAAATGGCCGCCAAGGGCGAAATGTCCTCAAAAGTTAGACAAAGTCAGACAAGATTAGTCTGGATTGGCTGAGTAACCGTGTCCCAAATTCGTAAGCAATGAACGATGAATACATCCTGCGGTATACAGACCTAGCCGCACTCATTCAGATGGCAAAGGCTCGCGGTTGGCCGACAATCAGAATTGTTAGAGCAATGTCTTCCGGATTGTCCCACGGTGAGGCATTAAAACTCGCGCGAAAAGCTGCGCCGCTGCTCGACATCAGCGTGTCGGAATTCATGCGCCTGCGCAAAAACTATTGAAAATCAGGCTTGCTCCAACTTCGCCAGCAAACGTTCGCTGTAGCCATCTTTGCGAAGCTTCTCGTAATCAATGCGGCCATCCTTTTTGAGCATGTCTTCCTTGAGAGCGCGCAAGAGATTCTTCGTGGCGTGATCAAGTAGCTTGCCCTCAGATTTTGCGCGTCGCTTCGCCGTCGTCTTCACACACCTAGTTTGCTTCAATCCGTTTGACCCTTCAATTCACAATTTCACATGTCCGTGAATACGACGCGCCGTCATAGCGAGAGAACGTTGTCTTCGCATCGCGTGGCCGTTAAACTGTCGCGCATTTCCGAAGCCACACGACATGACGTCGCTGGATTACTACGGCATCGAAGAACTTCTCACGGATGAAGAGCGCGAGGCGCGCGATCGGGCGCGGCGTTTTGTCGAGGAGGAAGTCATGGCTGAGATCGTGCCGTGCCATCGCGTCGGCAAATTTCCGGAACATCTTACGCCGCGCATGGGTGCATTAGGCTTTTATGCTCCATATCTGAAAGAGCATCGCTGCGCCGGGGTGACTTACACGGCCTACGGCCTGATCATGCAGGAGTTGGAGCGCGCCGATTCCGGGCTGCGTTCGTTGGCATCGGTACAAGGTGCGCTCACGATTCAAGCGATTCATTCCTTTGGTTCGCCTACGCAACATGCGCGTTGGCTGCCCGGGTTGGTCTCGGGCGAACGTGTAGGTTGTTTCGCGCTGACGGAACAGGGGCATGGATCAGATCCCGGCGGTATGGAAACACGCGCGATGCGCGAGGGCGATCATTATGTCTTGAACGGCAGCAAATGCTGGATCGGCAATGCGTCTATCGCGGACGTGCAAGTGGTTTGGGCGAAGGACGACGAGGAGCGTGTCGGTGGATTCATCGTGGAAAAAGGTGCGCTGGGGTTTCGCGCGCAGGATATCGAAGGAAAATTCAGCCTGCGCATGTCGCGCACGTCGGAGTGCTGGTTCGAAGATTGCCGGATACCGGTGGAGAACCGTTTGCCCAAAGCATCGGGACTGGCGGCGCCATTATCGTGTCTTTCACACGCGCGTGCAGGCATTGCGTGGGGCGTGATCGGCGCGGCGATCGATTGTTATGAGACGGCGCTTGCCTATACAAAGAGGCGCGAGCAATTTGGCCGCCCAATTGCCGGGTTCCAACTGGTACAGGAAAAACTCGTCTGGATGGTGCAGGAAATCACCAAGGCGCAATTACTGGCGCTGCGTCTCACCCGCCTTATGGAAGCCGGCGCTGCGACCCCGGCGCAGATTTCGCTGGCGAAACGCAACAACGCTTGGATGGCGCTCGAATGCGGGCGCAAAGCCCGCGACATTTTGGGCGCTGCGGGAATCACCGATCGTTATTCTGTAATCCGGCACCTGATGAATCTCGAAACCGTTTACACATACGAAGGCACACATGATATCCACGCATTGATCATCGGCCGCGACATCACCGGGTTCGACGCCTTCGGGGGATGAATTGAGCTCCCGATTGGATGACAGCGTAAGGAGATTAGTTAAGTTAATAGATGCTTATGAACGAAGTGTACATTCTGGGCGGAGGGCGGACGGATTTTAAGCGCAACCTCAAAAAGGAAGGCAAAACCATCCGGCACATAATCATTGAGGCCGGCAAAAAGGCGATCGAAGACGCAAAGATTGATCCGGGGGAGATTCAGGCGGGCGCGGTTGGAAATTTTAATGCCGGCCAGTTCACCAAGCAGTTACAGCTTGGCGCGTTTATTCCCGAGATCGACCCGAAATTGCGTGGCATTCCGACCATGCATACCGAAGCCGCCTGCGCATCGGGGGCACTCTCGGTATTACTCGGCGCGGAATGGATCATGGGTGGATTTTATGACGTGGTGCTTGTCGTCGGTGCCGAACAACAAAAGACGATGTCGTCACTCGACGGCTCCGACGTGCTTGGAGCGGCGGCCGACTATCACAACGAGAAACCGGAATATGGCGATTTCATGTTCCCGAAATTGTTCGGGCGAATTGCGCAGATTTATATCGAGAAATACGGCGCGACCGAAGCGGATCTAGCCCAGGTTGCGTGGAAAAACTATGCCCACGCGAAATTGAATCCGCTTGCGCAAATGCGTGACGCTGATCTCACGCTGGATTGCGCGTCGCAGGTGTCGGACAAAAATCCTAGCGTCGCTCCGCCGCTCAAAGTTTCCGATTGTTCGCAAATCACTGATGGAGCGGCATCGGTCATTCTCGTTTCCGGAAAATATCTTGAAAAGATTGGCCGTGATAAGAGCAAGATCGTGCGCTTGCTCGGGTATGGTCACACCACCGATTATCTGCCGCTGGACAAAAAAGATGCACCGACCTTTTCAACTGCGCGCAAAGCGGCTGAGAAAGCTTTCCGTACGGCGAATCTGACACCGCGGGATCTGCAAGGTGCTGAAGTGCACGATTGCTTTTCGATCACTGAGATCGTCGCCTATGAAATTCTCGGGCTTGCCGAGCCGGGCAAAGGCGTCGAGCTGGTCAAAAGCGGCGCGACGACGCTGCCACAAGTGCGCCCGGAAAAAATCAAAGCTTCGTTCGAGATTCCAGTAAATGCAGGTGGCGGGTTGATTGGTGACGGGCATCCGGTCGGTGCGACAGGTGTGCGCCAGGTATTCGAGGCGTACCAGCAACTAACTGGACGAGCCGGCGCACGTCAGATCGAAAACGCGAAGAAATTCCTCACCTTCAATATGGGTGGTAGCCTCACGACTTCTGTCGCCATGATCTGGGGTCGCGAGTAACAGGGAAATGGCAAAAGTCCCTTTCACACTTGGCGAGGTCGGCCACTTTGGATTGGCGGTGCGCGATCCAAAGAAAAGCGCGAAATGGTTCGAGCGCGCGTTGGGACTGAGAAAGGAATTCGAGTTCGGTAACGGCGTTGCCGTCGGCAATGATTACGTCACCATCGCATTGTTCAAAGGCAAACCGTCGCCGGAAACGATTGACCACATGTCGTTTCACTTGCCGAACATGGAGACGTTGCGAAAAGCGCTCGCCCATTTGAAGAGCGTCGGCGCCGACATAGAAGATCCGGCCGACGAAATTGGACCAGAAGCACCCGGCTCGAAAAACATGGGCCTCTGGTTCCATGATCCTGACGGCTACCGCTGGGAACTGAGCGTTCTCGGCGGCAAATAGCTAACGGTGCTCGCTCGTCTGCGTGCGTAGCGCACGGCCAAGTGCCTGCATTGACGTGATAGTTGAGGGCCTTAGCTTTTTTAACGAACAAATGATCACACCTGCATCAAAAAATGGGGACGGGAAAGAGTTCATCTCGCACGCGCCTGGCTACTGGTCCGGCAGCCGCCAGATCGCGCCGGAACTGTGGAACGATTGGAAATGGCAGCTCAAAAACAGGGTCACCTCGCTGGCTCAACTGGAGCAGCATCTTAGTCTGAGTGACGAAGAACGCAGCGGGGTTTTACTCTCCGGAGATAAACTTGCGCTAGCAATCACGCCTCATTTTTTTAATCTGGTCCCGCGCGAGAACCCGGACGATCCGATTCGGCGTCAGGTTATTCCTCGAATAGAGGAGACGTGGACATCGCCGTACGACATGGCTGATCCATGCGGGGAAGATTCGCACATGCCGGTGGCGGGTTTGGTTCATAGGTATCCGGATCGAGTTTTGTTTTTGGTAACCGACCGGTGCGCCGCGTACTGCCGTTATTGCACGCGAAGCCGCGTCGTGAGCGGCGTTGGCGAACAGGAGTTGCATACCGATTTCGAAGAAGCGTTCCGTTATCTTGAAGGGCACACCGAAATCCGCGACGTCCTGTTGAGCGGCGGCGACGCGCTGATTTTTTCCGACGATAAGATTGATAAGCTGCTTTCGCGGCTGCGTGCGATAAAGCACATCGAGTTTCTGCGCATCGGCACGCGCGTTCCGATTTTTGTGCCGCAACGCATCACGCCGGAGCTGTGCGCGATGCTGGCCAAACATCATCCGCTCTGGATGAGCGTGCACGTTAATCATCCACACGAGCTGACGATTGAAGTGAAAGAAGCGCTCGAGCGCCTGGCCAACGCCGGGATTCCGCTGGGCAACCAAAGCGTTCTCCTAAAAGGCGTGAATGACGATCTCGAAACGATGAAAACCCTCGTGCACAAACTGCTCATGTGCCGCGTCCGACCCTATTACATCTATCAATGCGACCTCATCAACGGCTCATCGCACCTGCGCACCTCAGTCGCGAAAGGCATCGAGATCATCGAAGGATTGCGCGGCCACACCACAGGTTACGCCGTGCCGCAGTTCGTGATCGATGCGCCCGGCGGCGGCGGCAAAGTGCCAATCAATCCCGGCTATATCCTCTATCACGACAACGAAAAAATCGTCATCCGCAATTACGAAGGCAAAATCTTCGAGTATCCCGAGATCGGCAACGAAAAAGTCCAGGTCGCACTGCAACGCGAGTATCACGACGAGTACTCGTATTCTTAGGCCCATTAGATCGGCAGCGATCTTCAAGTTGAAGGGATGCCTAAGGTCGTCCTCCCGGTGCAAAGAATTGCAGCCGGAGAAACTTCAGAAGCGCGAGATTCCCGGCGGCAGACGTAAGTTGAGTAAGAGCGTTTGCGAAGGCGATTTTAGATTCTAAACTCGGGAACGATGAGTAAACGCGACGAGTTTTGGCCGGCTTTGCCTTTTAGCGAATGGCAGGCCACGGCCGAGACGTTGCACATGTGGACGCAGATCGTGGGCAAAGTTCGCCTAACACTCACGCCTTGGATCAATCATTCGTGGCACGTCACGCTATATGTGACTTCGCGCGGCCTGACTACTTCGCCGATTCCCCACGGGTTTCACACGTTTGAGATCGACTTTGATTTCATCGATCACGAATTGCGCATCTTGAAAAGTGACGGCGCCGTTCGCGTATTGAAACTGCGGCCGCAGTCGGTGGCCGAATTTTACAAGACGGTAATGAGCGCGCTCGACGAGCTCAGTTTGCACGTAAAGATCGACACGACGCCAAACGAAATTGCCGATCCGATTCCATTCGACCGGGACGAAACCCACCGATCATACGACCCGGAGTATGCAAATAGATTTTGGCGCGTGCTCCTGCAATCCACTCGCGTGCTTACAAAATTTCGGTCGCGCTTCTGCGGAAAATGTAGCCCAGTGCATTTCTTCTGGGGAAGCTTCGACCTTGCGGTCACGCGATTCTCTGGCCGTGCTGCGCCGCAGCACCCAGGCGGAATCCCGCACCTGCCAGACCGTGTGACGCGTGAAGCGTACGCGCAGGAAGTCAGCAGCGTCGGTTTTTGGCCAGGCAACGCTGCGAGCCCGACGCCAATTTTCTACTCTTATGCTTACCCCGAGCCGCATGGATTTGCAGAGGCGAAAGTG
>JBKPQL010000038.1:0-47128 GCA_046734045.1 Verrucomicrobiota bacterium
CAGGCAGCGCGCCTTCGAGGCCGTAACCGACCTGGATAAACATTTTGCGATCCTGGATGAACACAAACAGCACCACGCCATTGCGGCGTTCTTTTTGGCCGACTCCCCACGCTTGTGCCACGCGTTGCGTGTAATCGGCGATGTCCGAGTCGCTCTGCATTTTCGGGAAAACCGCGACCACGACTTGATCGGAAGTTTCCCGCTCAAACTGTGCAAGCTGCTCATTGAAGCGATGAGCGGCTTCCTTTGAAACAACGCCGGCGTAGTCGTTGAAGTAGCGATCGGGTTTCGGCGGAATCACCTCCGCGGCCCGCGAGCTGATCGCAAGAAAAGTTGCAAGCGCGAGCGCTATTGCAGGGGAGCGCACGCGCCCTCGCGTCCACCGTTCGGCGCCTCGCTGAAGAGACGGACACACCCACCGTCTTGCAAACATAAATTGCCATTTGCAACGCCAGCTAGAGTTTGCGGCGCTCTCGCCGCAAACAACACGCGAGGCGCGTGTGCTCCCCCGAATCATCGCGCGCAATATAGCCCTATGGCGACGCCGTCGCTGCGGGCGCAGGCGAACCGAATTCGAACCGCACGGGTGGTGGCCGTTCGGCGCCTGTTTGCGCAGTGAAAAATGGTCGCGGCGCAAAACCGAGCATGCCTGCGACCAAGTTTGTCGGGAAACTGCGCACTGCCACGTTGTAGTTCTGCACAGCTGTGTTGAAGTTTCCACGCTCGACGGAGATTCTGTTCTCCGTGCCTTCCAGTTGCGCTTGCAAACTGAGAAAGTTCTGATTCGCGCGCAATTCCGGGTAACGCTCCACTACGACTAGCAAGCGCGAAAGCGCGTTGCCTAGCTGTCCCTGTGCCGCTTGAAATTCCTGAAGTTGCGCCGCGTCTGTTGGCGCTTTATTCGGATCCAGTTTTACCCTGCCGACACTGGCGCGCGCATTCGTTACTTCCACCAGCGTTGATTTCTCGAAATTGGCCGCACCCGAAACTGTGTTCACCAGATTTGGAATCAAATCCGCGCGCCGCTGATAAACATTTTGTACCTGCGCCCAGCTCTGATCGACAGCTTGCTGTAACCGAACGAGGCGATTGTAGCTGCCAGCCAGCCCAAGAGCCGCAATGACAACGATGAAAAGCACGATAACGAGGACAATAAGGCAACCGACTGCGAATCTGTTCATAAACTCTTGAATCGTTCAGGAAATGCGATGCGCAGTCAACCTCTCAGCTGTTTTATCCCCCCAGAACCAGCCGCAAGAAATGGGCGTCAGAAAATTTTGCACCTGAACCTTGCCGGACAATGATCGCCTTCAACGAAGGAATGATAAAGAGCCGTTGATAGTGCGAGCCGAGCGCCACCACCATATCCGGTGGCGCGTCCTTGCAGATGCAAACATCTTTCCATTGCGCGCTTTGCCACGGTAAATCGAGCATTTGTTCCAAGTCGGCCTCGCGCCCGCCGGATGCCTGCTGATTCAACCAGAACGTGAGTCCGTACGACGGGTTTGCCTGCGAACCAACAAACGCTTCTTGCAACAAACTTGCCGGCACAATTTGGCGACCGCGATAATTGCCGCGCCCGAGCACCAGTTCGCCCAGGCGCGCCCATTCGTGCGCAGTTAATTCAAAGCCTGTCGCCGCCAGCGGGTTACCCCGCGCGTCTTTTTTGTAATTCAGACGGCCAAGCCCGAGTCGGTCCAGCACGTGCCCTTCGATGTAGGCGATCGTTGAATGCCCTTTCAATTTTCGGCGCAGCAGCTCGCAAAAAATCTGAGGATGGCTCGGGCCGTAGATGAAAGCGGTACCAGGCTCAGCAACTATTGGCAATCGGGTCGCCATTGCATTTCGATCGCGTATCGATGGGCGCTGAAGACGCGAAGCGCCTTCGATCCCGTCGGTCTGGCTGAGCAACTGGCGGATGGTAATCTGCGATTTGCGCGGATCGTTTCGCCATTCAGTGATCGTGTCTGAGACTGGATCGTCGAGTCTAAACAACCCATCATGCACTGCGGCCAGCGCGGCGATTCCCCAAAAACTTTTTGTTCCGCTGAAGATTGGCCATCTTCCGCCAGCTGATCCGCCGTTTGCATGACGCTCGAAAATGGTCCGGCCATTTTGCAAGACCAGCATGGAAACGCCGCGTTTGCTCTCGGAATACTTTGCCGCACGCGCGCAATCTGCGGGCCGGATTTCGGCAAAGACAAACGGCGACGTCGCGATGAAGAGGGAAAGTGCAATAAACAGCCTATGCGCCCCAGCAAGCGACATGCGCATGCTACTCGGATGCTGCCGATCCCGCCTGCGTGGACGCGGGAGATTCCGGCGGGGCAAGAGGCCGCGCGACCAGCAGATTCTGTCTTCGCAGCTCTTCCACGTTCGGCAATTCATCGAGATTGCGCAGTCCAAAGTGATCGAGGAAAAAGTGTGTCGTTTCATAAAGAAGCGGGCGGCCCGGGACTTCGGCGCGCCCCGCGATTTTCACGAGGCCGCGCTCCATCAACGTTTGCAGCACGCCGTCGATGTTCACCCCGCGCACAGCTTCGACCTCGGCGCGCGTGATGGGTTGACGATAAGCAATGATCGCGAGCGTTTCCAGCGCGGGCGCAGACAGGCGTGCGGGCTTGGTTGCGGGAAAAAGCTGGCGCACCCATTTCGCAAATGCAGGATCACTGACCAGTTGCCAGCCTTCTGCTTTTTCGATCAATTGAAAGGCGCGCTGCTGCCGGACGTATTCGATTTTTAATTGTTGGAGCGCAGCGGCGACGTCTGCTTCGCGCACGTGCGAAAACTCGTTGGGTCCGGCAGCCGCCGGATTATCCTCGGCGCTCTTGATTGCCGTGGCAATTTCGCGGATGCAAAGCGGCTTTTGAGCACTGAAAAGGAGCGCTTCGATTACCTTCTCCAAGGTCATAAACGCAAAAGGAATGTCATCCTGAGCGAAGCGAAGGACTCGTTTAACATTATGTTGAATCCACTCCGATCGCGCTTTCAATTGCCGCTGCGATTCGGTCCGCATGCATATCGATCTTGTCAGACTCGCGCCCTTCAATCAGCAAACGGATCTTGGGTTCAGTGCCAGAATAACGTAGGAGCACACGGCCCTGGCCAGCCAGCTCGCGTTCGATTTCATCGCGCAGTTTCATGACGTGTCGGAGCTCTTGAAGAGGCGGCTTGGACTTGACCACCAAATTGCGCTGGGCCTGCGGATATTTTTGCAAGCATGCCTTCAATTTACTTAACGGCTGCCCGCTTTTGTGCATAATGCGCAAAATCTGGAGTGCGGTGATAATCCCGTCGCCGGTAGTGGTGAAATCGCGGAAGATGACGTGACCGCTTTGTTCGCCGCCGAGGTTGAGTTTTTGCTTCATCATTTCCTCAATCACATAGCGGTCGCCGACTTTCGTGCGCACCACTTTGCCGCCGTGCGCCCCGAGTGTTTCATCCAGGCCAAAATTGCTCATGACGGTGGCCACGACCGTATTCTGCTCCAGCCGGCCCGCCTCCAAGAGATCAATGGCCGCGATGGCGAGGATCTCATCGCCATCCACAATCTCACCGTTCTCGTCACATAATAACACGCGGTCGGCATCGCCATCGTGGGTAATCCCCACATCCGCGCCGCTCATCTGGACGATTCGCTGGATCTCCTCCGGATAAATGCTGCCGCAGCCATCGTTGATGTTCATGCCGTTCGGCTGATTGTGCACCACAGCCACATCCGCACCCAGCTCGCGCAAAATGCACGGTGTCGATTTGTACGCTGCGCCGTTCGCCACGTCGACAGCGACGCGCATCTCCTCGAGTGACATACCACGCGGGAAACTGGCCTTCGCAAATTCGACATAGCGGCCAAGCGCATCGTCGATGCGCGTGGCGCGTCCGACTTTGTTTGCCGTTGGCCGGATGGAATCGATCTCGCCGCTAAAGACAAGCTGCTCGATTTTGTCCTCGACTTGATCGTCCAGTTTATAGCCGTCGTGCCGGAAAAATTTGATGCCGTTATCCTGATAAGGATTATGCGAAGCAGAAAGGACGATGCCTGCATCGGCGCGGAGTGAACGCGTAATGTACGCGACACCCGGCGTTGGCAACGGCCCGATGACGAGAACATCGACTCCAAGCGACGTGATCCCCGCAACGAGCGCGTTCTCCAGCATGTAACCGGAGAGACGCGTGTCTTTCCCGAGCACAATTTTGGGGCGCGCGCCCGCAGGCGTCCTGCGCGGATTCAGTTGCGCGAAGACGTACGCCGCGGCGCGACCGAGTTTCAACGCAGTCTCCGCTGTGACCGGCTCGACATTCGCAATGCCACGAACGCCGTCCGTCCCGAAAATTTTCTTCTGTTCAGTCACGGCCTAATTGAAACGCTCGAAACGCAATTCGTAAACGGGAAACTTTTCATTAGGGCGCCTTCGCAACGACCGCGTATTTTTCTGGTAATTCTCAGGACGGCCTCTTATCCGCGTCCTTGGCTGACGTTCTCGCCAAATTCATTTCGTTAATTTTGCGATGAAGCGTTCGCCGGCTGATGCCGAGTTTTTTGGCTGCGGCGGTGACGTTGCCGTTCGTTGTGGCCAGCGCTCGCATAATCAACTTTTTCTCTGTCTCTTGTAGATCAAGCGGGCTCGCTTTTTCACCGAAAGCCTGAGGAGCGGAAATACCGCGGGCAGACACGGCACTGGCCGCCTGGCGGACGGCCATCGGCAGATCGCGCAGTCTGATTCTTGGCCCCGTCGCCATTACTACTCCGTGCTCGATTGCTGTGCGCAGCTCGCGAACATTCCCAGGCCAATCGTAGGTGAGCAACGCATCCATCGCGTCGGGCGTCAGGTCGAGCAGCGGTTTTTCGTTTATCCTGCAGAAATGACGCAAAAAGCCGCGCACGAGAATCGGAATATCTTCCTTACGCTCACGCAGCGGCGGCATGGTGATGCGTACTACGTTCAGGCGAAAGAAAAGGTCGTCGCGGAATTTTGCTTCCCGCACGAGTTGCTCCAGATTCTTGTTCGTCGCCGCGATCAAGCGCACGTCTGCGCGCAGCGTTTGATTGCCGCCCACCCGTTCGAATGCACGCTCTTCGCTGATTACGCGCAGTAATTTCACCTGCGTGCTTGGTGCAATCTCGGCCACTTCGTCGAGGAAAATTGTGCCGCCGCTTGCCTGCTCGAAGCGGCCAATGCGGCGTTCGTGCGCTCCAGTGAAAGCACCTTTCTCGTGCCCGAACAACTCGCTTTCCAACAGAGTGGGCGAGAGCGCAGCACAATGAACGATCACAAACTTCGCCTTGTTGCGCCGACTCAAATTGTGGATGGCGTGCGCAGCCAATTCTTTCCCGGTGCCGCTCTCGCCTTCGATCAGCACGTTGGCCGAAGAAGGCGCGACCTGCCGGATGGTGTCGAGCACCTCATGCAGAGCCTGGGAATCACCCCAAATGTTTTCCAGCCCATAACGTTCATCGACCTGCTCAAGCAGCGCGCGATTTTCCTGTTCGAGTTTGCGAGCCCGCACCGCGCGCGCGATCAGCATTTCGACCTTATCGAGATTCAGCGGCTTGGTGACAAAATCGTAAGCCCCGCGCTTCATCGCTTCCACCGCGACATCAATCGAGCCGTAAGCCGTCATCATGATGCAGATGGGAGCGCGCGGCAGTTTCAGAGCGCGATCGATCAACTTCATTCCGTCCTCCCCGCCCAGCCGCAGATCAGTCAGGAGCACGTCGATCTGCTCGCGCTCCAGGACATTCACCGCGCCGGCGATATCGGCAGCGACATAGACGTCGTAATCGTTCTCCAGCAACCGTCGCAGCCCGTCGCGCGTGTGCTTTTCATCATCGACGATGAGGATGGTGGGCTGCAGATCCATTGAGCGATGCAGGACGCTAAATGCTAGATGCTAGATTTTCATCCAAGATCAAGTATCCAGCATTCGCTATTCTGGAGCGATTCAGCAGCAATACCGGCAATTCAATTCCGCAAGGCTTGGCATAGTTCAACATTCCGGGAGCAGCAGCAGATTGCTTGTGGGACACGGCCAAGCTTCGGTTACGCCACGCGAAGGGGAAATTGAAAAAATATGAAAAAGAAATTGCTCCTACTCTTTCGCCGTTTTGTTCCGTCCAAGCGGAATGGCGGCGCCAACGGCAACGGCGCTAAGGATGATAAGGGCGATCGTCCGCCCCAAATTCAATGGCCGTACGTAATGACTTCCTCTGTCCCCATGCTCGGGCCAATCGTCCAGGGCTCTTGGATTTGGCATCATCACTATAGGCGTTGGCATCACGGTTATTACCGCACACGCCGTTAAAAGGGCGGACAGATCTATTGCCTCGGACAACGCGGTGAAAATCTGGCCGCGGATTTGTTGGGCCAATTCGTTAGGCCTAACGGGGGTGGCAGGCGGATGTGGTGGAAGTAGTCAATCTCCGGTTTGCAACATCCAGATCTTGTGCTGCACACTGCATTGGCAAACGGCACGGCGGACATTTGCGGCGCGTGCGCGAGTGCGTTTTGAAGAGAATTGAATCCGAGAAAAAAGGCCAAAAAAGCGAAAAAAAACCGACCAGGTAAGGCTTGAGTCGCGTTTTTCCGTTGGGGAGAAACACGTTTCTTCCAAGTCGTCATTGAAACTTCAACACCAACTCTCAACTAAAACATGAAAAATCCTCATCCGTTTAATCGTTCAAAATCTACTCTGTCGTATTGGCGTCTCGCTCTTGGCGGGACATTTTTCTGTACCGGCCTGGCACTGGCATTTGTGGCCAGTTCCACGCTAACAACTTCAGTCAGCGCGGTGTCGGCTCAGTCCGCCGGATTCTACACTCGGCAGATCCCGCTCACTGGCACGTCATCTCCGCAGACTGGCGATTTCACGCCGTCTGATGGTAGCCAGGGCCAAGTCGAGTTCGCCGGGCAGGGAGTGATGGAGGATGGCAGTCCGGGTCCGGCTCCGGGGACCGTCGTTAACCGCAGCCTGTCGAAGGGCCCCGGCAAGGCCGCCTCAGCGACGAGCGCTAAGAAGGCGAAGTCCAACCCACAGCTCAACTTTAGTTTCGCGGGCCTGAACCATTACCAGCAGCGCTACTCACGCGGCGGGAACCAATTCTCCGTCGAGCCGCCTGATCAGGGCATGTGCGCCGGCAACGGCTACGTGGTCGAGGTAGTGAATGACGTGTTCAACGTGTTCAACACGTCCGGCGTGTCGCAGCTGCCGGACAACACCGCCACCAACATCGTCGCGGGCTTCCCGCGTGACGTGAACCACGCCATTGATCTGAACTCGTTCTTCGGCTACCCGGCGGCGGTGAAGCGGACGCCACCCATCGTGTTCGGGCCGGCCGTGACCGATCCGAGCTGCCTCTACGACGCCGCGACGCAGCGCTTCTTCGTCATTGCGCTGACACTCGAAGTCAATCCGGCGACAGGCGCGTTCACGTTGCAGAACCACCTCGACATCGCAGTCAGTCAGACGTCGAACCCGACCGGCGGCTGGAACATCTATCATATAAACGTCACGAACGACGGGACGAACACCGGTGGCTCGAATCCGGGTCCGTATCTCGGCGACTACCCGCACATCGGCGCGGACGCAAACGGGTTCTACATCACGACCAACGCCTACCCTTGGTGCTGCAATGGCTTTAGCGGAGCGCAGATCTACGCGTTCTCCAAGGCGCAACTGGCAGCGGGTGCAGCGAGCGTCAACATGGTTCACATTGACACGTCTGGCTTGGTCAACGCTCCGAGCGAAGCCAGCTCCACGCAGCCGGGCTTTACGGTCTGGCCAGCGCAGTCGCCCGGGACTTCACAATTCAACCTCGCGATTGGCGGCACTGAATATTTCCTGAGCTCGAACGCCGCGGACGAGGCGCAGAAGCCGGTCTCCGGCAACGCTGGCACCCGAACCTCGACACAGATCGTGGCGTGGACGCTAACAAATACGTCCTCGCTCAACATGTCACCAGCGCTCAGCTTGAGCAACAATCTCATAACTGTGAACCAGTACGGCGTCCCGCTGAAGCAGGTGCAACCCGGCTCCGGCACAACTGCTGACAAGGCCACGACGCCGGACGTGGCGCAGGGCGACTGCTTGAACGACGAGACGACAGTGCTCTTCGACGGCACGACCACGGGCTGCTGGAAGCTGCTCGTCTCGGCCACCGCTCATGGTTCCCCGCCGCGGACTGAGGTCGTTGCGAGCCCGGACTCGAATGACACTCGGATGCAGCAGGTAATGTACGCCAACGGCAAGCTCTGGGGCGCGCTCGACACCGCAGTCAGCTTCGACAACATCCCGGCGAACGACCGCGCCGGAATCGCGTGGTACATCCTCAACCCGACTAACAGCAAGCTCGTCATGCAGGGGACGTATGGTATTGCCGGCGCTTCTCTCACGTACCCGGCAATCGGCGTTACCGCAGCTGGTCGCGGCGTAATGGCGTTCTCGTACACGGACGCCACGACGAACCCGAGCGCGGCGTATGCACCGATCGACGGGTCAGTCGGTGTCGGCGACACGCACATCATCGCGACAAGTGGAGCTACGCGTGACGACGGTTTCTCCGGCTACAAGCAGCAGAGGTTTCCCAACCCGATCCGATCGCGCTGGGGCGACTTCGGCGCGGCGGCCGTGGACGGTAACTCGGTCTGGATCGCCAGCGAGCTTACCCAGACTTCACCTTGTAACTATACCGACTGGGGCGGTCCGTTCTTTGCTGGCGGCAGCGGCGACAACCTGCTCGGCACGTGCGGCGGAGCCAGCCATGGCGCCGGCACACGGACCGCGCTCGCTGACTGGAACACGCGGATCAGCAAGCTGACGCCGTAACCAAAGTTGTTTCCTAATGGGCGGGATAGGTGAAAATCTATCCCGCCCATTTTTTTTGTCGTGGTGACGAGATTCTTCAAGTAGCTTGCTTTCGCGTTCATCTTTTTGACGCTCGCGATCAGCGCCCACTTTCTGGGGCGATCCGGGAGCAATGCTGACAGTTCAATCCCGCAGCACTCGGCGATACGGCTATACTTTCATTCGCAAACGCGAGCGCTTTTAAAATGGGAAATAAATATTGACACCAGAGGTGCCGCCGGGAAAGTCACGGACTTCCACTCCAAAAACCTATGAAAAAACTCCTCGCAGTATCTTTAGTGATCTCTTCCGTGGTATTAAGTATTGTCGCCCTCGCCGCGCCATCGACCCGATCGACGCTGAAAGGGAGCAAACCGAGTTGGGCTAAATCTGGAAACCTTGTAAGTGCGGCCAATGCACAGAATCAGCTGGGATTCCGCGTGTATCTTGGCTGGAATAACGCGTCGGATGCCGAGGCGCTAGCGCGCGCTGTGTCCGATCCGCACAGTAAGTCCTACCGTAATTACCTGACACCTGCGCAATTCCGGCAGCAGTTCGCGCCAACTGCGAATCAAGTGGCGCAAGTTCAAAACTGGCTGACGAGCCAGGGATTCACTCTCGTCTACACGCCGGCAAACAATCATTATGTGTCAGCCAAGGGAAGCATTGCCCAGGCACAAGCGGCGTTCGGTGCTGGCTTTGGTATGTATAAGGTTAATGGAATGACACTTCGCTCGCCGTCCGCGGACGTCTCTATTCCCAGTTCGCTGGCTGGCATTGTGAATGCGGTAGTCGGGCTGGACCAAAGTTACGAGTTCGTGCACACCAATCATATTGTGGATAGCAATGCCCCCCCGTCGGAGGGTTTCAGGAATGCGCCTCCGCTCTCAACCTACTGGGCGCAGTTTCTCACCGGCGTAGCCGTGCCGCCGTACACTCCTCCTCCGGCAGCGCCTGGGTACGCTTTCCCGACCGGCTTTACAGATATTGCACTTCCATCTGTGCCGTGGTCTGAAAAGGGGCATACGCCTGCGCAAATCAAGGGCACTTATGGCATCTCCGGTTACACGGGCAAAGGGCAGACGGTCGCGATCATTGATGCCTACGCGTCGCCAACAATCCTTCAAGACGTTAATCAGTGGTCGACGAATCGCGGGCTCCCGACGTTCCCGACCCCCAATGGAGGTACGTTCACACAAGTGGTGGCACCTGGGGTTTACAACATTCCCGAGAATCGAGCGCAGGATCCACAAGGGTGGTATGGCGAAGAGACCCTCGATGTGGAAGCCGTCCACGGCATGGCACCGGATGCCAACATCGTTTACGTAGGCGCCCCTAACAATTACCAGGACCTGGACGCCGCTATGAATCACGTGGTCGACAATCACCTCGCCCAGATCGTTAGCAATTCTTACGGGTTCACGACAGAATTCCTGCCGCCTGGCTTTATCTTGCCGTTTGAACAAACACTCGTCCAAGGCGCGGCTGAAGGCATTGGCATCTATTTCGCATCCGGTGACAATGCCGATGAAGTGTGCGTACACGGTTATGCGACAGTTGACTGGCCCGCGTCAAGCCCATGGATCACAGCGGTTGGCGGCACCAGCCTCGGGGTAACCGCAGCAAACACACGTGCCGTTGAGACTGGCTGGGATACGAGCACCTACAGCTGCAACAAATCAAACCTCAACTGCACCCGCGCGCCCGGCTGCAATGGATGGCTTTATGGCTCGGGCGGTGGAGTGAGCTGCTTGTTCTCACGCCCGTCGTATCAGTCGGCATTGACAGTAACCGCAGATCCATTGACGCAATGTTCCGCCTTCGCGGGACGTGCCGTGCCTGACGTAGCGGCAGTGGGCGATCCGAATACGGGGTATCTCATCGGCCAAACACAAACTTTTCCCGAGGGCACGTCCTATGACGAATATCGCATCGGTGGAACCAGCCTATCCTGCCCACTCGTTGCCGGGATCATGGCGCTGTCGGACCAGAAATCCGGAGTGCATGGCTTCGCCAATCCATTCTTCTACGGCGGCACTGTTTCGTACTATGACGTCACGTCCGTTAAGACCGCGGTCGCGCGCCGAAACTTCAACAACAACGTTGACGACTCCAACGGCACGGTAGATCGACTCCGTACGTTCGATGACTTTACCAGTTCACCGACGTTCTTCACCGGCACAGGCTGGGATAACGTGACCGGTCTGGGCGTGTTCAACGGCATACCTTAATCGGCTAGCTCAGCGCAATTCTGTGAGACAGGGACGCGGACAAATCCGCGTCCCTGTTTTTTTTGCGCGGCAATTCTGGGTCGGGACGGCGCGCTGCGGCGTCTGGACATCGCGGCGCGCTGTCCTTACCACGAAGGATGGACAAGGCGAGATGGTTCCCTCTAGAATGCGTTTGTTATGTCTGCTTCGCCCACGTCCGCCGGAGCAATTTATCTCTTGCAGATTTTCGCGGCTGCGTTTCTCGCGATTCTTTTTCTTCAGTCAGGCATCGATAAAGTTGTCGATCGCCGCGGCAACCTGGAATGGTTGAAAGGCCATTTTGCCAAAAGCCCACTGGCTGGAATCGTGCCAGCGCTTTTGACTATGATCACCATCATCGAGACCGCAGCCGGCGCGTTGAGCGCAATTGGATGCGTGGTAATAATTTTCGCGCGCGATTCAACAGTTGCGTTCTACGGCGCAGTCATTTCCGCCATCGCGATTATTGCACTGTTCCTCGGCCAACGAATGGCAAAAGATTACGCTGGAGCGGCAGTGCTGGTTCCCTATTTTCTGCTGGCTCTGATCGCAATGTACTTGCTCGCATTGAAATGATGTAACCGCGGATTACGCGGATAATTAGGACCCAGAGCCGAATCCGTGAAAAGACGGACAAACAAGGAAAAGCTCCTTGACACTCGTATAACCGTTCGGCACTCTCACGCTCTCAAATTCGCTCGATTTAATTTGAACGCGTAATTTGCAGCTAACAAATATGAAAACTCCTCGTTCGTTTAGTGGAACTCATCTCCTATCGCAGCTACGAATTCCCGTCGCGGGCACGCTTATCGCAGCCGCCGTGGTCACCGCGGTCGCCGCTCTGAATCCCGATATTCGCGTCAGCGTTGGTAGTCCGACCACACCATTCTCGCTGAACAAGCAGAATGAACCCGCGCTCGCCGTAGACGCAAATCATCCGGGCTTCCTCGTTGCGGGCGCCAACGACAACATCGACATGGAAGCCTGTAACGCCGGGGATGACAGGACTTGTCCCTTCACATCTGGCGTCGGTACCTCTGGCGTCTACTTCTCGTTCAACTTTGGCGGTACGTGGGTGCAACCAACGTATACCGGCTTGACTGCGCGCGGCTGCACGGGCGTCATAGGCAACAGCGACCCGGCCTGCACACCCCACGTCGGACCTATTGGTACGCTGCCGTGGTATTATGAGAACGGGCTGACTTCCGACGGTGATCCGGGGCTCGCTTTTGGCCCCAAGCCCGACGCCAACGGTCACTTTTCCTGGCTTAATGGTTCGCGTCTGTATTACTCGACCCTCGTATCGAACCTAAGCGCAGATCGCAACGGGACCGCTTTCAAGGGGTTCGAGGCAATTGCCGTCTCACGCACCGATCATGTGGGGGCGGCGGCATTGGGCGGTGCTGCTGGCAAAAACGCGTGGATGCAGCCAGTGCTGGTCTCCAAGCAAAATGGGGCGGCCTTCTCCGACAAGCCGCAGATCTGGGCGGATAATGCAGCATCGAGTCCCTTCTTTGGACATGTCTACATCGCCTACAGTGCTTTCCGTGGCTCCAATGCGGTGCCGGTCATCGCGGCTACGTCGACCGATGGAGGGAGCGCTTGGACGCAAAAGCAAGTCACAACGGCCACCAGCAACGCTTCACACGGTTATAAAACCGGGTGCACGATCCGCACCGACAGCCACGGCGTGGTCTATCTTTTTGTCACTCAATTTGGAGCGGGGACTCCAAGTATCGGCACGCATGTAATGATTAAGTCGTTCGACGGCGGTCAGAGCTGGACGCACCCGGTGAACATCTCCCTTATGAACGACGGTTGCTTTAACATAGACCCCGTCTTTAACGAATGCACCGAGGATGGCATTGCCGGCGCACGCAGTGATCTGGCGGCTTCGCCGAGTGTAGATATCGCAAATGGCGCGCCTACTGGCGCCGATGCGACTAACGAAATCGTGAATGCCTGGGTGGATGGTCGCTTTGGACTGAATCATGAAGTGGTACTGCTCAGGTATTCCAGAAATGGCGGTGGCACTTGGTCTACTCCGGCAGTGGTGAGTACTGCGGGGGACCGCGGCTTCTACGCGGCACCGGCGATTTCGCCGGACGGAAGGGATCTCTACCTCGTTTACAACGCTTTCACGACGCCGTTCCGCAATAACACTACGAGCCTGAGATCGCTGCTTGGCGTCGTCAAGCATGCAGACATCGGAGCAGGCGGTGCACCGACGAACTGGACCACCCTGCATCGCAGCGCAGCGGGTGATCCGCGCGGCTCGAGTTCAAACGATCTGAAAGCCGAGTTTCTAGGGGATTACGTGTACGCAATCGCCACGCGCACGTATGGCGCGGGCGTGTGGAATGATGCGCGTAATGCAGCGGATTGTCCCGCCATAGATGCCTGGCGCCAGGCGGTGCAGAATGGCGCAACGGTGCCGCCGCCCGCTCCTCAGCAAAATTGTCCGGCTACCTTTGGCAACTCGGACATCTTTGGCGGATCGTTTGCCGATCCGACGACGCCCTAGGAAGTTCTAGTCGGCTTGATTGGGACGATATCCGCTCCTCCTGCTTACAATCTGCAGGAGGAATAAGCGAGAGTCGCTCTGTTCTAGTCAAGTCACCCAAGCTTCTTCGCGATCTTTGGCGGGAAAAGCCAGAGAAGCTTTCCTTCCTCGGATTCAGGGTCGACATCGAGCACCGCCACGCCGGCCTTAGAAAGCTTAAGAGAGGCGCCGGTTAATCCCGAAATAATGTTAGTAAAGTCAGGTTCATGACCGACCAGCATCAAAACTCTCGCGCGATGCCGCTTCAACACCGCTCCGAGGTTCTTCATCCCGAATCCAGGGGCGAGCAATTCATCCTTTCGCAACTTCGCTTTCAGATAATCGGCTGCGATCTCGGCAGTTTGTGCTGCCCGCGGCAGTGGACTGGTAACGATCAGGTCCGGTCGCACATTCAGACGATCGAGAAATTTCGCGACGTCGCGCATTTCTTTTTTGCCGCGTTTGGTTAGTGGACGTTCATCATCGGGTTTGTTCCACTTCCGCCAGTCGGCGTCACCGTGTCTAAGAAAATAGAGTTCCATGTCGATGTTTTCTCTTGCTCACAGAATCTGCCATTTTGGACGGCGGGTGCGCGGATCGATTTGCCACAGCCGCGTTCCGCCTAGAAATGCATTGCGATTGTGTCCACGTTCGATTCCCTTGGGCAGCGCGTCCAAATTTTTAGCGTTGCCACCACCGAGAACGACATAGTCGGCGATCAGCGCTTTTTTAAGTTGGACGAGCGCATGCTCGACATCGTGTCGCCAGCTCTTGTGGCCACGCCGCGCCATGGCGGGTTTCCCAAGGTAATCTTCAATGATGCTGCCGTTACGATAAGGGAGATCGCCTAGTTCCAGCGGTAGAACATAATTGCTCCACACGAGGGCTGAACCAAGTCCTGTGCCCAAGCCGAGAAAAAGCATTCGCCGGCCGTGATAACTGCCAAGTGCTTGCATGGCGGCGTCGTTAATGATGCGGATTGGTTTGCTAAACGCATTTTCGAAATCAAATCGCACCCACCCTTTGCCGAGATGCTTCGGCTCGCTTCGGATGCGCCCCTCGCGCACTGGTGAGGGGAATCCCATCGAGATCGCGTCAAATTTCCAATCGCTAACTAATGGCTTAATTTGCCTGATCATCTCGTGGGGCGTCAACTGCGGCCCAGATTTGAATTTTCGTTTTTCCGCACGCGAAATCATCAGTTTCACATTCGAGCCTCCAATGTCGATGACGAGGACTTTTTTCTTCATCACGGTTGTTTCGACGTGATAGCCGAAGACGTGGATTTCGGTTGGCGGTCGGTCCCAGTCGCAGCAGGAGCCGCAGGTTTGTCGCTGGCTACCATGATCGGGATCAATTTATCGGCGCGCAATTTCTTCTTTGAGGCAGTCATTTTTCTGGTGCGCTCGCGGGAGACCTCACGGAAATGCCACTGCGCCTGCGCGCGCGGCTCCGACCCCTCGGGTTTCAAACGCCGGTAGCTTCCATCCGACTGAAGCTCGCGCGCTTTGACACGGTCGTGTAAAAAGCTGGGAAGCACCTCGTTAATGATCTGGTCGCGCAACGTTGGGTTTTCGACCGGAAATGCCAGCTCGATCCGCCGATAAAAATTTCGCGGCATCCAATCAGCGCTGGACAGAAAGACCTTGGGCTGACCGGCATTCTCAAAATAAAAAATCCGGCTGTGCTCAAGAAAACGACCTACAATGCTGATGACGCGGATATTCTCGCTCAAGCCGGGCATTTTTGGCCGCAAGCAACAGATGCCGCGGACGATCAGATCAATAGTCACATCGGCGCACGAAGCTTCATAGAGTTTCTCGATGATTTCCTTATCGACCAGCGCGTTCAATTTCGCCACAATGCGACCTGGTTTGCCTGACCGAGCGTGGTCACGCTCGCGCTCAATCAAGCGGATGAGGCGGCTGTGCATATCGAACGGCGCCACCATTAATTTTTTCAGGCCGGGATAACCGGCGAGGCCAGTGAGGGTATTGAAAACGATGGCTACTTCCTCGGTCAATTTTGGTTCGCTGGTGAGCAAACTAAAGTCGGTATAAATGCGCGCAGTGCGCGAGTGATAGTTGCCGGTGCCGAGCTGCACATAACGCCGGAGCTGGTCTGCGTCACGACGAACAATGAGCAGCGCCTTGGAATGCGTTTTTAGGCCGACCACCCCATAGATGACATGCGCGCCGGCTTCTTCCAGACGGCGAGCCCATTGAATATTACTCGCCTCATCAAAGCGTGCACGGAGCTCAACAATAGCGGTGACTTGTTTTCCGGCATTGGCAGCCTCGATGAGCGCTCCCACTATGGGTGAATCACCACTTGTACGGTACAGGGTGATTTTAATCGCCAGCACCTGTGGATCCTGCGCTGCGGCCTCAATCCACTCGACAATTTGATCGAAGCTGTCGTAAGGATGATGGAGCAGCACGTCCTGACGCCGCAACACTTCGAAGAAATCAACATGCGGCGGAAGCGCGGGATCGCGCGCCGGCTGAAATGGACGGTCCTTTAGTTTCGCAAACGCGTCATTAGTCAAGAGCGGCATCAGATGCGTCATGGAAAGCGGACCATCGAGTTTGTAAGCGTCGGCCTCTGTCAGGTCGAAGAACCTCAGCAGCAACTCGAGAAAGTCCTTCGGACAATCGGCTTCCACTTCCAAGCGGACCGCATTGCCCCGACTCGAGCGCCTTAACTCTTGTTCGATGGTGCGCAGGAGATTTTCCGCCTCTTCTTCGTCGATGTAGAGATCGCTGTTGCGGGTGACGCGGAAAGCGTGCACCTCGTCGATGATCAAGCCTGGAAATAATTCGCCGATGTGCTGTTTGATCAGCGAGGCGAGATAGATGTACTCCCAGGGTTCGTCCGCGCCTTTGCCGCGCGGCAGAGCAATTAGCCGAGAAACCGCACGCGGAACCTGGACAATGGCGTGCAGCGGCTCACCGCCTCGCTGCGCCTTCGCCCGCACAAGCAGGTTATGGCTGCGATTCAAGAGATGCGGAAACGGATGGCTCGCATCCACAGCGAGCGGCGTGAGCATTGGAAAAACTTCCTGTTGAAAATAACGATGCGCCCAGGCCGCGCGTTTCGCCGGCAACTCTGCGATTTCGCGCAAGTAAATCCCATTCTTCGCCAGCTCGGGCAGCAATTCGTTTTTCCAGAGCGCATATTGCTCAGCCACTAGTTGGCGGACTGTTTTCTGGATGCGATCGAAAGTCTCCGTCGGACTCAAGCCGTCCGGACCGATGTCGCTCGTCTCGCTCGCAATTTGTTGCTTGATCCCGGCGACGCGAATCTCGAAGAACTCGTCCAGATTCGAACTGAAAATCGCAAGAAATTTGACCCGCTCGATGAGCGGTTGACTCCGGTCCTGCGCTTCTTCGAGGACGCGGCGGTTAAACTCGAGCCAGCTTAGCTCGCGGTTGATGAAATTTTTTGAGTCGCCAAAACGCTCATGCGCGGTTTGGACGACCCGCGGAGCAGCGAGCGCGCTACGGTCCTCTTCGGTTCGAGCAGTGGCCTGAGCCTGCGGCATCCCTCAAAGATCGGCGATCAACTGAGCATACGCAACGCGCACCGTCTCAGGCTGAGGCTGCGAGAGTCTGATGCCGGATGTCTTCCGCTGCGGCAGCATAAACGGCGTCCTCAGCCATGTTCGTAGCATGATCGCCCACGCGCTCGAGATGTCGGCTAATAAACATTAGATTCAAATAACCGCGCAGTTGCTCCGGGTCGTTCGCCATGCGTTCGATTAATTTTCGACTGACAACGCGATTCAGTTCGTCCAATCTTTCGTCGCGTGGCACGACAGCGCGTCCAAGCTCCACGTCTTCGCGCACGAACGCATCTACGCTGTCTTTAAACATCGACATGGCGTGCTCATGCAGCGGTTTAACCAATTCGACTTCGGCCAATGGCGGATGCTGATTCAATTTCCGCGCTCTACGCGCGATGTTTGTTGCCTGGTCGGCGATTCTCTCAAGGTTAGAGGAAAGCTTCATGGCGGAAACCACGCGCCGCAGATCGGAGGCGAGCGGCTGAAACCGCAACAAAATTGCCACGCCATCCTTGTCGATTTGCATCTCAAGCTGATCGATCTCTTCGTCGTCAGCGATCGCATACGCGCAAAGATCATCATCGCGCTCGAACAAGCCTTTCATCGCTCTATCGAGGCTGCGCTCGGCCAATCCTGCCATCATCAGCACATTATTGCGCAGTGAAGCAAGCGCTTCGTCAAATGTCCCCAGGATGTGTTTAGGCGCGATCATAACAAGAATATCGATGTTCCATTAACCAAATCGGCCGGTGATGTAATCTTCCGTCTGTCTGTCGCTTGGATTTGTGAAAATTTTTGTGGTTGGCCCAAACTCGATCAGGCGTCCAAGATAAAAGAAAGCGGTGTAATCTGAGATGCGGCCGGCTTGTTGCATGTTGTGCGTCACGGTCACGATCGTGTAATTGGCCTTGAGTTCGTAGATCAACTCCTCAATCTTGGCCGTGGCGATCGGGTCAAGCGCCGAACAGGGCTCATCCATCAGAAGCACTTCAGGCTCGACTGCGAGCGCGCGCGCAATGCATAGCCTTTGTTGTTGGCCACCCGAAAGACTAGTACCAGGCTTGTGCAAATCATCTTTCACCTCATCCCAAAGGGCAGCCATATGCAGCGATTTTTCCAGGCGTTCATTCAGAAACTTTTGATTGCGGATTCCGTTCAGCCGCAAGCCAATGACGACATTCTCACCAATCGACATCGTCGGAAACGGATTCGATTTTTGGAAGACCATGCCGACCCGGCGGCGAACGATCGCCGGATCGATGTTGCTGGCATAAAGATCCTCGCCTTGAAGAAGCACCTTCCCTTCGACACGCGTCTTGGGCACGAGGTCATGCATGCGATTGAGTGCGCGAATAAAAGTTGATTTTCCGCAACCGCTTGGCCCGATGATCGCTGTCACGGCATTGGAAGCGACGTCCAGGCTCACATTGTCGATGGCCCGTTTCTCCCCGTACCAAATGGAAAGATTCTTTACTTGAAACGTACAAACTGCCGCGGACTCGTCCGCTGGCGTCGACTCAGTCGGCCGATCGACGGGTTCCATAACACTTCGCTCAGATTCTGGCATGACTAAATTATCCATTCCAAATTATCCATTCCAAAAACGCTAAACGACAGAGGCCACACGTCCCCGAGTCAAGATTCTAACAATCACATTAACGCAAAAAACGCCTGTGACGAGCACAAGCGCGCCGGCCCAAGCCTGGCGATGCCAGTCGTCATAGGGAGAAATTGCGTAGGTGAAAATTTGCAACGGGAGCGCGGCGATCGGCTGACTCAGGCTGTGATTCCAAAACCGATTGCCGAAAGCGGTGAAGAGGAGCGGCGCGGTTTCGCCACCCACGCGAGCGAGGGCGAGCAGAATCCCAGTGATGATCCCCTTGGACGCGGTTTTCATCACAATGTGAACGATTGTTTTCCAGCGGCTGACTCCCAGCGCGAGCGCGGCCTCGCGATACCCATTAGGGACGAGCAGAACCACTTCCTCGGTGGTGCGCAAGATCAGTGGAATCATGATCAGGCCGAGGGCGAGCCCGCCGGCGTATGCCGAGAAACCTTTGAAACGCAACACGACCAGGCCGTAAACCACGACGCCCCACGTGATGGATGGGACTCCATTAAGGACATCGGCCAAAAATCGCAGGACTGAATTGATACGTGCGGAGCCATATTCCGCCAGGTAAACTCCGCCCAACACGCCTACTGGAATGCCAATCGCGCCGGCCAGCGCGAGCAGTTCGAGCGAGCCGACTATGGCGTTTGCCATGCCACCACCGACCTCCCCAACCGGCGCCGGCAACTTCGTGAAGAAATCCCACTTAACCGAGCTGGCGCCGTTAATTAGAAGATGAAAAAACACGAGCCCCAATGGTGCGATCACCAGAATGGCGGAAATAAAGGCGATGGCCGATGCCAGCGCGCTTTTGATTTTCCGCCACGTATGACGGTGTGCTCGTTCGAAATGCATCGCTATTGTACGGCCCGTGTTGCTGAGGTTGTCGTGAAAGTGCGCAGGAGCAATTGCGCCAGAAGGTTCACCAGGATTGTTATTCCGAAAAGCACCAGCCCAATCTCGAATAACGCCTGAAGATAAATGTCGGTGGTCGCCTCCGTGAATTCATTGGCAAGCACGCTGGCCAGCGTATAACCGGGCTTGAAAAGCGATGCCGCAATTTGCGGTGTATTGCCGATGACCATCGTGACGGCCATGGTTTCCCCGAGCGCGCGGCCCAGACCGAGGATGACGGCGCCGAACAAGCCTTTTTTGGCGTAACTCAGCACCGCGATTCGGGTCGCTTCCCAGCGGGTCGCTCCAAGCGCGTAGGCGGCTTCACGCTGCAAGTCCGGAACACTACGGAGAATCTCCCGTGAGACCGATGTGATGATTGGCAAAATCATAATCGCGATGATGATTCCTCCCGCAAACATGCACGGGCCGTAGATCGGACCGGTGAAAAATGGTATCCAACCGAAGTAGCGCTTGAGAAATGGAAAAGGATAATCGCGCAGCCACGGGACCATGACGAAGATGCCCCATAATCCCAGGATGACACTTGGGATCGCCGCCAGCATTTCGATCAGCGAAGTGAGTGGCTGCCGGATCCACAACGGCGCAAGCTCCGTCAGGTATGCCGCCGTTGCGATGCCCAACGGTACCGCAATCAGCAACGCGATCGCTGACGAAACTAGCGTTCCGTAAATGAACGGCAGCGCGCCGAATTGCTCCGCGACCGGGTCCCAGGTGGACGTGGTAAGGAAATGTAAGCCGAATTTTTTGAGGGCGAGCGTAGATCCATGCCACAACTCCCAGCCAATCAGGATCACCAGCACGAGTACGGTCAGCGCCATGGCAAGGCTAAACCACTCGAAGGCCTTGTCACCAAGGCGCGACGGTGGCGCCATCGCGCGCCAGGCTGATTCCGGCTCAACCGGGACGAGTTCTCGATGTGTGGCAAGCTGCATGACCGCTCACACTAAAATTTGATCTCGTCGATTCGCTTGAGAACACGTTGTTGGACATTTTCCGCTAGCGCCGCGTAGTCCAAACTCTTGGCCATTCCCTCGCCCTTGGTCAGTGCCCACTTCAGGAATTCGACCAGCTTTTTGCCTTTGGCGGGATCTTTCTGCTGCTGGTAAACCAACAGCCACGTCGCACCCGCAATTGGATATGCGTCTTTGCCCGGAGCGTTCGTCATCGAGAAACGGAAGTCATCGGGAATATTCGCGGTGGCAAGCGCCGCAGTCACCGTTTCGATAGTCGGTTTCACAAATTGGCCAGCCGCGTTCTTGACATCGGCGTACGGCATTTTGTTTTGGACTGCGTAGATCAACTCGACGTAGCCAAGCGCGCCCGGGGTTTGCTTGATTTGACCAGCGACGCCTTCGTTGCCTTTACCTCCGATTCCTGTCGGCCAGTTCACCGACGTATTTGTGCCAACCTTTGTCTTCCATTCTGGACTGATCTTGCTCAAGTAATCGGTCCAAATGTAAGTTGTTCCGCTGCCGTCCGATCGATGCACGACCACGATCTCCTGATCGGGCAGTTTTACGCCGGGATTTAACGCTGTTATCTTCGGATCGTTCCATTTTTTGATCTGGCCGAGAAAAATTCCGGCGATTGTGTCCGCGTCGAACTTCAATGCAGGGTTTCCCGGCAAGTTGTAGGCGACTACATCGGCGCCCGCCACCGTTGGAATGTGCAACAGTTTGCCCGGTGCCTTCGCCAGATTGTCGTCACTCATCGGTCCATCAGATGCGCCGAAATCTACGGTTTGCGCGAGGATTTGTTTTTGTCCGCCGCCCGAGCCGATGGACTGATAGTTGAATCGCACGGACGGATCGACCTTCGCGTATGCATCGAACCACTTCGAGTAAATCGGATACGGGAACGTCGCGCCCGCGCCGTTGATCGCCATTTGCGCCGAAGCGCTCGCGCTCAATCCCAGAGCTAGTAGTACCCCAACAATCTTCGGTTTGTGGAATTTCGTCATTGGATGAAAGTGGCGCACGCCGATTCACCCGGTCAAAACCTTTACTGTTACGTTTGTGTGACAATCGGCAAAACCACGCGAATCGTCGTGCCTTTCTCGATTTCGCTCTCGGCTTCCACACGGCCGCCGTGGAGTTGCGCGATGTGTTTCACAATCGCGAGGCCGAGGCCGGTGCCCCGAACGCTGTTGTGGCTGCGTGCCTTATCGGCGCGGTAGAAGCGCTCGAAAATCCGTGGCAAGTCCTCTTTGGCAATCCCAACGCCGTTGTCGCTCACGATCAGCGCGATTTCATTGTCGTGCCGCCGAGCGATCAGCCGAATCTCGCCATGCTCATGCGAGTATTTCACGGCGTTATCGAGCAAATTGTAGAGAGCTTCCTGCAGCCGCGTCCGGTCAGCGCGAATCATGGGAAAGTAAGGCGGAACATCGATAATTACTTTAAGCTGTTTGTTTGCGAGCTTCTTTTCCCAATCGTGCATCACTTCTCCGAAGAAGCTCGACAGATCGACAGTGCCCAATTGCAAATCTGGATTCGCCGATTCCAGTTGCGCAAGCGAAAGCAAATCGTCGACGAGCAAGTCGAGGCGCTTCGAATGACGCTCCATCACTCGGAGGATTCGCGAGAGTTCCCCGCGCGATGTTTCTGGGCTATCGAGCAACGTCTCGATGTAGCCGCGCAAGATCGACAATGGCGTGCGCAACTCGTGCGAAACATTCGCCACAAAATCGCGCCGGACTTGATCGAGCCGTTTGAGTTCGGTAATATCGTGAAACAGCATTACCGCTCCGGTCGTACTATCGGCGGCCTGTTTTATTGGCACAGCACTGACTTCAAGATAGCGATTTGCATTGGTTTGTGAACTGGTCGGACTCAACTCGCTCCGCATCGGTTGACCGGTGCGTAGCGTTTCCGCAATCAGCTTGTCCAGTGTCGCGTGGCGAACGACTTCAAGCAATGGAGCCCCCACGCTTCCCTCCCGCAATTCGAACAATTTCTCGAACGTTGAATTCATAAGCGCAATGCGACGCTGCGCGTCCACCACGAGCACCCCATCCTGCATTACGCCAAGGATGGTTTGCGTGCCCGATTCGCGTCTTGCAATCTGTTGCGCGAGCTGTCGCTGGCGCCGGAAAACGTTTTCCAGCGCCAGTCCCACGCGCTGCGCTTGGATGCCACCACTGACAAGAAAAGTGCGCGGCTCTTCGGCGCAGACTATCTGTCTAACTAGCTGGTCAATCTGTCGCCATGGCGCAATCCATTTTTTCCAGACGACAAGGGCGGTCGCTGCGGAGATTATACAAAGTATGCAGAGAATCAGCCACACCATGGTGCGTTAATCTTCGCGCAACCGGTAACCGAATCCGCGCACGCTTTCGACTGCGTCAGCAGCTTTACCGAGTTTTTTTCGCAAGCGGCGCACGTGCGTATCAACAGTGCGCGTGTCAATGACAGTCTCGTAGCCCCAGACATCATTAAGCAAACGGTCGCGCGTCTGCACACGACCACGCCGCTGCATGAGCGTACGCAGAAGTTTAAATTCGAGGCTGGTGAGCTTGATCCGCTTGCCATTGACAGAGACTTCATGCCGCCCTGGATCAATCACAATAGAACCCGCACTCAGGGATTCATCCTCTGCCGGGCCCCCGGCACGGCGCAAAATCGCCTTGATCCGCAAGGTCACTTCACGAGGGCTAAAGGGCTTCGTTACGTAATCGTCGGCGCCAAATTCCAAACCGACAACGCGATCGATTTCTTCAGCTTTGGCTGTCAGCATCATGATCGGAATCTGACGCGTTGCGGGATCACTTTTGAGGATCTTACAAACCTCCAGTCCAGGCATTTTGGGCAGCATCAGATCGAGAATAATGAAAGCCGGGTTTTCCCTGCGTGCCTTCTGCAACCCAGCAGCGCCATCTATCGCCGTTGAGACGCCGAATCCCGCTTTGTGTAAATTGAGCGCGAGAAGATCGACGACGTCGCGCTCATCTTCGACAATCAGGATCTTGCCAGACATTGTTTCCACCTTGCAGCAGCTTTATCGCCGAAATTGCCTAAACGCGCCAGCAAACCTTTCGTCGGCGAACCAGTCCTCAGGGTAGTGACCGCTGCGACAAACTAGAATACGGTCTGAAGAAAAGCTGTTTGGCGCCACCTTTGGAAAATGTTCAGCAGAATCATTGCTTGGAATTTCAATAATCGGCGTCATATCTCCTTGCCACAGCTCATAAAGTAAATATAGGAAACTTCGGCAACATTGCTTCCAGTTTAAACTCCTCTCGCTCCATGTCCGACGTGTGCATTAGCGAACAAACTGCGCCTCTCTCATCAAAAATTGCGTCGGCAAGTCTGCGGTCGATTTATGTGGCAACTGCCGCTGAAGCAGTTAAAAACTGGCACCAGAATAGTGCTAACCGCTGGTACAAAGACGGCGCGGACCCAAATGACCTCACAGGCAAATATGCTTTTCAGCGGTTGCGGCAGATTTGGTTCACCCCAAAGCTAGACCCGAAATTCAAGTTCCAAAGCCAGGACAAATTCTACGCGATCGGATCGTGTTTCGCGAGAGGACTCGAGTGGGCCCTCGCAAAGAACAAAATTGCTGTCGAAAGCGCAGCACCGGAGTTTGCGAGGCTTAAGGCAGCAGCTAAGGCCAAAGGGAGCACAGGGCTCGGTTTTATCAACAAATACAATACGTTTTCGATACTGAACGAACTTCGCTGGGCTCTAGACCCCGGGGCGGTTTTTCCTGTCGAATCGATAGCTCAAGTGACCGAACACACGTGGTTCGATCCGCACACTAACCCGGCGCTTGAGCTGACTGGGTTCGAGGAAACGCTGGAGCGCCGCTGGTTGATGCAAAGAGTTACTCAACGCATTATGAATTGTCGCGCGGTAATCATCACTCTAGGATTAGTCGAGGTTTGGCGCGACCTTGAAGCTGATGTGTACCTCAATTCCACTCCAGTCCCACGGCTTTTGCAGACACAAGCTGATCGGTACGAATTTCACCTGACGAGCTTCGCAGAGAACTGGACTAATTTGGAAGCGATACACGCCCTTTTGTCTCGCCGTGGGCATCCTGACCTTCGAATTGTGGTCACCGTTTCTCCGGTACCTTTGATGACCACGTTTTCCACGCTAGACGTAGTCGTCGCGAATACTTACGCCAAGTCTCTGCTGAGAGCACTCGCACAGGAATGGACTGCAGCGCATGACAATGTGGATTACTTCCCAAGTTATGAGATTGTTCAAAACTCCGATCGCGCCGCTGTCTGGGAGGCCGATCTGAGACATGTGAAGGGCGCCGGCGCAGAGCACATTATAGAGCTGTTCCTGCGGAACTATCTCGAGTAAGGTCGGTGATAATTTTCGCTTCCGCGGGGTAGTTCCAACAGTCGTACCCGCTCCGCTGGCGATTTCCTTCACTGATTGTAGCCGCAATGGATATCTGAATCATACACACGTGATGACGCTCTGCAGCTATACTATTGCTGCGCAGTGTTGCAGACGATGCGGTTCTTCCGAAAGCAGAACATCACTGTGGAAAGCCTGTTCGCTCAAGACCAGCGTTGACGCATAGACCCGCTGTCTTTAGTCGATGAATAAATTCAGCGTGACAGCCGACCGGACTGCGCAGTTATGCGCTATCTGCGTCGGCGCAATTTTCCTGTTTTCCGGTGTCGCGTACCTTTGTCTGGGTCACTGGACGGTGACCCATTATGACTTCTGGAGGATTTACGATGTTTGCTTAAATCACACCTGGCTCGAAAGTGCGTTGCTAAAACACAATGGTCACTCACTGTTTTTCCCTAGCTTCGTTTGGCTTGCAGATCTTCATTTTTTCCATGGTAACCAGCAATTCGTCTTCTACATTGGGCTCACGCTGCTTTTCATCGCGACAGGGCTGCTGCTGATTCCGGTCTGGCGGGATCAGACAATAGAGCTTACTGGAAAAGTAATATCCACCCTCATCGTAATTCTGGGAACCTTTTGGATGGGCCGGGACAACATCACCGCGTCCGGCGGTTTCAACTGTATTGCTTCTCTTCTTATGGCAGGGGCGGAGGTGTCATTTATCTGCCTGCCATCCATGTGCTCTCACTCAGCACGGTTTTGGGCTGCTACGCTTGCTGTAATTGCGGGAGGGTTTGTCTCCTCTTTTAGCTTTGGCGCCGGTTTGGCAACTTGGCCGACCTTATTATTGCTAGCGTGGTGTCTTCGTTTACCCTGGCGCACTTACGGCCTCATAATCGTTGCTGCCGTAACCGCACCGGTCATCTTTATTTTGTTACCTCCTCATGGGTCAACACTCGCGGGCTTGCCGAGCCTCGGCTTATCCAGCTCGGATATAACTGCTGATCTGTCCTATTTGTCTCGAGTGCTGAGCGCGCCAATCTTTTATGCGGCATCACACTGGCGAGCAGGGCCACTTTCTACCGGCCTGGTTGAGTCATCGTTCTTCGCGCTAGCGTTCGGCATACTCGCTTTGGCAGTTGCGATGGGGGAAATTGTTTACGCAATGATTCGCCGCGACCTCAGTAGGAGCAGTCTCGGACTCATTGGACTAGCCCTAGTCAGTTTTAATCTCATAGCTACAGGACTCGTTGTTATTGGCCGGGCTGACCACTTTCGAGCGTTACCATTTGAATTAGCCGCACCGCGCTATTTTTTTCATAGCACCCTTTTCTGGACAGGTGCGCTGTTAGTGGCACTTCAGCGTGCTGAATCGACTCGGTGGGCACGGTGGCTAGTTTATCTTGTGGTGTTCGCTGTCTCCATTGTCGCTTTTCCCTCTCACTACAAGGGCGGGCTCAATTGTCGGTGGGCCAGGCGCCTTGCCCAAGCAGGAGCAACTAGCCTGGTTAATGGGGTTCGGGATGAACAAGAAATACGCATCCTAGCTCCCGCGGCAGGCAAACACTGGGTTTATCGCGTGGCCAAGCAATTAAGGCAGCGCCGATTAGACATGTTCGCAGAGGGCTTGCAGGATTGGATTGGCCTTAACGAATCAAACCTATTCAATGGGCGGCATAAGCCAGAACGGCTCAGGGGCCAATGCCGGATTGATGCCATAGTCTCCTGCGAAAACGGTAAACCGGCGGCACGAATCGTCGGTATGGCGTGGATCGATGGAAAGGCAGCTCCGAAGACCTTGGTGATCGTCGATCCCGCTGGAGTCATCTGCGGCATCGCCCGCTCTTCAGCGGTGGCCCCGTTCACGGACCGGATATTCTACCTAAACAAACTTGCCAGAAATATGGGCTTCCTTGGTTATATAAGGGGTTATGATCCCAAGCTACAATACACGGTCCATAGCACGGACGGAGAGGCGCTTTCCGATGAAAAAATTGTTGTGCCACCTCTGACTACGCTTTCCAGCCCCTCATCACCTAGAGCAACATTGCTCGTCCGCAGTTTCGGATTCAACCGGGATCTAAGCAGTCACCTAATGGCGGGGAATCTATCCCATTAGAGCGGCGAGGCGCAGCCCGAAGACTTGCTGTGATCCGCGGGATGCTTTTTCCGGGCTACTGCGAGCAGCGACGTGCCGATAGGCAATCGCCAACGCCGTCGAATGGCAAAGGCTTCCCAAGTAAGAATGAGCTTAAGAATTCCGTTAACGATAGGAACAATTGTTAATTCATTAGCGGTCTTTTCGACAGCATTCTCGCGATCCATTTCACCGGTGCCACCATGCAGGCGCCGCAGAAGCCACAGCAGCGGGAAAAGGCTCATCATGAATTCGGTTAAGTATTCTACCTCAAATCCGCTTTCTCGGAGAACCTGTGATAGTTGCGCAGCGGTGTAACGGCGGTAATGGCGAGATGCGACGTCAAAATAGCTCCAAAGCGACATGTGAGCAGGAACTGTGAGGATTAGTATCCCCTTGGGTTTCAGTATTCGATTTAGTCCGTTTAAAATCTTCCGATCGTCGGCAAGGTGTTCCAGAACATCGAATGTGCCAACGACATCAGCTTCACCAAGGACCGTCGGCTCTTCAAGGTCGCCCACCTTGACGGGACACGAAGCCCTTTCGGCAGCGAAAGCGACCGCTTCGGGAAACAAATCGATGCCTGAGACGTCGCCTCCCTTGCATACTCGAACCAGTTCCCGAAGTACCATGCCAGTTCCGCAGCCGGCCTCGACGAAACGATAACCCGGCTGAAAGGAGCTAACGACCTGTCTTACAACACACGCTATGATTCGAGCGCGTGCGCAAAACCAAAAGTGTTTCCCCTCGACAGCCGCGATTTTCGCAAAGAACTGCGGATCGTAGCCGTCCGTCTTCATCACGCCTGCGAAGTCAACCTAGTGCCGAGCATTCCGTGGGACAAAACTGCAGACCGAATCGATAACCTGTGCTTGCTCACTATCGGTAAGTGAGAAAAAAAACGGCAAGCGCAGCAGCCGATCGCTTATGTCTTCCGTAACCGGAAAATCGCCTGGTTTCCCGCCCCATCGCCTGCCGTATTCAGACAGATGGAGCGGTAGATAATGAAACACCGCCAAGATTCCGCGCGAGCGAAGATGGCTGATCAGAGCTTGCCGATCTTTGAGCGACGGCAGTAACAGATAAAACATGTGGTAAGCCTGATCGCAATGAGAGGGCACACATGGCAATCCCACTCCATCTCGGTCAGCCCATGCCTTAAGGGCATCGTAATAGGTTTGCCAAATCCGTCGTCGCTTCGACTGAATTTCTTCCCTCGCCTCTAGTTGCGAGAGCAAGAGCGCCGCCAGGATATCCGATGGTAGATAGCTTGAGCCAAGATCGACCCATGAATATTTATCAATCTCGCCGCGAAAAAAGCGGCTCCGATTAGTGCCCTTCTCCCTGATGATCTCGGCGTGCTCAATAAAATTTGGATCGTTGATGACCAGCGCACCACCTTCGCCGCAGCTAAAGTTCTTTGTTTCATGAAAACTTTGGGTAGCGAGACACCCAAAGGTGCCTAGGTATTGGCCCCGATATTTGCCGAAGAGACCATGGGCATTGTCTTCGATCAGTGCGAGATTATAACGCTTTGCGATTTGGAGTAGAACATTCATTTCACATCCCACGCCTGCGTAGTGTATAACGACAATAGCTTTCGTGCGGGGGGTTATAAGTGCTTCAACCTGGCATTCATCCAAATTCAATGTGTCACGGCGGATATCGCCGAAAACAACGCGGGCTCCCCGGAGAGCAAATGCATTCGCGGTCGAGCTGAATGCGAAGGAGGGGACAATGACTTCGTCGCCGGGTTGCAGACGAAGCAACAACGCTGCCATTTCTAACCCATGCGTGCAGGAAGTGGAAAGTAGAACTTTTGGCGCGCCAATAAGTGACTCAAGAAGCGCGTGGCACCGCTGAGTAAAAGGCCCATCACCAGAGTGCTTCATTGATGAAACAGCCTCGCCGACGTAACGCCGTCCTGCGTCGTTGACGAAAGGTTTGTTAAAAGGGATCGCCTTGTCCATGTGAGAACCTAGAACCAGCGATGATACCAAACCCCGACGCTGTCAGTGCGAAAACCAGCTGTCTGGTAGAGCCGCTGCGCCGCGATGTTGCGCATTTGAGTAACAACGGAGACCTTTTGCACGCCGACAGACCGAAACCATTGCAGCGCCCCGGAAATCAGAGTTTTACCCACGCCCTTTCCGCGAGATTCAGCTGCAACGCCGACCAGACCTATTCGCGCCGTGTCTGAATTTCTATTCAAATTGCAGGTGACGTACCCGAGCGGTCCGCTGTTTTTACGTTCCACAGTAAAGACCTTATCCGCCCGGCCCTTGCAGTCAGCAGCGATCCAGGTCGAGAAGAGGTCTCGGGCGCGCGCGCTTGGGAAATTCGTGTCAAAAAAGAAGCGACTGTCCTGGTGTGCTTCTCGCGCGATTACCTGCATGGCAGCAATGTCCGAGGCTCGGGCAGGCCGCAGTTCGAATTCTGAGGCCTTGAACCCGTTCTGCACATAGCCTTCTAAACTTAATTGGACCCTCACGTCTATGAACTTGAAATCCAATCGATGCGCCGCATCGGCAGTTTCTGCCGACCTTGGATCGGCTAGGAAATAAAGGCACCGTACCGAATTCGCTTGAGACCATTCCAGAATAGCTTGACCTCGTCTAGGAGACAATGTCTCGCGGGCAGCTTGCCCAATTCGAAATCCAAAAAACGAGGAATCCCATTCCAACAACGAACATGCCGCTGACGTTTCTCGTGCCATCAACGACTCGCCTCGGTTACTTCGGCTACTGTGTACGTGGGGCGATCCAAGCTCCGGAAATGAATGCGCGCCATATATTCTCCCAGGATTCCTAATGCAAACAATTGAGCACCCGAGAAGATCGCAATAATTGACGCCAAGAATGGAAAACCAGCCACGGTGCTCCCATACAACATAAATCGTAACAAAACATACGCGAGAATAGTAAAACCTCCGAAGGAAAAAACGAACCCGATAATGCTGGCCAATTGTAAAGGTAACACAGAGAAACCCGTCATCATGTTTAGCGCGTGGCGCATTAGCTTCCACACAGTGTAGGTAGACCGGCCGAATTGCCGTTCGTCATGTTTCACCTGCACGAACCCAAAATTCCTTGTTCCCCATGTCAAAAGAACATCCAAAGACACAAAAGGGCTTTGGAAAGTGCTGAAGGCTCGCCTAAGATCAGTTTTGAAAGCGCGGAACGCACTGACATGACGCGCGGATTCCACACCCATGGCATTTTGCAGCGTAAGCTTGGTCACGACAGAAGCGAGATTTCGGAAGAGGCCGTGAGTTCCGCTCTTAGGCGAACCATAGACTACGTCAAATCCGTCGCTTAATTTTGCTATCAACTTCGGAAGTTCTTCCGGTGGGTGCTGCAAATCGTCATCCAAAGTTACGGTAGTGGCGTAGGTCGCAAGTCGCAATCCCGCAAGGAGCGCATTGTGCTGGCCATAGTTCCGCATCATGGAAATTCCCCGTACGCACGCATGAGTCGTCGCTAGGTGACGGATGGTTTTCCAACTGTCATCGGAGCTGCCGTCATTTACCAAGACCACTTCGAAGGGAACATTAAGCGATTTGGCAACGGGCATGATTCTTTCGATAAGATTTGGCAAGCTCTCTGAGCTATTATAGACAGGGACAAGAATAGAAAGACCAGGTGAAAGACCGCTTGTTAAAGCCTCTCCACTTCCAATTTGGATCTCGTCAACCATCGCTGATACCCTAGACGATCACAGGGAGCGGGCGTGGCCTTACGGACAACCCAGTGGAGCCACTAAATAGCATGCAACAGACTGGCTCATGATACAGGTCAAAAGGATTTGCTAAACAATTTGCAATCGGCGTCGCAAACGCGATCCAAGAATAATGAGGCGCACACGCTACAGAGGTCAAGTGTGCAGTGTCGGGCACGGATGTAGCGGCGCAAGTTAGAATGTTGTCGCATTCAGAGATTTTTCGTCAGAGGTCGCTCAATTACTCTCAACCGGCTCATTACGCACCGTGATAGCTCCGGCCAGAGGCAGCGCGCGGTTCGCTCTCATGTCCACTGCCCACGCTCATAGCGCCAGTGTCCCCATTGGAAGATTCGGCGGATTGATCGACGCAGCAAACCCATTTAGCGGTAGTCGCTTGACATCAGACCGTCCTTTGAGTCTTTCTCGCTTATAGGTCGGTTGAAATACAGTAAAGGGCGTTAACCCGCCGTCTGAATTTGCATAGCCAACCTTTCGTTGTGCTGCTGAAAGAGGTTAGCAAAACGGAGGGTGCCACGAAGAAACGAAAGGATCTGTCCTCCCGGAGTCCACCATTCATCACCGTAGGGAACCGACGTCCAGTTCCCTCGCGTTATCCGCACAGTCAGAGCGATTGGGAAAAGCCCCACGAACAGCGGGACTACACCGCTTTTGAATCTACGGCGAAGAATAAAACCACTAAAGAATTGCAACCTCAGCATCGCCCGATGACAGAAGCGGACGAAAGGATTGGCTCCGACGCGACTCATGCCAGAAATTTGCTGGAGAACAAGACTGACTGTGCTTGACTAGAAGGTTCGAGATTCGACGTGAGAATGCCTGCGCAGGTTATCAAGATCAGTGGTGCGCGCCAGCACAATCTGAAGAACCTCCACTTGGAGATTCCTCGGGAGAAGCTGGTGGTCATTACCGGATTAAGCGGGTCCGGGAAGTCATCGCTCGCGTTTGACACCCTTTACGCTGAAGGTCAGCGGCGCTACGTGGAAAGCCTCTCGGCGTACGCGCGGCAGTTCCTCGATCAGATGGAAAAGCCGAACGTCGATTTCATTGAGGGCCTTTCCCCGGCGATCGCCATCGAACAGCGCAGCGCGGGCACGAACCCAAGATCGACCATCGCGACTACGACCGAAGTTTACGATTATCTGCGCGTGCTGTTTTCGGCAATCGGTCAGCCGCACGATCCGCTGACCGGCCAGCCGCTGACCCGGCAGACACCGCAGCAGATCGTCGATCAAATTCTCGCTTACGAACCGGAAACAAAAATTGTCGTGCTGGCTCCTTTGATCGAAAACCAACCAGGCGAATTCCGGGATGTGATTGAAAAGATCAGGCGCGAAGGCTTCGTCCGCGCTCGAATTGACGGCCAGATCCGGGAGCTGGATCGCCCCGAACCGGTCCGTCTTAGGAAAAAAGAGCGGCATACTATCGAGGCGGTAGTGGATCGGTTAGTTGTGCGCGATGGTATCCGCGTTCGTCTTACTGATTCGGTTGAGACTGCGCTCAAATGGGGCGAGAACAAACTGTCAGTCTTGCGATCGAAGCAAAAAAAATCGGACCAACACCACTCGAACATCGAGCAGAAGGAGTGGGAACAGTTACGATATTCGACAGATTATGGGAACGCGGAGAGCGGGTTCACACTGGGCGAGCTGACGCCGAAACACTTCTCGTTTAACAGCCATCTGGGCGCGTGCCCAGCTTGTCACGGTTTGGGGACGCAGCTAGTGGTCGATCCGGAGTTGATGATTTCCGATTCAACTAAAACGTTGGCCGAGGGAGCAATCACACCATGGCGACGCGGCACAAAGCGAATGCGAGCTTATTACTGTCATCTGCAAAGCGCGATGGCGAAACATTTCCGTGTGAATGAAGACGTGCCGTTCACTGATTTGCCCGACGAATTCAAAACGGCGCTTTATTTTGGCACAAACAGGCAGCCGATTGAAATGAAACTCGGCGGCGACGGCGAGGAGACAGTAACGAAGCCTTTTGAAGGACTCGTGCCGCAGATGCAGCGGCTCTACGAGCAAACTCAGAGCGAGTTCACGCGCAATCGCATTCGCGCGTTCATGACGCGTGAGCCATGCAAAGTATGCGGCGGGGCAAGGCTTAAACCGGAAGTCCTCGCTGTCACGATTAAGGATCGCCATGGGGGCGAATTAAACATCCACCAATTCAGTGAACAATCCGTAGAGGGCGGCCTAAGATTTATGCGAGATCTCGACCTAACTGTACAACAGCGAACAATTGTGGCCGACGTTGTACGCGAAATTCAATCACGTTTGCAATTTTTGGTCGAGGTCGGGCTCGGCTATCTCACACTTAATCGCGAGAGCGGCACGCTTTCCGGAGGCGAAGCGCAACGAATCCGGCTCGCGACTCAGATCGGCTCGGGCTTGGCAGGCGTTCTTTACATTTTAGATGAGCCGAGCATCGGCTTGCATCAACGCGATAATGCGCGTCTGCTCGGGACACTGCGACGGCTGCGCGATCTCGGCAATTCAGTCGTCGTTGTTGAGCACGACGAAGAAACGATTCGCGCTGCGGATCACATTATCGATCTTGGCCCCGGCGCTGGCCCGCGCGGCGGTGAGATTGTGGCGCAGGGAAATCTGGACGCCATCTTGCGCGCCAAAAATTCTTTAACAGGCGATTACCTTTCCGGTCGGGGCCGTATTGCAATTCCAAGGCACCGGATCCAGCCGCGAGCCGATGGCTGGCTTACAGTGATTGGCGCAACTGAAAACAACCTTAAGGAAATCGATGTTTCTTTTCCTCTTGGCTGTCTCACATGTGTGACCGGTGTCTCTGGCAGTGGTAAATCCACTCTTGTGGACGATATTCTGCGACGCGCGTTGTTCCGGCATTTCTACAATTCGAAAGATAAACCGGGCGCTTACAAGGCAATTCGCGGTTTGGAACAGATCGACAAGGCGGTCGTCATTGACCAAAGCGCGATTGGCCGGACGCCGCGATCGAATCCGGTCACTTACACTGGTGCGTTTACGCCGATTCGTGAACTTTTCGCGCAGCTTCCAGCAGCGCGCGTGCGTGGGTACGACGCGGGCCGCTTCAGTTTCAATGTCAAAGGCGGCCGTTGCGAAAATTGCGAAGGCGGCGGGCTAATCAAAATCGAGATGCACTTTTTGCCGGATGTTTACGTGGAGTGTGAGGTTTGTCGCGGGAAACGCTACAACCGCGAGACGCTCGAAATCACCTACAAAGGCAAGAATATCGCCGACGTGCTCGATCTGACCGTCGACGAGGCAGCGCGTTTTTTTCGCAATGTGCCAAGCATTTCGGAAAAACTAAATTCGCTGCTGGACGTCGGGCTTGGTTATCTGCGCCTTGGGCAAGCTGGCACGACTCTCTCCGGCGGCGAAGCGCAACGGGTGAAGCTCGCCACGGAGCTTGCTAAAAAGGCCACCGGCCGCACTGTTTATATCCTTGACGAGCCGACAACGGGCCTGCATTTCGCCGATATTGAGAAACTGCTGCAAGTCTTGATGAAACTTCGCAACGCGGGCAACACGATCATTGTGATCGAGCATAATCTGGAGATGATCAAATGCGCAGACTGGATCGTTGATCTTGGCCCTGAAGGCGGCGAGCTCGGCGGCAAGATAGTTGGAGCAGGAGCGCCGGAGGAAATTGTCGATCTTCCGCGGAGTTATACTGGCAAATACCTGCGGCCCGTACTGGAGAAAACATGAGTCGAACAGGACCTATCGCACTCATCTATTTCATAGGCGTTCTTGGGCAATTTGTCCGTGCAGACATGTCTGCCGAGCTGGCGGAAGCGACGAAGCCGTTGCTGCAAGGCGTACCTGAAGTGGCAGTGGTGCGCTTGCGGATGCTGCTCGACCGCAGCTCCAGCGACGCCGAATGGTACGCGATTGCGGAAAAGCTGGCTGAAGCTGAAGTCGCTGCGAAGGAGCCCGGCGCGACGTTGGCGCTTCTCACGGATTACCGGCTAAACGAATTTGAATGGGTGAAATTTTGGCGCGCCCAGGCACTCGCCAGCCTGCATCGATGGGCTGACGCGCTGCCGCTCTACAAACGACTGGCGGCGGCGCAAACTTCACCATTTCGTACGGCAGCAACTTTTGGCGCGGCGGAAGCGCTGCGCGCGTTGGGAAGACCGGATGAGGCAGTGACAGAGCTCACGACCCTCGGCCACGACAGAGAATGGGCGACGAGGGCGCAACTGCGTTTGGCAGAATTGTACATCATCAAAACGGACGCCACCAGCGCACGGCGCACGCTGGACAATATCCAGCCGCAATCTCTGGCGGAACGAAAAGAGCGGCGGCTTTTGCGGGGCCGGGTCGAGCTGATTTTGGGGCGGCCGGAAAAGGCGATCAGCGCGTTTCAAGCGGTGCTAAATAAACCGGAGGAAATACCACATGAGACGCTCGTCGCCGCGCTCTTGGGAATAGCCGATGCGCACCTGCAATTAAAAACGCCCGAATCGGGGGACGATGTGATCGAGCAATTTATCAATCGTCATCCAACGGATGCTGGCCTGCCCGTTCTCTTCGCAAAATTAGATGAACTTTATGCGGCGGAGCGCAGACCGTCGCGCAGCGAACTGGAGAAATGGGTGCGCAACCCTCAACAACCGCGGCGAACATTTGCACGATGGTATCTTGCTCGGCTCGAAGTCCGTGCCGGACACCGAGACCGGGCACGGCAATTATTCGCCCAGCTGCGTCACGGTGAAGTAAAATCTCCGGCGATCGCCTCTGCTCTGGTGGAGTTTGCGAAACTCGAGATGGAGGAACGGCATTTTGATGAGGCGATCGCGATTTTGAACGAAGCCTCTTCGCTACGGCCGGAGCCATCTTTGCTGGACCGAATCAACCTCCTCACCGCTCAAGCGCAATATGCCGCAAAACGATTTGAGGCGGCTACAGTGGCGTTTGAACAAATTGGGCATGCCGCTTCGCCATGGGCAAAGATCGCGCTGTTTAACGCGTGCACTGGCTGGCTGCGACTTGGAAATCACGGCCGTTTTGTTGCCGACTATAGCGAACTCGAAAGGCAAGGCGGGGATGAAGAATCGCGCGCCGCCTTGCGATTGGAGGAAGGCTTGTTGCAGGCGGCCAGAGGCGATAAGAAAGCTGCAGAAACGCTGCAAAAATTTATTCGCGATTTCCCAAAAAATCCCCGTGTATCGGAGGCTTGGGTTGGCCTGGCCGAGTTGGCCTTCCACTCCTCGCCGCCACGGTTAGCTGAAGCGCAAAAAGATCTCGCGCGTTCAGCCGATTCCAACCCAACTGCGGCGGCGACAGAACGTGCGGATTATCTCCGCATCTGGATTGAGGATTCAGCTGATGAAAATGAGACGAAAGCCATCGACCTGGCCAAACGATTTCTTGAGCAACACAGCGCCTCGCCGTTTGCGCCCGAAGTTCGAATGAAATTGGCGGAGATTTTTTACCGACGCCAAGATTTCGCGAACGCGCAAACACAATTCGAACTTCTGGCGCAGCAAAATCCAGATAGTTCGCTTGGCGAAAAGGCTCTTTTTTTTGCGGCAAAATCGGCGATGTCGAGCATGGGTGAGCGCTCGCTCGATCGGGCGATCGTCCTATTCGACGAGGTCGTGCGCCTCAACGGCGCTTTGCGATGGGCCGCGCGCAACGAACAAGCTGTTATCGAGCGCAAACTGGGAAAGCCGAAGGATGCTCTCGTCTTATATGACGAAGTGTTGAAAAGCGATGCTGCGCAGTCTGAGAAACGCGAGGCCCTCTGCGGCAAGGGTGACATTTTTTTCGAAATGGGCGGAAACGCAAATTATCAGCAGGCCATCCAAATTTATGACGAGTTGGCGTCGGACAAAAATGAGCTTGTCCACTGGCGCAACCAGGCGCTTTTCAAAAAGGGCCTCTGCTTGGAGAAGAAGAATGATCGCGCTGGCGCGCTGGAGACGTTTTACAAAATTTTAGAAGACGAAGGGCGCCCAGGCGGGCATCGTGAACTTTTCTGGTATTACAAAGCCGGCTTTAATGCCACAAGGCTATTGGAGGAAGATTCAAAATGGGAATCTGCGGCCGCGATTTACGAGCGATTGGTGGCAGCGGGCGGTGACCGAAGTGAAGAAGCCAAGGCCCGCCTGAATCATCTGCGCTTGGAACATTTTCTCTGGGCAGATTGAGCCAAGTTTGCCGGCCGGAGCCTTGGCGAAGGTGGGTGGCCGAAGGGGTGGGTTCTTTGTCCTAAGATACTCCGAATTTGCTTGCATGAAATTCAAAGCGGCCTCACAATCAGGGCATGAAAACAGTGAGCAAGTTCAGTCGCGTGTGCGGCTGGTCGGCTCGATGTGCAACCTGCGCGCTCGCGCTCGCATTTTGCGCATCGGCGTTCGCTACGGACCCGGGCAAGAATGTGGTTGCCCAACCTAGGGTCGCAAAAATCTGCTACGTGAAGACCATCGCCTCTGGCATTCCGCTACGATGCGATAAGTATTTCGGCGCATTTGCGACCACCACCAACCCGCTAGAGGTGATCGGCCGCAGCCCAGAGGGCGGCGCCGAAGTGGGCGCAAGTGTTGCGCTCCCAGCCGGCCACTAGTTTATCGCGCACTGGGCTAAGACTAAGCAACTCCGCCAAAAACCGGAGTTGGGTGAGTGGTACGTTGCCTGACACGGCAACGCGACGTGTGCTTTGTTTTTCTAGCTTTTCTGTTTCCAACTCATCAGGCTGCGGAGGCGTGCGCCGACTTTCTCGATCGGATGCTTTTCGGCTCTGCGCAGCAGCCCGGCGCGACGGTGCGCGCCGGTTCCCATTTCCCGAATAAATTCGCGCGCAAATTTCCCGGAGCGAATGTCGCGCAGCGCAGATCTCATGTGTTCTCGCACGGTTTGATCGATAATCTTTGGACCGACCGTCAATTCGCCCCATTTGGCGGTATCGGAAATCAGTCTGCGCATTCCGGAGAGCCCTGCCTCGTGGATAAGATCGACAATGAACTTGAGTTCGTGCAGGCATTCGAAGTAGGCCAGCTCAGGCGGATAACCGGCACGAACGAGCGTGTCAAAGCCGGCCCGAATCAGTTCGCTTGTGCCGCCACAGAGTACCGCTTGTTCCCCAAAGAGATCGGTCTCTGTCTCCTCTCGAAAAGTCGTTTCGATGACGCCAGCGCGCGTGCAGCCGATCCCTTTTGCCCACGCGAGGGCCGTCCGCCTCGCGTGTCGGCTACGATCCTGGTGAACCGCAATCAGCGCAGGTACACCGCGACCACGCACAAATTCCCGCCGCACCATCGGTCCGAGCCCCTTTGGCGCGACCATCACCACATCGACATCTTTGCGCGGAACAACCGTCCGATAGTAAATGGCAAAGCCGTGTGCGAAGAGCAAAGTTTGACCGGCACGCAAGTCGGGAGCGATCTGTCCCCGATAGGTGGCCGGCATCTGCGTGTCTGAGAGCGCCAGAAAAATAATGTCGCCGATTCGCACCGCTTCCGGAGTATCGAACGCACGAAGACCGCTCCGCCTGGCGCGCACGCGCGACTTGCTGCCCGGATAAAGCCCGACGATTACGTCGATCCCGCTGTCTCGCAGATTGAGGGCATGCGCACGGCCTTGCGCGCCGAAACCGATCACTGCGCACGTTTTTCCCTTTAGCCAGCGAAGATTGGCATCCTTGTCCGTGTAAATGCGTGCTGGCAAAATTTAACTCCGAAAGCGTTCGCGAGTTAACTGCGCGGCTTGGCCAGGCAGGATTTTGCTGCCGCCAACACTGCTTTGTCATCGTTATCCGTCAGCCCGGCAAGGAAACGACGAATCCGGCGAAATGATTGACGCAAAAACAGATCGGCGGCGGACTGATCGGCCGCTGCCGCATCGCCATTGCGACGGGCAAACTGAATTTCGCTGTCCAGCCGGCTGAGGACGCACGTGGAGACGAACAGATCCATCGCCGCGTTCGCGATCCGTTCCTGGACAAGCTGCATGTCGAGAATCGGCTCGCGATACGCGATCAACGCCCGGTTGACGGCGAAATTGAAACGCCAGATCAAGCGGCCGAGCTGCCGCGCGTGCGCGCGAAGCTGCTCGCTTTGCACAGGCACATCGGGCACGCGAATCGTCGCGCCAAGGCGATTCTTCCCAGCAGCCCATGCTTTGCTCATCCGATCGCGGGACGGTTTCACCATGGTGTCGTAAATTTCCTTGAACTCCATGCCCGGGCCGCGCATCCCGACCAGCGCGATAAACGAAGTGAGCACTTCATTCGCTCCTTCGCCGATCTGGTTGATGCGCGCGTCGCGCATCATTCTCTCCAGGGGAAGATCGACAAAGTACGCCGAGCCGCCATAAATCTGAAAGACGTCATTGATGCACTCCCAAAGCCGCTCGGTGGTGAACACCTTTAGCATCGCCGTCTCAAGCATGTAATCTTCGAGACCACGATCGATGAATGAGGCAGTGACGGTGGTCATCGCTTCCATCGCGTAGGCGTCCGCCGCGATGCGGGCGATTTTCTTTTTGACCAGCTCGAATTCGCCCAGTGTTTTGTTGAATTGTTTGCGCGTGCTCGCGTGTGCGACGGCCAGTCGCAAACAGGTTTTCGACGCGCCTGTGCAACACGCGCCGAAAGTTGTTCGCCCGAAGTCGAGCACGGTCAGCGCCACCTTCAGGCCTTTGCCCATCGGGCCGAGAATATTTTCCTTGGGCACTTTGACGTCGCGCAATGCGAACCGACCCGTAGCAGTGCCGCGGATTCCCATTTTCGGCATGCGTGCCTCGAGTATTTCGAAGCCCGGCATGTCCGGCGTCACGAGAAATGCTGTGATCGCGGTCTTATCGGAGCCCGGCATCGGCGTGCGCGCCATCACGGTGAGTTCGTGCGCGATCGCCGCGTTGGTGATGTAACGTTTTTCGCCATTCAAGATAAAGTGTGAGCCGTCCTCGGTGGGGCGCGCCTGCATCTGCACATTTGCCGCATCGGAACCGGCCTCCCTCTCGGTTAGCGCGAATGAGCCAAGTTGCTCACCGCTTGATAATTTCGGAAGCCATCTTTGCTTTTGCTCGTGCGTTCCAAATAACAGCAACGCCCGAATCCCGATGGAGTGATGTGCGTTAACAAAAACCGAGGTCGAAGCACAACGACGGCCGATCTCTTCCAGCACTTTGCAGTTGGCCATTTGCGAAAATCCGTGTCCGCCATATTCCTTCGGCGCAGTCATGCCCAGCACACCGATGCGACCAAGGCCATCGATCACCTCGCGCGGAATCTCGGCCTGCCGATCGATCTCCACAGGATCGAGATGTTTGTCGAGAAACTCACGAAGTTCCCTGAGAGTGTCGTCCAGTTCAATCTGCTGCGCCGCCGGAATCCGCGGATACGGCATCACCCAATCGGCCACGAAATGTCCCTGGAAGAGTCCCTTGGCAAACCCGAGCGCCTGCGGCCCTGCAAAAAGCAGTTCCTCAGCCTGTTGAATTTCTTTCTGTCTCTGCGCGTCGAGTTTGTTCATTAAGTGCCTAGTCGAAGATGGCAGGCGCACGCACTGTAGCCGTGTGCGCGCATGTGTCCAACGGACAGCGCCGGAATAACCGAATCCCAAATGCTGGCATCGTCTGCCAAGCCGTGGATCAAATCAGCTCCGAACTCTTTTCGGGGCTGCCTGCTTCGATATAATGAATCTTTGGACCGTAAACCGTGACAAACTTGTCAGTATTTGGTGTCGCTTCCTTTCTCTCCTGCGCCGGACAATGCGGCGGACATAGCACGATCGAGAACAAGCCGATCGAGAAAGCAAAGCGTAACATCAATTCCTCTCAACGAGGCAGCGGTTGTTCCATGCTCGCGAGCCCATAAGCAACAACTGCGACGACAGCGGAATTCTCGGCCAATTCCTTCGGCACGATTTTATCCAACGTGTCAGCGGCTGTGTGGTGATAGTTGAAGTAGAAGCGGCTGTCTTGAATCGGACTAAAACAGGGCACACCGGCTTTCTCCAGTGGCTCGATATCGGCGCCGATGTGTTCGGAAAAATTTGTTCCACCGGCCCCGGATTCTTGAAGGACTGCCAAGACTGGCGCGAGTAGTTTTTTAATCTCGAATTTTCCTTTGATGTTGACGCCGACGGGATGTCCAGCGCCGCCATCCGTTTCTATCGCAGCAAAATGGTTCGCCCATTCTTTCTCGTGATCTTTGGCGTACTGTTTTGATCCCGCGAGACCGTTCTCTTCATTCATCCACGCGATCACGCGAATCGTGCGCTTTGGTTTGAGATGAAGTTTTTGGATCAGGTTCGGCGCTTCCATGGAGACTGCGACGCCCGCGGCATCATCAATCGCGCCAGTGCCCAGGTCCCATGAATCCAGGTGACCGGAAACGATGATCACTTGCTCGGGATGTTCGCTGCCCTTGATGTCACCGATGACGTTGTAGCTCTCGACATTGGGGAATTGGTGCGGAGTGAGGATCAATTTCATTTTCACCCGTCCTTGCCGGAGCAGATCGACAACCAAATCGGCGTCCTCTGCGGTAACTGCACCTGCTGGAATTTTCGTCGCATCATTTACGTAATTTGTCTGTCCAGTGTGTGGAAGGCGGTAATCGGCTCCACCGACCGAGCGAATTAAACAAGCGACAGCGCCCTGTCGCGCGGCTGTGCTGGGGCCGTCGCTTCGATAGACCACTGCTTCGCCGTATGCTTCTCCGCCACGACCTTCCGCGGCCATTTGTTTATCGAAGGGATAATTGAAGAGCACGATCTTGCCGGCGACCTTGTCACGAGGAAGCGATTTCAATTCGTCGAAATTTCTGACAGCGATCACGTCGGCGGTGATACCAGCCGCAGGAGTCGCAATACTTGCTCCGAGCGCGCACAAAACAATTTTCTGCGTGGTGTTCTCCGCCTGGCCAGGAAATTGGACAAGCGCCGCTGTCTCTTCGCCGCGCACCCAATTTGGCACCATCACCTTCTCGAGCTGCACTTCACAGCCGAGCGCTTTCAATTCGCTTGCGATGTACTCAACCGATTTGGCCGCCTGCGCCGATCCGCTCAAACGCGGTCCGATGTTATTGGCAAGATGAGCGACCTGACGGTAAGCATAGTCGCTGGTCAGCGCCGCCTGCTGGAGTCGCTTTAGATCTGCCAGCGTCTGCGCCGAAAAAACAATCGGCGTGGCCGCTGGTGCAGGCGACGGCGTAAATGCCAGAGAGATTTGTTGAGCATAGGCGCTCGTTAAGTACAAGCAGAACAAAGAGAAAAAGCGCATCCGTATGATCCGCGTGATCCGCGGTTTATTTCAACCGGCCTTCGTCGAAATCGATGAGATCGGGAATCGTGGCGATATCCTCGCGATCCGCAATACCGTGCTTCTTCTTCGCTTCCTCTAACGTCGGAGTGACGGAATCGCGCCACCCGAGTTTCGATGCAAACCCATTCCAGACAAACAGGTCGCCGCCGTTCAAGCGCCGTCCGTTTTGAAAACACCATTCAAGGATCTCGTCGTCCGTCCCGCCTTGCAGCACTCGTTCGCGAAGATCTCGATAATGGACGCGCAGAAAATTGCAGCACACCCCATCTGCCGCTCTCACGCCGCCGAGGTTCTTGTGATAATCCTCGTGCAGTTCGCCGCGCGCATGCAGCCGAATCTTGTCCAGCATCCGCGGGAAATACATCATGCCCCGAGTTAATTCTTTGCAGCTCCTAGGATAAGTCGGCATAGCCAAAAGTAATCGTCGCCTTGCCACGCTCGCGCAACTGGTCGCTAGCCCCGCCAATGTGCGTGCCGAATGTGAGCGGGTTCGTGACCGAGCCTGGCCCGGCGTTCGGTGATTCGCGACGAGCCATTCGCACCAATTCGAGGAATTTCGGGTTGCCGGTTTGAACGCGCATGTGATCAGCCCAAGCTTTAGCGCGAGACCAGAAGACAAGAGCGTCACGAAAATTTGACGATTTTTGTCTTGCGCTGAAGCTTCACACGCTCGCGTCGTTTTTATGAAACGTTTTCTACCTTTCATCATTGTTGGGGCTGTCGCATTGGCCACGCTCGGGAGCGGGGCGATGCTTTATCGGTCGAAGCGGCCGCATCTCCTTACTATTCGCCCAGACAAAGCGCTGTCTGACAAAAACGCCGCCGAGGCGATCCATATTCGCGGCAACCCGGACGCTCCTGTCACACTGGAAGAATTCGGGGATTTCCAGTGCCCGCCCTGCGGTAGTGCCGCCGTCTTCATTGACCAGCTTGTGAAGGAGTATCATCCGAACTTAAAGCTCGTTTTTCGCAATCTCCCGCTCCCGGTCCACAAATACGCTCGAGAAGCCGCGTTGGCCGCCGAAGCAGCCGGTTTGCAAGGCCGCTACTGGGAGATGCACGACGTGTTGTATCGAGAACAGGCTGTGTGGAGCAAAGCCGATAACGCGCGTGAGCTGTTCGATTCATATGCCGGAATGCTGGGACTCAATCTCAACCAGTTCAAAAAAGACGTGGCCAGCGAGAAAGCCCGACAGCGCATCGAGTCCGATCAGGAGCGCGCCGATTCGCTCGGAGTGAGAAGCACACCGACTGTTTTTATCAATAATCAAGAGGTGGCCCCAAACGAGAAGACGCCCAATGGCTTGCGCACAAAGATTGATGCCGCCCTCAAACAAAAGTCATCAAAAGCATGACCATTTCTCGAGTTCAAGTGGTGCTTTACACGATCGCGGCGATCGTTTCATTAGCTGGCCTGGCAGACGCAACCTACCTCACTGTGCAAGCGCTGACCGGAGAGACGCTCGTCTGTGGCGGATCGCCGGATTGTTTCCGTGTGCTGGGCAGCGCGTACGCGAGAGTCGCTGGAATACCGCTGGCAGCGTTTGGGTCTCTCGCGTACTTCTGCGCCTTCAGCCTGGCGACGTTTGCGGCTTTCGCGTACAAGCGTGCGGGAGGCCTTCTTACACTGCTCGTCGCTGCGATGTTTCTCGTTACTCTTTGGCTGCTGTATTTGCAGGCCTTCGTGCTGCACGCCTATTGTCGCTACTGCCTCTTCTCCGCCGCAATCACCTTTTTGCTCGCCGGCCTTGTGATTGCCTTGCCGCCGTCGCGGGAAGCATCCATCCGGTAGGACTCATAGGACCCATGGGACCTATGTGACTTATGCGGATTCTCGTGGTCGAGGACGAAAAGAAAACGGCGGCTTTTCTGGCCAAGGGACTGCGCGAAGCCGGTTACGCCGTCGATGTTGCGCGAGACGGCGAAACCGGGTTGGAGCAGGCGCGCGCTAGCAGGTTTGATCTTCTCATCATAGATATCATGCTGCCGCACAAGGACGGCCGGGAAGTAGTTGCAGAACTTCGGCGCGATCGCGTTCGTACGCCCATTCTCTTTCTTACCGCTCGCGACAGTGTGCGCGACCGTGTGAAAGGTCTCGAGCTGGGCGCAGACGATTATCTGGTCAAGCCATTCGCGTTTTCGGAATTGCTCGCCCGTGTGCGCTCGGTATTGCGACGCGCGCCCCAGCGGCCAACGGACCAATTGCGCATTGGTGACTTGGAGATGGACATGCGGCGGCACAAGGCGACGCGCTCCGGCGTTTCGCTCAACCTTACCCCAAAGGAATTTCTGCTGCTCGCGCATCTGGTTCGCTCTGCCGGACAAGTGGTATCCCGTAGTGAGATTGCAGAACATGTGTGGGACATAGGATTCAAAACTGACACGAACGTGGTCGACGTGGTTGTCCGCCGCTTGCGTGCAAAAGTGGACGATCCGTTTAAGACCAAACTAATCCACACCATTCGCGGCGTTGGTTATGTTCTCAAAGCGCACTGAACGCCGCTCCATCGCGTTTCAGCTTATTTTGCTTTTCACGGTGGCGACGTCGCTCTTGCTCGCCTGCGGCCTTGGCGTGTTTTACGCGATCGTTGTCCGCCACGCCTTTGCCGAAGATAACGCAGTTCTGGTCGACAAATTGGCCGCTTTGAGCGCGGATCTCCGCGAGAACGCACCCAACGTCTTCGCCGAAGAGCTGACGGGCCGCAGCGCCGGTGAGCACGCCGCTTATTGGATCAGAATGCTCGATCCACAAGGCCGCACCTACGCGGAAACCCCGGGAATGGATCGATTGCTTCCGCCAGAGATTTTTCCGCCGCCGCAAAAATCAGCGTCGATTATTGGCAGCCCAAAGGATTATCGCAAAGGGTCGAAACTGTTTTCCCTCGTTACCCTGAACGAAGAGTCCGGCAGCCAGCCTTACACTCTTCAGGTAGCACAAGACCGGTCAAGCGACGAGCTAGTCGAAAGAAATTTCGCTGTCTTATTCATCATCGTCTTCTGCGGTAGCGTCCTGGCCTCGGCTTTCATTGCCGTCATCGTTACCAAACGAGGGTTGCGGCCCTTGCGAGAAATGACGCAATCGGTCGGACGCATCGGCCCGACCCATCTGAACGAACGCGTCGCTTCTACCGGCTGGCCGCGCGAGCTTCAACCGCTCGCTATCGCTTTCGACGACATGCTCAAGCGGCTCGACGATTCCTTCACCCGGCTATCCCAATTTTCCGCCGACCTCGCGCACGAGCTGCGGACGCCCATCGCCAATATGTTGGGCGAAGCGCAGGTTGCTCTCACGAAGGATCGCACGGTTGCCGAGTACCGCGAGACGATCGAGTCAGCGATCGATGAATGCGAACGGCTCGCCAGGATTGTGGATAATTTGCTTTTCGTTGCACGGGTGGATGCAGCGCGCGAAACGATCGCGCGAAAACGATTCGATGCGCGCGCCGCCGTGGAGAAAATCGCGGCGTTTTATCAAACGATCGCGGACGACCAATATGTCGCGATCAGTTGCAGCGGCCAAGGCCAAATTGATGCGGACCCCGACTTGTTCGAGCGCGCGCTTGGAAATCTGCTCGACAATGCCTTGCGCTTCACGCCGCAACACGGTTCAATCCAGATCACGCTTTCGGACCACGACGCTGATTTCGAAATCGCAGTTAGTGATAACGGCTGCGGAATAGCTCCCGAACATTTGGCACGTGTTTTCGATCGATTTTACCGTGTGGAATCATCGCGCAGTTCCGATGGAGCAGGCCTGGGTCTGGCTTTGGTAAAATCAATCGTCGATCTCCACGGCGGCTCGGTCAACATCGAGAGCAAGCTTGCTCGCGGCACAACGGTCACGCTTACGTTCCCGAATGTGTTGTAGCCGGGGGCGTTGACGCCAGCGACCTAGGGCTTGCTGTGATCCCATAGCACCGTCTCGGTACCCGCGGTCACGGTCAAAAATTTGTCTTGCCAATCATTACAAATTTGTAATGATTCGCCGCCGAAATCGAGAAACAAGTTATGATTACGACTCATTTTCGCTGTCGAATCGTGTGGCAGCTCATCCCACTCATTGCATCCACGTGTTTGCTTTTTTGCTTTAATGATCCACTCCGCGCCCAGGTTGCTTCTGAGCAGGCAATCGTTGTCACGGCCGAGGAAGTGCCCAGTGCGTACGGTGCGCCGCCCGGACTTTCGCGCAGCCGTTTTTCCAACACAGTGAATGCCTATGTGTTGCCGCCATGGTCATTTTTCTTCGGCGAACTTTTTGAGAGCCAGGGGTTCCGTCATGGACCACCAGATTATCTTTTCACTCAAGAGATCGAAATGGGTTTGCCGTATCGCTTTAACATAGCGGCGGAATCACAGTTCGAACGATTTAACGGTGGTGGCGGCGCGCAAACAGTGAGTCTGGAAGCGCGATGGGCTCTGGCTGATTGGAACAAGATTCCGCTCAATCCAACACTCTTCGCCGAATACAAATTCGGCGTCGGCACGATTCGACACGAAGAAGTTCCACCGCCTCCCGGCGGAGGAGAAGAGGAGGAGGAAGAGGGCGGCCCGCCGAAAGTTCCAGATGCGTACGAGGTTCGTTTGCTCCTTGCTCAAGATTTCTTCGAGCGCGTCGAATGGGCGATGAACTGGTTCTTTGAAAAAGAGAATACCGGAGACCGTGGGCGTGAGTGGGGCTTCTCTCAGGCTGCGATGATGCCGGTTCTCTTGCCTAACGAACGCCTGAAAGTCGGTATAGAAATGGAATATAGGAATATCACGACCAAGGACACACGCGGCGATGCCGTGAACAGCTTCACCATCGGTCCAACAGTCGCGTGGAAACCGACGAGTAGTACGCGCCTTGACATTTCGCCGCTGTTTGGCTGCACGCACGATTCGCCGGTGGCTGACGTCTTTGTCGCCTTTTCCTGGCTGTTCGGTGGCGAACGC
>JBKPQL010000039.1:0-29424 GCA_046734045.1 Verrucomicrobiota bacterium
TTTAAGCCACCGGAGAGAATGAGAAATCGTGCGAACGGCAGCGTTGCTCGCGCGGCCGGCCAATCGCATGTCAGGCCGGTTCCACCCCGGAGATCGGCATGATGCGCATCAATCAGCACGTCACAATCTGGAAACGATGCACTGTCTTTTGGACGGAATCGCGCGTCAGTGGAAAACGCTCGGATGACGCGAAAGTCACGAGCCAGTTCATGCGCCATTTCAGGTGAACAGTTCCCGTGCAATTGAACAGATCGGATTCCGGCGAGGTTTGCCGCCTTGCGAACTTCATGGGCATTCGCATCAACGAACACACCAACTGCATGGACGTTCGCCGGTGTGGCTTCCACAATTTGGTGCGCAATCCGAGCTTCAATGTAGCGCGGGCTTTGCAGATAAAAGTTGAGCCCGATTAAATCCGCGCCGAGTTCGACGCAGGCTTTAGCGTCCACGAGGTTCGTAACGCCGCAGATTTTAATTTGCACAGAAGTCATGATGGAGCGGCGGTTGCTGATGTGAGTTGGCGATCTTCAACGCCGGCTATAAGATCGCGAAGCGCTTTTTCTGGATCGGCCGCCCGCATCAATGCTTCGCCAATGAGAAGACCGCGGAACCCGAGGGCTTGAAGATGACTAATTGACTCCGCATTTTGCAAACCGCTTTCACTAATCATGACTCGGTCTCGCGGGGCTTCGGCGATCAAACGCTCGCTCGTGTCCAATGAAGTTCGAAACGTCCGCAGATCACGATTATTTACTCCGATAATTCTCGCGCCCGCATTCAGCGCGCGGAGCAATTCCCCAGATGTATGCACTTCCATGAGCGCATCGAGGCCAAGCTCGTCTTCGGCGACTTCGCGTAGTTTGCCTAACGAGTTGTCGTCGAGCGCCGTCACGATTAACAATACCGCGTCTGTTCCGGCAGCGGCAGCGGCATAAATCTGGATTGGATCAATGATGAAATCCTTGCACAAAATCGGCAGGTCGGTGCTGGACCTGACCTCACAAAGATCGGCGAGTGAACCACCGAAATATTGTTCCTCAGTCAGCACGGAAATGGCGCAAGCGGCGCCTCGCTCATAGCGGCTGGCGACTTCGCTGGGGGAAAGATCAGCACGAATAATTCCAGCAGACGGCGATCTCCGTTTGAATTCTGCGATAACTTTCAGGCGCGTTGATTCCGATTCTAATGCTTGCAGCAAGCGATGCGGCGCCGCGCCTTTTCGAAAATCGAGCGCACGCTCGCGGACGCGGCTCGCAGATGAATCACTTTGGAGGTGAGCCACGGCCTGGCGCTTCTGCGCAAGAATTTCTAAAAGGAAGTTTCTGCTCATCGGTCTCGATTTGTCTCGCGAATAAGCGCGTCAAGTTTTGATGCTGCGCGTCCGGTGTCGATACTTTCGCGCGCAAAGATGGCTGCTTCGCGAAGATCGCGCGCGAATCCGGTGACGTAAATCGCAGCAGCGGCATTTACGACGACGAGGTCGCGAGCGGCGGCTATGTTTTTCGCCTTTTCACCTTGTAAAATCGCTCGGATCAGTTGCGCATTTTCTCGTGGGCTGCTCCCACGAAATCCATCGAGGCTTTGACGTGTTAATCCAAAGTCCTCTGGCAAGGTCGTGAACCGTTCCACTTCACCGCTGGACGAACACGCAGCGACAAAAGTTTTGTCGGCGATCGTGATTTCGTCCAAACCGTCCGCGCCATGTACTACCCATGCCCTCTCCGCGCCGAGAAGAGCGAGCGCTGACGCGACTTGCTCAAGAAGGGAAGGATGCCAGACGCCCAGAATCTGAAAGGGCGCCCGCGCGGGATTTGTTAGGGGACCCAGTAAATTGAAGGTCGTGCGCACGCCAAGCTGGCGCCGTACGTTTGCGACACGCGCTGTTACGCCGTGGAAAAGCGGCGCAAGCATAAAACAGATTCCATGCTTGTTGAGACAGCGTTCGGCGGTTCCGGGTGTGGCAGCCGTGTTAACTCCAAGCGCTTCGAGCACGTCAGCGCTTCCGGAATGTGAAGTCGCCGCGCGCGATCCGTGCTTTGCAACGGGTACTCCTGCGCCCGCGATGACAAAGGCAGCTGCTGTCGAGACATTGAACGTCTTCGCGCAACTGGAGCCGGTTCCCGCGGTGTCGATGAAACGTTCATGGTTCGAATGCACAGGCAGTGCACGACTGCGCATGGCCTCGGCCATGCCCGCGAGTTCCTCGACAGTTTCGCCTTTGGCAGCCAAAGCAATGAGCGCGGCTGCCACCTGCGCATCGGTGGCGGCGGGACTCACTAACGTATTGAGAAAATTCGCTGCCTCACTCCTCGCAAAATTTTCTCTTCGCATGAGACGCATGGTCATCTGCCGAAGATCGAGATTGCCCACCTCGCTTGCCGGGCTTGCGCCTTCATTCGTTCGCGATTGGCCAAGTAAGAAGCCAACTGGTTGCGCGGACTCTCGTTCCGCGTCTTTTTGATTCATCCTTCGATGACTCATGCCGATCTCACCTGGGTTGCCATTGCCAGCGCCTTCATCATTGCACACGCTTTGTTAACGGTTTCTTCGTATTCCCGTTGCGGGTCCGAATCAGCGACGATACCCGCGCCGGCTTGAAAATACGCCTTCCCATTTTTCAACACCGCGCAGCGCAGCGCGATGCACGAATCGAGGTTGCCATCGAATCCGAAGTAACCGATCGCGCCGGCGTAGCAGCCGCGCCGCGTCTTCTCCAGTTCACTGATGATTTGCATGGCGCGGATTTTTGGCGCGCCGGAGACGGTGCCGGCGGGAAATGTCGCTCTGACTACGTCGAAGGCAGTGCAAGCTTTGCGACGATGGCCAACCACGTTGGAAACGATGTGCATTACGTGACTGTAACGCTCGATTTCCATCATTTCGGTCACACGAACCGTGCCGAACTCGGCGACACGACCGACATCGTTGCGCGCAAGATCGACAAGCATGATGTGCTCCGCGCGCTCCTTCGGATCGGCAAGAAGATCGGCCGCATTAGCTTCATCCTGATCCGGGCTGCTGCCCCGCGTGCGTGTCCCTGCGATGGGGCGAATCTCAATTGTGTCGCCGACCAGGCGAACGTGCATTTCCGGTGAACTGCCAACGAGTGAGAACTCATTACCGAATTTGAGGCAAAACATGTACGGCGACGGATTGATGAAACGAAGACAGCGATAAAAATCGAGCGGCGTACCGTCGAATTCGGATTCAAATCGTTGCGACAAGACGACCTGGAAAATGTCGCCCGCTCGGATGAATTCCTTCGCTCGTTCCACTGCGCATTCGAAATCTTCGCGCCGGAAATTGCTGCGGGCCGATTGCGTTTCGGGCTCTGCAATCCGGATAAGCGGAAGATCAACGGGTTCCTCCAGCCGCCGCAAGATCGAATCTATGGACCGAGCAGCGCTCGCATAAATCTTTTCGATTGGGCCGTTGTCGAGGAATGCGTTGGCCACGATTTTCAAGCTGCGGAGCCGATGATCGAAAACAACGACGCTGCCAGTAAGCATGAAAAGCATTTCTGGCAGACGGAGATCGTCATCGCATGCCACGGGAACTTTTGATTCAAAGAACCGGATCGCTTCATAGCCGAGAAAACCGACAGCGCCGCCACCGAATCGAGGCAATTCCGGATGTGAAACGAATTGGTAGCGCGCCATCAACTTGCGGACCTCATCGAGAGGATCGGTCGCCGTTTCGAACTGGTGCTCGACGCCATCTTGTACAACGCGGATGTCGCGTCCGTAACCTTGAATCACCATCCGTGGCTCGATTCCGACGAATGAAAACCGGCCTGACGCGTCATTTTTCTCGGTTGATTCAAAAAGGAAGCTGTAATCGCCACGAGTGAGTTTCTTGAATGCTGAAACGGGCGTTTCGCCATCAGCGACGAGTTCTACGAAAACAGGAATGACGTTCCCCCGTTTGGCGAGCTGCGAAAATTCGTCCAGCGTTGGAGTGAGTCGCAGTTTCATGAATGTGCCGGACGCGCTAAAAAGTTCGCCAGGATCCTTTTGCCATCGCGCGTAAGGACTGATTCCGGGTGAAATTGCACTCCCTGCACCGGGAATTCGCGGTGGCGCAGCGCCATGATCTCGCCGTCGTCGCTTTCTGCAATGGTCTCGAGACATGTTGGAAATGTGCTTCGGTCGACGACTAACGAATGGTATCGGCCAGCCTCAAACGGATTAGGCAAATCCGAAAAAAGCAGACTCCCGTTATGCCTGATCATGGATGACTTCCCGTGCATGAGATGTCCGGCACGAATCACGTCTCCGCCATACGCTTCGGCGATACATTGATGCCCAAGACAGACGCCCAGAGTGGGAATCTGATGACCAAATCGCAGAATGACTTCCTTGCTAATGCCGGCTTCACGCGGGGTGCACGGCCCGGGAGAAATACAAATCCGTTCCGGTGCTAACTCTGCGATCTCATCCAGTGAGATTTCATCGTTCCGTTTGACGAGAAGCTCACAACCAAGCTCGCCGAAATACTGCGCGAGGTTGTAAGTGAAGGAATCGTAATTATCGATCAGCAGGACCATCAACGTCGCTTCCTCAATTGACATTCAAGTCATCAGTGGCGGGTGGCATGACATTGCGAATGGCGTGAACTTCCTCGATGAGTTGCGCATACTGCGAGGGCGTTAGCGCCTGCGCGCTATCCGAAAGAGCCAGCTCGGGACGATTGTGGACTTCGACCATGAGGCCATCCGCGCCAACTGCGATCCCAGCACGGGCGAGCGGCGTCACCATATAGGCGGTACCGGTGCCGTGGGAAGGATCCACGATTACGGGCAAATGCGAAATCCGGCGAATCGCCGGCACCGATGCGAGGTCGAGCGTATTACGTGTGTGCTGCGCGAACGTGCGCACACCCCGCTCGCAAAGGATGACATTATAATTACCTTCAGCCATGATGTATTCGGCTGCCAGCAACCATTCTTCCAATGTTGCAGCCATCCCACGTTTCAACAGGACAGGCAGCTTTGACCGGCCCGCCCGTTTAAGAAGCGAAAAGTTTTGCATGTTTCGAGCGCCGATTTGAATGACGTCACCGTACTTTTCGATGAGATCGACATGCGACTCTTCCACCGCTTCGGTGACGACCTTTAGTCCGAACGCATCACGAATTTCGATCATGATGTGCCATGCCTTGTCGCCCAAGCCCTGAAACATGTAAGGCGAAGTGCGCGGCTTCCATACGCTGCCGCGAAAAAAGCGCGCTCCACTCTTCTGCACGGCTTTGGCCACAGCTAACGCCTGTTCCCGGTTCTCAATCGCGCACGGCCCTGCAATAATTGCGATTTCGCTGCCGCCGATCGTTGCGTCGCCGACGCGCACAACCGTTTTATCAGGGCGCAGATCGAGCGTAACCAGCTTGTACGGTTTGGTTACGCGAATGACTTCCGCGACGCCGGGCAAATTCTCGAAACGCCTTCCGTCGATGGGACCTTCATTCCCAGTGATTCCGATCGCGGTACGCGTAGCCCCGGGCATCGGATGAGCGCGAAGGCCGATCGCAGTAATGACATCAACCACTGCCTCGACCTCAGACGTAGTGGCGCGGGGTTTCATCACAATCAACATATGGTTACAAGGGTTTAGGTTAGTTCATTTGCGCAGAGACAAGATCTCTCTTTTGAACGAGAGAAGCATCAGCGCGCCGTCGAGAAACGGTCGCTTTTTTACCACCAAAGCAGCAGCGCCCACGCGAAGACAGCCAGCCTTCGAGTTGTCATGCGTGTCGAATAAAGCACGTCGGCGCTCATTTGGCGCTAATATAGCATTGGTTGCGTCTGTGTCGATCAAGAAAATCCAGGGCTTGAAAAACTCTGATTTTAGCGACCGTCCGCGGCCTTGAGTTCCGTGTCTCCGCGCTCGCGTGCTCGGTCTGTTGTATCGACGTAGAGTTTTTCCGTCATCTTGGCTAATGTCGCTTCTGGTAGGAGACGCCGGGAGAAGACAATGATTTTGTTCGCCACACCTGGAACAGCGACGCGCTCGCCGGCCATGAGCGCTTCATAACCGGCTTTGGCTACGTGTTGCGGCGCCATCACATTTGTTTTTTGAAAGAGGCGGGTGCCGAGGGTTCCGGATTTTTCAAGGAAATCAGTATCGGTGGGACCGGGACACAGCGCGGTGGCAGTCAGCCCGGTTTCTACCAATTCGGTTGCGAGCGCTTCAGTGAATGACAACACGAATGCTTTGGAAGCATGATAAACAGCCATTTGTGGGCCGGGCTCAAAGCCGGCGACGGAGGCCACGTTCAGAACACGTCCGCGGCGATGTTCAATCATCGCTGGCAAAAACAACTTCGTGAGCCGCAGGATCGCTCCGATGTTCAGCCGCAAGACCGACATGTCGTCTTCGATATCGATCTCCCAAAACTTTCCTCTGTGCGCTGATCCGGCGTTGTTTACGAGGATGTCGATGTAGATAAGGTCGCGCGCCAGCTCATCAAAGATCTCCTGCGGCGAGTGAGGCTTCTCCAAATCCTTGGCGATTGTTCTCACCAAGGGCGCTCCTGCGGTTTTCAAATCCGACGCAATCTCCTGAAGTTCCGTTGCGACAGGAGCGACGAGCACCAATGGATGTCCGTGCCTGGCGAATTCCTTAGCGAGATGCAATCCGATGCCGCTGCTAGCTCCGGTAATGAGAGCAGTTTCCGCGATCACTGCCGTCTCCGATTTCATGACGTGCGACGAACTCGTCCCTATAATCTCCCACTCTATGAATCGTTAGCCGCGAACGTCGCGGCGGTAGATTTGCGCCACAATTTTTTGCTATGTGCGGTAACTCTTTCGTTACGAAAATCGGCGAATTGCGGCGCGACCGTTGCACTCACATCTCGCGATACCTGTGATAGCCATGCTCGCTAAAATCGATCGAGCGATCTTACTCTCACTCGTTGCTGCGACGTCGGTGGCCTCATCTGTATTTGCCATCGAAGTGACCGAACCTGCAGCTGCTGCGCATGGATTCCCCGGATTGTGCGATATCAATGGAAAAAAGCTTGCCGATGGAGAGTTCAGGCAATGGGTCGAAGGCAACCGGCTTCATATCACTATCACTTATAAATTCTCCGCCGGCGAACTCTATGAGGAACATACAGAATTTCGACAACAGTCAGAACTCATCCAGGAAAAGTGGTCTTGGAAAGAATCGAAACATGGAAAGCCGCAACGTGAGTTTGCTGTGGATTTTCTATCGGGAACGGCGAGCGCACACATCTACGGAGACGGCAAGGATGTGTCCAAAAAGATTGATATTGAACCGGGCCGAACGTTTGCCGGGTTCGGGTTCTCCATTGCACTGAGTAACCTGCGCAAACGGCTTCTTCGGGGCGAACAAGTTGCCCTTAAGGCTGTCGGCTTTTCGTCATTCCCAACATTCACGGCGCAAGTTGTGACGGTAAAAATTTCCTACGGTGGGCTTGACCGCATGAGAATGTCGGGACGCTTGCTGAGGGGCGATCGCTTCGTTATTCACCCGGAGATTCCGTTCATCGCGAGTTTGTTCGTTAATGTGCCTGACACAAAAATCTGGCTAACCAATCCCGCACCGGCCGGTTTTCTCCGATGGGAAGGCCCAATTGTGTTACCGGACGATCCACTCATTCGCGTTGATCTGCTTTCAGGCGCGAGGAGCGGACCGGCGCAGCCTATCCGAGCAGAAAAGCGCACCGAATGATTTGCTCTGCGATTTCGACCAATTGTGCGTGTCGCGCAAACTTGGATCGTTACTTCACCATATAAAACGCACCAAGAATAACGCCGAAAATAGTGTGCGCTACCAAAACAGAGATCGGCGTGCGAATGCCGTAGTGCAGGCCGAGGAAACCAGGCGGCTCCAATTGGCGTTCAACGGTGGGACCGTATTGCTCGTTGGCGACGCGAGGATGCAGCGCCGGCAAGACGGGCAGTACAACTGCAAGAACAAAGATTGCCTGCACGAGTCCGAATATTGCGCCGAGCGACCATGTCGATCTTCCGAGCGATTGGAAAACAGCCACATAGATCAGCGAAAAAATCCAGCCGTTAAGGAAATGAATAAAAATCCCGATCAATTTCGCGCGGTCGCGGTCGGGCGTAAACATCGTGCCTTCGGCGTCACGCAATTGAAGCGCGGCATTGATCAGCGCCAGGTGGGTAAGGGCTTGGGGAAAATTCCCCAGTTCGTCGCCAGTCTCGGGATCAATTTCCTCGGCGAAGAGACCGACGTCGTTCGCATAGCCCAGCACTGTTTCAAAGACGCGGTGCGCTTCGTCCAGGTTTCCGCTGCGCGCAAGAAAATTCGCTTCGAAGAAACTGCAAATGGCCATCGCTCCCTCATCCTTCATCCCGCGTCGGTCGTTCCGATACATCAGTCCAAACTTTGGACATAATGTCTCGCGCAATCGTGCATGAGTTTGGCGCATTCGATAGGATGATGCGTTTTCGAAGCCATAAATCGTGAGCAATAGCACATTCGCGTCGAGGCCGTCTCCGCCAAGGATCTGCGTGTAAGCTTGCAATTTTTCATTCCAGCCGTGCTTCTCAATTTCTTTGCGAATGTGCTCCCGAGTTTGCGTCACCTTGTCGATGTCCAGTCCCGCCAGGCGGCCATGTTTTTGCAGACTGATTAAACGATCGAGCGCCACCCAGCACAACAATTTCGAATGCGTGTAATGTCGTGGTGGCCGGCGCAACTCCCAGATGCCATTGTCTGGATCGTGCCAATGCCGACAGACATAGTCACCGTGCTGACGCAGCATTTTTTGAGTTTCATGATCGATCTTGGTTTGGCCGCAAAAAAAATGCGAGGCCGCCTCGATCACTTCGCCGTAAACATCAAGCTGAAGCTATTCGGAGGCGGCGTTACCGAGACGAACCGGACGCGAATCAGCGTAGCCTGAGAGATGCGACAGAATTTTTTCCGGCGCGATTATTTTGCCATAGACATCGTAAAGCGTGTGGAGGCATGGCCGGGTGAGACGCGTTGCGTGCAACAACCAACTCACAAAACCTTCCGCGTCGTCGTCATAGCCGAGCGCGAAGAGAGCGCGCACGGCGAGCGCTGCGTCGCGCAGCCAGCAAAAACGATAGTCCCAGTTTAGATCGCCCCCAATCCGTTCCGGCAGCGATGTGGTCGGCGCCGCCACCAGCGCACCGGACGGCGCGTATGACAGAAGCGCCAACACCAATGCGCTTCGCATCACGTGCTTGCGATAAGGCCCGTCGTATTTGCTTCGTGCTGCCCAGGAGTGCCACCAAGCGATCGTTAGATTTAGTTTGTCGGCAACCAAACCCCCAAGTGGGGCCAGCACTGCTGGGGCTTCTTCCGAAAATGTCAGTGAGAATGCAACTTCGTCAGCGGCTTTCAATGTCGCCTCTGCTGACAAGCCACCATTTGGATTTGAAGCGAGTTCAGTGCTGCTGCGCAGTGAAAGCAAATTGTTTTCAATAATGGCGCGCCAGCCGAGCTTACCTGCGTTCTTGATATGCGGAACGGTGCGTCCGTAATCCGGTCGAGGATCAAAATCGAAAACGATAGACGCTTCGCCCTCCTCGCACCTGATTTGCCGGATGAGTTCGTGCTCCGGCCAAAGTCTTCGCTTTTTTTCTTCCTCGAAGGTGACCGGCATGAAATCGGTCAGCACGACTTTGCCCGAGTTGGTGAGAAAGGTTGTTTCGAGAACGTTCGTGCTGTCGAGGTAACGTCGGCGCACTTCGGAATATTTTTCAGGACGAATGCTCCAGCGGCCGCCAATCTTTGGGTCGACAATAGCGCCGAAGATCGAAGCGCTATCGAATCGCGGCCAGCAAAGCCAATCGAGCGAGCCGCGCTTCGAGATGAGCGCCGCGGAGCGGCCGTTGCCGACGATCGCGTAATCCTGAATTTTCGAGACTTCAGCCATCTCAACTCACAGCACCACGCTCGAGATTATTCAGTTTTGATAAAACTGATATCACCGCTGCGTTCGACACGCGCGATCCTAATCTTTGACAAATCTTCGGTTGCTGCATCGAGCCGCATATCTTCTTCGAGATCGTGTTCAGAGATGTGATTTAGACGCATATTCTTGCGTTGCAGCTTACCATTCTCTACCAACACCACTGGTTCCCCTTTGATCAAAATTCCAAAACCATGCGAATAGTAAGCAGCGGCGCTCAGAAGGCGATGAAGCAACACGAGGACGAACCCGACGCCTATGGTTGGGAAAAAAGGGGCTGAGCTATTAATGGCACGCGCCAAAACCGAAGCGATGATGACGATTAGGACAGCATCGAAAGCTGTCTTTTCCGCAAGGGAACGTTTGCTGCTAAGCCGTACCATTACGAGGGTAGCGATGAAGACAATTACGCCGCGTATTGAAACCTGGAGGAATGTTAGTTCTTTTGGCTCCGCTCCGAGGCCAAGTAATGCTTCGATAAATTGTGAGAATGTATTCATATAACGTTTTATCGCCGAGGGAAGCTAAGACGCGCGTATCGACTTCAGATGACAAAAACTAGGTCCAAGTCGTGTACGAAATTCGTTCTTATATCCAGAGACTTGAGACGGAGGTAATGCATGGCACGAGGAAGCAAGAAGAAATACACATCGAAGCAAAAACGGAAGGCATCGAAGATTGAAAGAGGCTACAAGAAACGCGGCGTCAGCAGTAAAGAAGCGGAACGCCGAGCATGGGCAACCGTGAACAAGTCGGACAGGGGTGGCCGGAAAAAGGGCGGAGGAGGTCGCGGAAAAAAGCGAAGTAAATCGAGTTCGCGTAAAGGCGGAAGAAAAGGCGGTCGCAGGTAACGCTCGATCGCCGTACGTGACAAACCTTGGGTCAACAGCCACGAACGTGATCGCGGCTGTAGATCAACGCGAACAATAATGCTTTGTTCGAGATACTATTGTGATCGCTTTCGTTTCTTACGTGCAGCCTTTGCGCCTTCTTTGCCAAGCGCGATCCGCGTGTTCTTCGGCAAATGCGCAACCGTTCTCTTTCGGCGCGCAGCTTTAGCTGCTTTTTTGATGTTCCGCTTCGCAGCGGCTCGTTGTTTTTTGGTTGTCACATCTTAGGGAATGGGTGAGTCGAGAACTAAAGAACTGCCCTTAGTTGGTTAGCTATTTACGATGGTGCCGCCGTTTGGATGTAGGACCTGGCCTATCATGTATGAAGAATCGTCGGATGCGAGAAACACATAGCTCGGCGCGATCTCCTCTGGTTGGCCAGGTCGACCTAGCGGAACGTCGGATCCAAATGTTTCGACCTTCTTTGCCGGAAACGTCGATGGAATGAGAGGCGTCCAGATCGGACCCGGCGCGACACCATTTACGCGAATGGCTTTATCAGCGAGCGCCTGTGAGAGGGAGCGCGTGAAAGCTGTTATTGCGCCTTTCGTCGAAGAGTAATCTAGGAGATGCGGACTTCCCTTGTAGGCAGTAACCGACGTTGTATTGATGATCGCAGCGCCCTTTTTCAAATGTTTAATAGCCGCCTTTGCCATGAAGAAGAACGAGAAAATGTTTGTGCGAAATGTTCGTTCAAGCTGCCTTTCACTAATTTCTTCAATTGATTCCTGAGGGTGTTGTTCGGCTGCATTGTTTACCAGGACATCAATTTTTCCGAACTCCTTTACGGTTTGGTCAATAGCTTTTCGGCAGAACTCCTCCTGGCCCACATCACCCGAGATCAGTAGGCACTTGCTGCCATGTTCTTCTACCAGACGCTTGGTCTCGTTCGCGTCCTTCTTTTCTTCAAGATAAATGATTGCGACTTCGGCGCCTTCTTTCGCAAATGCAATAGCGACTGCGCGCCCAATTCCGCTGTCGCCGCCAGTGATGATCGCGACTTTGCCCCGCAATTTTCCACTTCCTCGATGTTTCTCGTCCTCGGCCCTTGGCCGCGGCTTCATTTTGTGTTCTCGGCCAGGTCGCTTCTTTTGATGTTGCGGCGGTTGAAGTTTCTTTCCTTTAGGCATAGACGTTCCCTAATGGCGCAAGTCGCTACACGCTTATCTTAGCGGCGGCGGCGCTTTCGCGTGCGTGCGGCCTTTTGTGCGGCGGCCGAGCGCGACCGTACAGAGCGTCGCCGCGCCGCTTGCTTTGCGTGTCGTGACAGTGCTTTTCTCGACGCTGACCGACGGTTCTCCCGTTTGAGCGCGCCTTTGGTAGCGCGAGAGCGTTTCCGTGAAGGTTTTTTGCGACTACCAACTCGGCCCTTCGCGAGATCGCGCTTCGCTTGGCGCTTCGTTTGTGCCTTGCCCCGCTTCGGCGGAGGCAACTTCACGCCGGCCCTTCGCGCTTTCGACAGCCCAATGGCAATAGCCTGCTCAGGAGAACGAGCGCCGTGTTCACCCTCCCGAATGTGTTCCATTTCCTCGCGCACGAACTCGCCCGCCTGGGTAGAGGGCGCTTTGCCTTTGCGCTCGTCTTCGCGCGCCCGTTCGATTGCTTCTTCTTCTGGCATATCAAAATGGTTTCGCCGCCAATCATGCCTTTGGACGTAGCGAAAACTGTGTTGGCGTCCGTGCCTTTGCTGCTGCAGTCGCGCAAGGCTGTTTTGCCAAGCGGCGTCCTCAAGACACAAGCTAGAAAAGTATTGAAATCCGCCGGTGAGACAGAATAGCCTCGGCTCATGCGCACAATACTGATAATTATTTTGATCCTTCTCTTGATCGGCGCTCTGCCCGCATGGCCGTACAGCTCCGGCTGGGGCTATTACCCGAGCGGTGGCTTAGGTCTGATCCTTTTGATCGTGCTGATTCTCTGGCTGTTGGGAGGAATATAAAAGTACCCGCTGTACGCTCAATTGCGGCAATCGATTTGCCCTTAGTCAGCTCGTTTGGCAGTGTCCCGGAGATTTTTGATACGATCGTGCCCGTTTTTAATCCCGGTATATTGACGTGAGAGAATCTCGCGCAATTGCGCTGGTAGATCCTCATCCATCGCCTTCTTGTATTGTTCAACTGCCGAGTCTTCGCCGCGTTCACATTCGGCCAGGATCGCGTGGTCATCGCCTCTGGTAACAGCGGACTTCAGGTTAATCCAACCGCGATGCAGTGCGCCGGCGGCGCTGCCACTTTCTTTGGGCTCTTTTTTCCCCAGACCTTGAGCTTGGATCCGGAGCTCAGTAGCGAAGCGCGAACGCTGACTCGAGTAATCGTTGAAGAGTGACTTCAGCTGTGGATCTTTCACGCCTTCAGAAGCTTGTTTGAAACCTTCCTGTCCGTCTTTAAGCGTTTCGATCAAGTCATCGATAAGTGAGACAATTTCTTTTTGTTCTTTCATATAAGCGTAGTCGCATGCCGCGCCGTCTGCGCGTGTTCCATTTCTCAGGTCAGATGTTTAACAACCGATCGAAGAACGCGCGGTAACGTTGAAGTGCGAGCCGTAAATCCTCCGTTGAGACGTTATCACCGCGACCCCATTGTCCCTCTAGTCTGGAACGTTCTTGGGCGAAGCTGTTTGCGAGGCGCTTGATTATTTCTGCAACCAATTCGTCGGCCCGCTCAACGGCTCGTCGCGGCTCATCCACGAATGCTGTTTGAATCTCCGTCCAGCGTTTGTGAAAATCCTTGGACTCATTCTCCGGAAACAGAGCCGCCGTTCCGACGTCATCGGGTTTACCGATAGGCTTGCGTTCCAAGTCCTTTGCCAGTTCTCTTGTCGATGTTGGCCGATCAGCCGGCTGTTGTTCGCGCTCTTTCTCCTGGTCCACGCTAGTCATTTTTTCTTCATTTTCTCGTTCAACTCTCTCCTGCTCTTCCACTTTCATCGGAATACCTCCTTGGTTGTTGCTGGTTCTGCTACCTCCATCAATTCTTCAAATAGTGAGCGATAGTGCATCATCGCCTGCCGCAAATCCTCCGTCGTCGCCTCTCCGCTTTTGTTGCGCTCCGCAATTTCGCGCCCAGCGCGGTAATTAGTCACTACGTTGGGATGATCCACTGAGACGTCGGCAGCGCGTTGGTCGAAGTCTCCAACCGGGTAGCCACGCGTCTGCATGACTTCTTTGATTAACCCGTCGGCTTCACTAACCGCTTTGGATGGCTCGTCCACAAAGCGCGCTTGGGTTTTTCTCCACACTTCTGTAAAACGGCTTTGTTCTTCAGGCGTGAGCGGCCGGATCTCAAGCTTGCGGACGCGTTTTTCGCGTGCGGCGAGTTCCGCCTCGGCTTTTTGAGAATCACCATATTGCCTGACGGCGTGCTTGTACTCGGGTCCGAACTGTTTCTGTAGCCTGCGTGAGCGGCGACGCCACAGTAGGAGGATCAATCCAAGCGCGATTAATATGACTGCCACCACCACTGCAAGAATTACGATAGCTGTCGTGTTCACGTTGATTTCCAGTCGGTAAGAGGTGTGTTCAGCTCTTGATATTGAATCGCAGTCCTGTGCACGTTTGGGCGTAGCGAAAAGCGTGACAGGTTTTCTATGCACGGCTAAACTGCCCATCCCGCGCGAACAGCCAGATGTGAGAAACGTTCCTTTTTGGATCGACAGTGCTCCGATCAAACGATTCCCGGCTCTCAAAAAGAACATAACTGTCGATGTGCTCGTAGTTGGCGCCGGTATAACAGGTATCACAACGGCGTATCTGTTGAAGAAAACCGGGCTGAGTGTGGCGCTGATCGAGCGCGAGCGCGTGGCATCAATCGATACCGGCCATACAACCGCTCATCTTACGTATATTACCGATGTCGCACTACAGGAGTTGACGCACAATTTTGGCAATGATCATGCCCAAGCTGCCTGGGATGCGGGCGCAGCCGCGATCGATGAGATTGAGAGGATTGTCAGGGAGGAAGGCATCGAGTGCGAATTCACACGTGTGCCGGCTTATGTGCACGTGCGTGTGGGTGGTTCTGCTAAAAAGGAAGCTTCCTCGCTCAAGAAGGAGGCCAATCTCGCTGCGAAACTCGGATTTGATGCGGTTTACTTGGAGTCGGCCCCATACTACAATTTGCCCGCCGTCCGTTTCGCGAATCAGGCTAAATTTCATCCTAGGAAATATCTTCGATCTTTGGTCGACAAAATTGCTGGCGGCGGTTCGTACATTTTCGAAAAAAGCGCAGCCGCTGAGTTCGATGCTGAGAAGTGCCGGGTTAACGTCAACCGCAATTGGATTAGTTTCGATCGCGTGGTTATGGCAACAAACAATCCCCTCGTCGGTCTCGCCAGTGTTGCCGCTGCAACACTTCTACAGACAAAGCTTTCTCTCTATACGAGCTATGTGCTCAGTGGCCGGCTACCATCCGATACGGTTCCGGAAGCGCTTTTCTGGGATACTCGAGAGCCGTACGATTACCTACGAATCGACCGACATCGCGGTTTTGATTATCTCGTTTACGGCGGGGAAGATCACAAGACCGGACAAAAGAAGCAGACCCAAAGGGCCTACGCCCGATTGTGGCGGCGACTGAAAAAGATCATTCCTGAAGCGCGTATCGATCATCGCTGGTCGGGACAGATTATTTCCACTTCCGACGGTTTGCCTTACATCGGGGAGAATGCCGAGCACCAGTTTGTGGCTACGGGTTATTGCGGCAACGGCATCACATTCGGAACAGTAGCGGCGATGATGGCGTGCGACTGGGCGACGGGCCGAAAAAACCCGTGGAGCGATCTTTTCGCTGTCGATCGGAAAAAAATCAAGGGCGCGACGTGGAATTATCTGCGGGACAACAAGGACTATCCTTACTATATGATTAAGGATTGGATCACACGCCCGGAAGCCGATTCCGTTCGCAAGTTGAAACGTGGCGAAGGAATGATCGTCGGTTCGCGTGCGAAAAAGATTGCCGCGTTTCGCGACCGAAATGGGAAATTACACAAGCTCTCGCCTGTTTGCCCGCACCTAGGCTGTCATGTCAGGTGGAACCCTGCCGAATCCACATGGGATTGCCCTTGTCACGGCTCGCGTTTCAAGCCTAGCGGCGAAGTAATAGCCGGGCCAGCTGAAGAGGCGTTGAGCCCTGTTTAGCCTGCATACCCGCTCAAGTCCATGAAAGAATTGAACTCATATTTAAACGATCATCTCGCGGGCTCCGTCGGCGCGCTGGAACTCGTTGAGCATTGGGCACACCTGCATGAGGGCAAACCACTGGGAGGCTTCTTCTCTCATATAGGAACAGATATCCGCGCAGATCAAGGAGCATTGCGGGATTTAATGCATCGATTGGCCGTCGACGAAAGCAATGTACGTAAGGCAGGCGCATGGGCGGCGGAAAAAGCTGGCCGCGCCCGATTGACAATCGCTGGGGATGAGCCGGGCAGTCTAGGATTGGTGCTCACACTAGAAGGGTTAATCATGGGAGTTACCGGAAAGAAACTTATGTGGCGCGCGTTAGCCGCAGCAAATTTGCCGCAGCTGAGCGGCTACGACTTCAAGGAGCTGAAGGGTCGCGCCGAACAGCAAATTGAGCGAATCGAAGTCGAACGCATTCGGGCAGCTCAAGAGGCCTTTGCGGGGAGGGTTACTTCGCAGTGATCTTTTTCTAATGGGGGCGCCTGGGACAAACAGTCATAACGGGAAGACACTCGCCGCCACTCTCGGTAATGATTCTGTGGAGGCGGCCGAGGAAGCCGGTTTGCAATACGTTAGCGATGATCGTCCGGGTTACACGCGCAGAGTAAACGATGGCGAGTTCGATTACTTAGACATGCAAGGCAAAAAAATCCGGGACGAGCAACGCCTTCTCAGGATCAAGCGTTTAGCCATTCCACCTGCGTGGACGGATGTTTGGATTTGCCCGTCACCAAATGGGCACATCCAGGCGACTGGCCGTGATGCACGGCGGCGCAAGCAATACCGTTACCACGAGCGTTGGCGCGAGATCCGCGATGAAAATAAATTTGGACGGCTCGCTGAGTTTGCCAAAGCGCTCCCAAAGGTTCGCCGGCGAGTCGCTCAAGACCTGAAATTATCGGGCCTGCCGCGACAAAAAGTGCTCGCGACCGTTGTGCGATTGCTCGAACGAACTTTCATCCGGATCGGCAATGAGGAGTACGCGCGTGAGAACAAATCGTTTGGTTTAACCACAATGAAAAATCGGCACGTGACCGTGAAGGGCGCACGCTTGCGCTTTCGGTTCCGTGGAAAGCGCGGACGTCAACACGAAGTGGACGTGACCGATCAGCGAATCGCGAAAATTGTTTCCAAGTGTCAGGACCTGCCCGGCCAGGATCTGTTCCAATATGTCACCGTGGATGGCGATACTCAGAACGTTACATCTCAGGACATAAACGATTACCTGCGCGAAATCACGAACGAGAATTTCACAGCAAAAGATTTCAGGACATGGGCGGGAACGGTCCTGGCGGCGATCGCACTCGAAGCCCAAGGCGAGTTCGAAAGGGAGAAACAAGCAAAGGCGAACTTGAAGGCGGCGATTTATGCAGTGGCACAACTTCTTGGCAACACGCCTGCCATTTGTCGCAAGTGTTACGTGCATCCGGCGATCGTCGAAGCTTATCTAAGCGGAACGCAAATTGCCGGCCTTGGGCGAGCGATCAAAAACGCTGCAAAGATCAATCTGCATGCGGTTGAGATAGCGGTTCTGAAGTTTCTTCGTGCGACAGTCTGAGACTAGCGATGAGATCTCAGAACACCCGGAGTAATCGAAACTTTTTACCGCTGCAAAAGCACGAGCGATTTACCTTCACGCTGCTCCACTTGATCCATGGTGCACTGGCGAGGCTCTTTGTCGGGACGCCAGCGAAGAAATTTTGTGCCGTGGCGGAATCGCCCGCCGGTGAAATGGTCGTAGCTGACTTCCACGACCACTTCGGGAGAGACCGGTTCCCATTCGTCAGTGCGGTCCGTGCTCCAACGGCTGGGTCCTCCGGGCGCGCTGCCAGAAAACCCAGGTGGTTTCTTCAGTGCTTCGAATTTTCTTGTTAACGCGCGGCGTTCTGATGCCTTGAAAGCAGACGTGAATCCGACGTGATGAAGCAGTCCATCATCGCCATATAGTCCGAGCAGAAGTGAACCGATCAGGCGCACGCCACGCGCGTAACGGAATCCGCCAACAACGCAATCAGCCGTCCGAATTTGCTTTACCTTGACCGCGGCAGTGCGTTCACCGGAAGCGTACGCGGCATCGAGACGTTTCGCGATCACACCATCAAGATCGCCTCCGGCTTTTCGAAACCAATCGCTTGCAACCCCGTAATCGGTAGTGGTCGGCGAAAGCCATATGTTCTTCGCCGATCGCAAATTCAAACCTGTGAATCGTTCGAGAAGGTGGCGACGTTCGCGCAAAGTCTGTTTCAGGTATGACCGTTGATCCTCACCGAGCAGATCGAAAATGATGTAAAGGGCCGGATGAGCTCTGGCTAATTTCTGCACTCGACTCGCGGCCGGATGGAGGCGCAGCTGTAATTCGTCGAATGACAGCGCGCCGCTGATGGGCACAACAAGCTCGCCATCCAAAATGAATTCCTGCGCGGGCAACTTGGCGATAGCATCGACGATGTCAGGAAAATAACGCGCTAGCGGCTGACCGGCCTTCGACTGTAAGTGAATCTGCTCGCGATTCCGAAATGCAATACAACGAAAGCCATCCCATTTCGGCTCGTACTGCCAGCCGTGCCCGGCGGGAATTTCCTCGACCGAACGCGCTTCCATCGGCGGCAACGGCGGTTTTAATAGCATCTATGGATCTATTCGCACACCAAACAGTCGTGGATCCGTCGATCACATAGTCGCGCTACTCAGCGGCGCACAGCGGTTTCTTTGCGAAAACCAAACACAGCATTACGGGCGATTCTTGTTAGAGGTCTTTTCGTGGCAAACCAGCGCAACTCACAGGCGTCAGAATCGTTTGTTGGCAATGCGTCCAGCCTGTTAAAGCAAACATTTCAGGAATGGTTACAAGATAAGGCGCCGCAATTAGGCGCTGCACTCGCCTATTACACAGTCTTTTCGCTCGCGCCGCTGATTCTCGTCCTACTTGCAATCGTCGGTGTCATTTTCCGCGATGATTCCGCGGGCGCGTGGGATAAGATTACACAACAGATGAGCTACTTTCTGGATCGAAGTGCTGTGCAAGTCGTACAAAACATTGCGCAAAAAGCGTCCCAGTCGGGCAAAAGCACGATCGCTACAGTTATCGGCGTCGCGCTCGCGCTTTTTGGGCGCAAGCGGCGTGTTCGGCCAGCTCCAGGACGCGCTGAATACGATCTGGGGCATAAAGGCAAAGCCTGCGCGCGGTATTTGGGGATTTCTGCGAAGCCGATTTCTCTCATTTGCAATCGTTGCCGGCATCTGTTTCCTGTTGCTCGTTTCGCTAGCGATCGAAACACTGCTTAAAGGATTTAGCCATTACGTGCAATCTGTCTTGCCGGGTGGAATTGTGATTGCGGTGAGCGTTTATCTCACCTTTGACTTCGCGGTCGTCGTTCTACTTTTCGCGATGATTTTCAAGTTTCTCCCGGACGTCGAAATTCAATGTCGAGACGTTTGGATCGGTGCTGTTATGACTGCGGTACTATTTGGCGTGGGCAAATGGCTGTTGGGATTTTACTTGGGCAGCGGCGCTGCCGGTTCCGCTTATGGAGCAGCCAGCTCGCTCATTACGTTATTACTGTGGGTTTACTATTCGTCACAAATCCTGCTTTTTGGCGCTGAATTCACGCAAGTTTATGCCGCGCGAGCTGGTCGAGAGCTGAAACCGAGCGAATATGCCGTCCGCGTCGAAACAAAGGAAGTCGAAAGCCGCTAATAACACAACGAACGGAGCAATAATGTGGCCAAGCGTCTCGGGTTCAACGTCCAAAATTGGCCGCCGCGACGAAAACAGTTCAAGAAAGGAGAAGAAATGGGCACTATTCTATTAATCATTCTAATCCTCCTGTTGATCGGCGCGCTGCCGGCCTGGCCCTATAGCTCTGGCTGGGGATATTGGCCAAGTGGAGGATTAGGCCTGATTCTTTTAATCGTAATAATCCTCGCTTTGACGGGACACCTTTGAACGAGCCGATTTGATCCGCGAGAATCGCGGAGCTTAGCCGTATTCAAAGAAGGTCGCTCGCTTCTCAGCGGATTGATCGCTGCGGTCGCCGGAGTAGCGAGTGCGTTATCTCCGCAACGACCACGTATTCCGTTATAAACGAATAGTTAAAAGCCGACCAGAAATTGCCCGCGCGCACCGATTGCCCAGCGAATAATATTCGGAAGGTCGCCCTGATTCACGCGACTTGAAATTTCCACGCCAGTTTGCAGAAACCAAAGGTGCTACTGGATGCGAACATTAAAGCGAGACGTAAACGGGATGGCGTCGGGGAATGATGGAATAATATATGCGAATTGCGCAAGTGGCGCCGCTCTTCGAGAGTGTGCCTCCAAAAGGCTACGGTGGGACGGAACGGATTGTTTCTTATCTTACTGAGGAATTAGTTCGCCAAGGCCACGATGTGACGCTGTTTGTAAGTGGCGACTCAGTGACGAAGGCCGAACTTGTTCCGATATGTCGCCGCTCCCTTCGTCTGAATGATCGGTCTAAGGATGGAATAAGCACGCCACATCGTGTTGTTGGACGAGGTATTCGAGCGCGCTCACGAATTCGATGTGATCCATTTCCACATCGATTACTTACATTTTCCGCTGTCTCGGCGCGCGTCGATTCCGGGCATTACAACGCTCCATGGCCGGCTCGACATCCCGGACCTGATTCCTCTTTACAAACGATTTCCAGATATGCCAGTCATCTCGATTTCAAACTCCCAACGGGAGCCTCTCCCTTGGGCGAATTGGCAGGCAACAATCTATCATGGACTGCCGAGAGATCTATTTCGGTTTCGGCCGGAACCGGGAAGATATCTCGCCTTTCTAGGGCGAATCTGCCCTGAAAAACGAGTGGACCGGGCGATTGAAATCGCGAAGCGGGCCGGGATCCCATTGAAGATTGCCGCCAAGGTTGATCCGGTAGACAAACGCTACTTCAAACGCGTAATCGAGCCGCTGCTACGTGACTGTTCTGTCGCGACGTGGGTCGGTGAAATTAGTGACCAACAGAAGGGCGAATTCCTCGGAAACGCTTACGCGTTACTTTTCCCCATTGACTGGCCGGAGCCGTTCGGACTCGTCATGATCGAAGCCATGGCCTGCGGGGCGCCACTGATCGCGTACGACGGTGGAGCTGTTACTGAAGTGATAGAAGAAGGACGAACGGGCTTCATCGTAACGGAGCTGGAAGACGCGACGGAAGCGGTTCGACGGATTGCCGATCTCAGTCGCGCACGTTGCCGGGAAGTTTTCGAGAAGCGTTTCACAGCGACCCGGATGGCACGCGACTATGTGAAGGTATACATGCGCGTGATTGGTCGTCGCATGACAGGGTTGAATGATTGCACCGAATCGTCACGGCGCGCTGTGACCGGGGACCCAGGCGATACGATCAGACATCGGGAGTAAAAGGCGAAAATGTAACGCTAAGCAATTGAAAATTTCCATGCGCGCCCTGAGAAATTCTGAAATCGAAGACACGCGATTGTATATTTCGTGTCGTTTCTTTCTTGAGGGGCTGCTAATGCACTGCCTCAATAGAATTAGGGTAGGGGACGAAATTCAAAATAAGAAAGGAAAACGGGATTATGAAGCTGGATACATTACAAAAACTTTATACTAACGAACTCCGCGATCTCTATAACGCCGAAAATCAACTGCTTAAAGCGTTGCCAAAAATGGCTAAGGCTGCTTCGTCGGAGGAATTGAAGGATGCTTTCGAGAAACATCTGGAACAGACCAAGTCTCATGTGGAAAGGCTTGAACAAGTCTTCGAAGAACTTGATGAAAAGCCAAAGGGTAAGACATGCCGTGCTATGAAAGGGCTCGTTGAGGAGGGATCGGAAATTCTACGGCAAGACGGCGAAGAATCCGTACTTGATGCCGGTATAATTGTAGCGGCGCAGAAAGTCGAACATTACGAGATCGCCGGTTATGGCAGTGTGCGCACTTTTGCCCATCTGCTTGGCCAAAACAAAGCCGCAGAACTTTTGCAAACTACTCTGGATGAGGAGTCGGAAACGAACGAGCTTCTCAACAGACTAGCCGAAAGCGTCATAAATCCCGAAGCCCTCATGGAAGCTGAGCATGCCGGCGCGGGTTCCAGTCGATAACCGGTTGCCTCTGGAAAGTATAGCACTGGGGCCCGGCGAACAAAGCGCTAGATTGCTAACACAATCAGCTAGCCTTTCAAGGCACTGAATGGCGGCGGAACCGCGGCTTCTTCCGAAATTGTCCAGTCCAAAAGCCCCTTCCAAAGCGATTTGCAGACAAACAGGGTTTCATCGCAAACCGCGGTGAGACCACTTAGAAGTTAGTAATAAACGAAAGGTACTCATGGAAACACAACACAATCCGAACGAACCGGGCAAACCTACCGCCCCCGGACAGCAAGGCGGTCAACAGCAAGATCGCGAGAGACAGGAACGAGAGAGACAGGAACGAGAACGCCAACAGCGCGAAAAGGGGGGTGGCGGCGGTCAACAAGGTGGTGGCGGCCAGCAGGGCGGCGGCCAGCAGAGCGGACGATAAGGCTGGTTCTCTTCGTTAACGAGCGGCGGGAGGCGACTCCCGCCGCTTGTTATGTTCGCCCACCTGCAGAAAGATTCAGGCTCGATCGACTACTCTTCTATAACTTGGGAGGCATTCAAAAGGCGATTGGTGCGTTCCGCCTCAGGCGAATTACGTGCTTCAACGCTAGTCGGGATTTTTATTACTAGGCTCTCAGGCGCAATCCCTAGGATAGCGCCAGCTGCGCAGCCCTAACTATGCTAGGGGCCAAATAAAACACACGCGGGACAATTCACTCATACGATTCACGGCTAAAGGAGGTGAAACGATGTTAGGTTGGGCAGTAACTTTTCTAATAATCGCGATAGTGGCAGCGGTGTTTGGGTTTGGCGGTATCGCTGCGGCATCGGCGGGAATTGCCAAGTTCTTATTCTTTCTGTTCCTGGTGATTTGCGTGATCTTTCTCATTTTCGGGTGGCGAGGCAGAGGGGCTCCGTAATTAGCGATCGCCTCGATAGGCGGTTGTAGATTGCATTATCCGCTCGCGATCCAGTGTTGGAAGCCTGTCACTGGTTGCGCCTGCTTGGCGGCGAATCATGTTTGTTTTCGAACAGCTAAACCAGGGTGATTCTGGTTAGCGGCGAGGGCCAGGGCGTTTTTGACTCTTCTTTTGCGCCGCGCGCAACGCTATTCCAGAGGACGAGCGGGTATCAGCCTTCAGGAATTTCCTCATGAGCGCAAGTGCTGAGTCGTTTCCCTTTTTTGTGTTCGATACCGTGCAATCCAAGGGCACAAACAAGTTAAAATCGCGCATATAGGCGTCGTTCGCTGTGAAAAGGACACAAAAATTTCCGGCAATGCCCGTGAGAATCAAGGTCTGCGTTTCCAAGTAACGGAGAAGCGTCTCAAGGGTGGTGGAAAAGAATCCGGAATGCTTCGGTTTCAGCACAAAGTAATCATTTTCTTCGGGCCGCAGTAATTCCACCACTTCGCGACCGCGGCCATGCAGCGCACAGTGTTCTACAGTACGCCGGAAATCGGATTTCCATCGCCCGAAATTGTCATTTACATAAACAACTGGCACGCCTGCTTTTTGCGCGCGTCGTTTCAAGCGTAAGAGATTTCTCGCCATCGGCCGCGTATATTTCAGTAACTGGTCGGCTTCCGCAAAATCAAAATCGTTAATGACGTCAATTAAAAGCAGCGCAAACTTATGCTTGTCCGGTGCGCTGCCATGCAGGTTGATGTTCTTTTCCGGCATTTTCCAAGCTCCGAAATCATTTATCGAAACGAAGCCACTAACCACCACACGTCGTTAACGCGCTTTCTCAGCGCAATTCGGGAGGTTTAGCGTGACGCGAAGGACTTCCATCGTTTTCGGCTCGTTCGCGCATGCGCTGGAACTGTTTTTCGAGTTTCTTCAGCTCCTCATCGGATAAATCTTCTAGATCAACAAGTTCGTTGCGTGCGTCTTTGAGCGCGCGGATCAGTTCGTCCAATTTGAGATGCGCTGCTTTAGCATCGCGGTTTTGCGTGTTTTGGATCAGAAACACCATAAGGAAGGTGACGATCGTCGTGGCGGTGTTGATGACCAATTGCCAGGTATCGGAAAAATGAAACGTTGGTCCGGTGACAATCCAGACAAAAATGATGAACACGGCTCCGGCAAAAGCCCAGGCGCTCCCGAGGGCGATCGCAGAATGGCGGGCGAAAACGCGAAATGCGTCGCTTACCACGCAAAAGATATCCCGCTTCTTTCGCTTTTCGGTTTGGCTTTTCATTGCCAGATCACCTTACCTTCGCACGCAATCTTAAAAATGGTCGCAAACAATCATCGACGTGTGTAAGTCAGTAAGTATCTCTCATAGACTTGGCTCAGGACAAAAAAGTACCAAGAGAGCGCGGCCTAACTGGTCTTTGTTCGCGGTCCACCGGCAGTGCCCTTCAGGCGGTTTTTGACAAACTCCACTATCGCTGGCCGGATCAGGTTCGCGCCTATATTGAGCGCCCCTAGAACAAAGCCGGTTTCGAGGAGTTTTTCTTTTGGTTTTCGACCGCTCTTTGCATCCACGTAAATTTTCTTTTTCCGCATCGGGGCCAAGGCGATCAGCACACCCACGGCCGCCACGGCCGTAATCCAGAGAATGGTTTGTTCTCGAAATGATCTCCGCAGTTTCGCCGGAAAATCCAATTCATAGTGCAGGCCCCGCAAATCGCGTCCCACACGCTCGCGCGAAAGGGTTATCTCCATCCTTAGCTCATCGGTCGATTTTTTGCGTCCAGATTTTTCAACCATTCGCGATCCTCCTTTAATTCAGTTAATGTCGCGCGAAAGAACGGCTTGGTCATTTGGTTGCGTGCAATCACGAGTAAAATGAGTGCAATAATAAAATGCGCTCCAGCGGCGGCCAATGCTGTCCATACCCACGAGATTCCAGCCAGATGGGCTGAACCCACAACAGCGCTAGCGATGAGAAAAACATAGCCTAACACGGAAAGGACGAGGGCTAGAACCACACAGGCCGCCAGCACAAGCAGTTGCATGAGTGTTGCTTTCGAGTCCTGAGCGAAAAGGGCAAAGTGAGCTTCGAAAAGCTCCGTCAGCGCACTTGCGAGCGCCAAGAGATTTTCAAGCAAACCGGCGTGTCCCGCAGGGTTGCGGGAACGAGTCGTCTCGCTGACCATCCGGCAGCACCGCGATCAGCGCCGGAAGATTAGGCCCAGCACAAACCCGATTCCGAGCGCTGTGAAGACTGCTTTAGTCGGATTTTCCCGCACATATTGGTCAGCGTCGTGCTGGAACGTCCGAACACGATCTTTGGCCTCATCCCAGGCTTGCTCGGCCTTACCGCGATACTCTCCCGCGATCACACCTGCCGCCGATTTCAAATCCTCAGCCGCTTGGCGTGCGTGCGTTTTACTACTTTGTAGTTTCCCCTGTGCGTCCGTCACAGCAGATCCAGTTTGTTGTGCTTCATTCTCTTCGGCCGTCTTTCCCACCTGCGTCGGAACCGTAGAGCCTTGATCCATTTGGTTTTGGTCAGCCATAGATTTCCCCTCGTGATTTGTTTAATCTTTCGGTGCTGATGCTTCCCTAGTTCGTTTCATGTTTCTTTATTTGAAGTTTGTATGGCGGTATCATTGATCGTAACGGATACCGCCACCGGTTTTAGTTAGTTATTTATTTAGCCCTGATGTTAATCACGGATTTTGCCAAGTTGGTTAGCTTCTTGTCCGTATGCGATTCTTCGGTCAAGGTAGTCTGAAGTAACGCCGCAGCATCTGGATCCCCCAGCAACTCGGCGTATGTCCGGGCGCAGCCGTAACCGGCTATCTCATAGTGCTCAACGCGCTGCGCCGCAGCAATTAGCCCGGCATCGCGCACTTCGTCTTCAGCATCTTCCTCGATCATCTCATCTCCTTCTTTGAGCAGGCCCTCCATTCCCTCACATTTTGGGCCGCGGGTTGACTCATCGTGGCTGGTCAAAATCTTTTCGAGACGCGCCACGTGTTCCTTCGTCTGCTTCAAATGTTCTTCAAATCCCGCCGCAAGCTGTTTGTTACTGGCGGCTTTAACCATTTTCGGCAGCGCTTTAATAATCTGCTTCTCCGCGCTGTGAAGGTCTTTCAGTTCGTGAATATAAAGGTCTTTAAGTGTTTCTAGTTCCATATGTGTAGATTTTATGTTTGTTGGCCCTGCTCGTACCTGGGTTTTCCCACGAAGCGAGGTCTCTCTCACAGTTTTTATGTGCAACCCCGCAGCAGAAAGATGAAGAGCAGAATCGGAATGGGAATTCCGAGCAGCCAAAGTAAAATATATCCAGTCGCGCCGGCTTGTTTGATTCTATTTGTTAAACGCATCTTAGATATCCTCTCCTGACGTTATTGATTCGAAACTCTTTCGTACGTGCGTAGGAACTTGCCTTGATTGATGAAACACACAATCGGGGTGGGGGATGATTACCTAATCAGACAAAGTCCTACCCGCTACGGTTATGGTATTAGGATTGCGAACGCCGCAGCTGGCTACACCAGGCAGGATTTTGGGAAAACGTAAGCGACAATTTCATTCAGAATCCAGGCGCTGTTGCCCAAACTTGAAGAGATTTCTCGCCGCATCCCGTTGGGCTTTCAAAGATTCAGGTCGACGGGAGGTCAGCTCTTTTCGGGGGAAACAACTTCTCTAACGTCTTGGACGTGGTCCTTGATTTCGCTAACTTGCGGATGCACGTCACTGATCAAATCGTGCTCAGCCTGCGAAAGCTTTTCAATGCGCTTTGTCATTTCATGCAGCTCTTCCAACATCGCATCCTGACGGGATGAGATGCGATGCATCCACCAGAAGCAGATGGCCCAGCAGACCGTTCCGACGCAGCCCAGCACCAACGCCATTGCTTCGAAATTTTGCAGGGAAAATTGCATCACGATGATTGCGAAAATCCGCTAGACGCTTGCTGCGACAATGAAATCGCCCGCGGTCCTCGCCGCGGGCGTTTCAGTTTTAGCTAAACGATTCGAGCCGCTGCAATTACGGCTTCGTCGTCGTTGTCGTAGTTTCTTTCGTCTCGTAGTACGACAGCGGTTTCGCTAACGTTACTTTGGTCACAACCATGCGGTCGCCTTCTTTCGTGTAGGTGTAGGTCACCGGCATGTCTGGCTTGAGGGCGGTCCACTCCAGTGTGCGGCCTTCTGGGTCAACGAGGACGGTGTTCTTGGTATAGTAATACTTCACCGGAGTCGTGCTCGATTCCGTGCGGAACATGATGTAGTCCGAGCCCGGCGTATAAGCCGTGATCGTGCCTGAGCCATTAAGCGTGCTCGTGCTTGTCGTGCCCTCGCTCACGCCCCTTGTGCCTGCCGTGGTTGTGGTTGTAGTCGAGGTTTCCTGCGCGAAAGCTGTACTCAATACGACCGCGCCGGCCGCGCCCGCGGCCAATAATTTCACTAATCTAGTTTGTTTCATATTTGTCCTTATTTGGTTAGACGGACGTTTTCCGTCGTGCTTGTTTGCGACGTGTCCTATTTGCAGTTTATTCAACCACCATGAATCGGATGACATTGTGCATCCACGCGTCTCAGTCTGCTTCTTGCGGATGTTACGAGAGTAGCGGTTTAGGGGTTGTCCGTTAATTCCATTGCTTGTTGCTTTTCTTCGGTAGAGATCGCGTTGCACGGCTGCTATGTTTCTGCAACTCCTACGAAGCTCGTCCTGAAGCGTCGCAATTTTTATCAGGACTTCATCAGTTGGTCCCCCCATTCACCGGCGTCGCACTACAATGCTCAGTCGGACAAATGTCCGCTGCGAAATCATCAAAACGAATCGTAAACCGGGAGACGATCTCTCGTTAGCGATTCGCCGGGTAGACATCCCGCAGCTCTTCGAACTCATCGTTCGGCGGGAGATTACTGTCTTTGCTCTCTAGCTCGTCGTTCTTAAAGGTGAGGAGAATGAACTCTGTTCCCTCCTCGTAGCGATAGGTTGTCTTCTTGAAGATAACCATATCCTTTGTCTCTGCCGTCGTAGGTGGACGTAAGATGGACTCAACTTGAGTCTTGCTCATGGCGAATGCGCATTGCGTATTCGGTGCTCTTACATCTGACCAATTCTGCGACGCCATGGAGTGCAGCGCAGAAAGGCGCGCGGGTGCACGCCTCTAATCGCTTTTTCTAACCGAGCGACTAATGCCGTTTGGTGTGACCGCCAGAGCGTTTCCGAGCAGCCCGCGAAGATGTCGATCTTCCCCGAGTTCCCGCTCCTTTGCGTGATTTTGTTGTCGTCGATCGACGCGATACGCTCTTTTTCGCCTTGCCGCGTGACCGCGCACGATGTTTGCGCGATTTGGCGACGGATTTTCTGGTGGGGCGTTGGCTGCGGGTTGCTTTCGAGATCGCTTTGGACCTTTTCACGGCACTCCGGACGGTCCGCCTTGCCGCTGGAGCAATCGGGCGCCGCTTCTCAGCCGCTTTTCCGGCAACAGCGCCCACCACTCCGCCGACAACAGCGCCGATCGGTCCTGCTATGCTGCCAACCGCGGCTCCGGCTACAGCACCAGCAGTCTGTTTCGGGATAGGCGGGACCTTGATGTTTTCGGATGACTGCGAGCGTTCATTTTTTCTCGCGTTTGGATTGTCAGGCATGGATAGTGAACCTCCTTAATATTTGACTCAGCTGCAAAAGTATTTCGGATAACAGGCACCAGACAGCCGTAATGAAATTGAGATTTAGGTGCGAGAGCCGCACTGGCATGGGCTACGCAAAGTTTACAGTCAATCAATGATGCTGCCATCCGAGTTTTGGATGAGCCGGGCAACGTGATTGAGATGCACGAGCACGCGGGCGATTTCAAACACTCGTGCGCGCTAACTTTTGGGCGTTTCGTCGTGTGCATTCACGTGATTTCGCCTATGCGATGCTGACTATTCGTCCCTTCTTTATTTGGCTTTACGCCGGCCGTTTGGAATGATCTTTGGTTTTCCCGGAAAACGCAGCACAAGTTTGTCCGCGGCTTGAACTTTTCGTGCTGCGAGAGAGGGCAATTGCACGCTCGTTTCGATACAGGTGCAGTGAAACGTCGTTGTTGCCCCGACTCACCGCAATGGCCGAAGCTGACTAGCAGCTATTCAAATAGAGTAAGTCGGCGGACAAGAATATTCTGCCTGGTATATTTGGTAATGGAACCGATTCCGATTTTGCTCCTGATCTTTCTGCTGCGAGGTTGCACATAGGATTTGGAAAAGGGGAATTCCAATCTTCGCCAGTGGCCGCCTCTCTTAATATGGGTTAGGTTAGCTAAGAAATTCTGCGAGCGGTTCCATGGGTTTGATGTGCGCGCAGAAAATCTTGAAAGCCGCCAGGATCGGCACGGCTAAAATGATGCCGGCGAATCCCCACATCCAGCCCCAGAAAGTAAGTGAGAGTAGGATGATGAC
>JBKPQL010000040.1:0-12917 GCA_046734045.1 Verrucomicrobiota bacterium
CAAATCGCACGAGAAATGGCCGATAGGCCTAGAGACCACGTGGTGATGGCATTTGCGGTTGGTTGTCCTTGTCCCTATGTGTTAGACAATCTCCATGGATATCCCCAAGTTCGATTCGTCGTCGCGCCTGATGTTATTCGCACCGCATCCCGATGATGAAGCGCTAGCATGTAGCGTCATTCTCCAGCAAGCGGTTCGTGCTGGAGCGGCCATTCGCATTGTCTACGTCACAGATGGGGATGACAATCCCTGGCCGCAGCGAGCGCTCGAAAGAAGATGGAGCCTGAGCCCATCGGATCGAAAACGCTGGGGAAAATTGCGGCGCGCAGAAGCGCTAGCCGCGCTGCGCGTCCTCGATATCCACCCTGCGGACGTTCAATTCCTTGCCCTGCCAGACCAAGGCCTGACCGATCTTCTGTTGCGTGATTGCAACAGCGCTCTCACGCGACTCACTCAAGCGATCGACAATTGGTCACCCACAGACACCCTTGCGCCTTCACTCTCCGACATTCACCCAGACCACAACGCCGTTGCCGTGATGATGCGGCTCATCTTCGCCGACTTTTTGGCACCGGGAGTCTCGCAGTGGAATTATTTGGTGCACGGCCGCAGCCCCGCGTTTTTCGACCGCGCCGCGGAATTATCACCATCCGAAGTGGAAACCGCCACAAAACGCGACGCAATTCGCCGCCATCAAACGCAAATCAAACTGTCGAGGCGACGTTTTCTTAGATACGCCACGCGCCCGGAACGTTTTCTTCGTGTGGAACGCGAGAGCGCTGTCGGGCGCGATGGGGCCGTTCATTCCGTTTCTCGAACACGCGACAACCTCAATGTCGATCTTCGCTTTTCAGCTGATCCGTTTCGTATGCAGAGGAACAAGTTTTTTATTTTGGGTCGCGACTCCCTTGGGCGAAAACGCGCGTGCCAGATCCGTCTTCCCGGCTGCTCGGCCGATCTTGAGATGTTGGATTGCGTGACGAATCACAGCATTGGCATCGCCCGTTACCGGGGCCATCCATTTGCCGGCGAGTTCACCCTTCCATTGCATCTGTTTTCGCCGATTCACGATTTGTTTATCAAAGTCGATCGGCGTTCGTGGTTCTTCGATGAGGCCGGTTGGATCGAGATTCCAAGTGTGCCGAGTCTAACCAAGGTCGCTCTGTCCATGATTTCCGCTGAGGCATATTCGCTTGCGGTTCGTTAGGCGTTTCGCCTCGCCAGGCCCAGTGCAAGATCGACAATCGTCTTAGCGCCGGCGTAATTTGCGCGGCATGACATTGCAGCAGTTTTGTCTGCGGGGCGCGCTGTCTATAAAAGCAGAAGTCTGTTCTCGGCTCACATATCGGTCGTTCTCGGCAAATTGAAACAAGACATCGACGTTACGAGCGCATGGCCAGCTGGTTGGAATGCGATCATTTTTGGAAAATATCGGCAGGTTCGCTAAGTCCCCGAGTCGCGACCAAAGCCGTTACGGCGGAGATGATGCACGGAGTCAACCCGGTCGTCTCTCAACACTACATTCGCTTGGAACAGGTGTGGGTGTTGGCGGTAGCGCTCGGGCTCGCCGACGCTCGACTTATGGCCGCCGGGTTATCGGATGGCCGTTCAAACTCTAAAAGAAGGTCGCGGGCGTTATGAAGGGATATCTCCCAGCGCGATTGCGTCGCGGGCAAGTTGTCGTAGGCTGCATGTTCTTTCATCATCGCATGAAGCTTCTTGACAAAATCGGCCGCGAATTTTCCGGCTATAACATTTTGGAATCCGGCAAACGTCTCGTCGACCGCAAACCGCTGCAATGCAGTCTTTACGTGACGGATCGTTGTAATCTCGATTGTGCCTATTGCACCGAGTACGACAACAGCCGGCCGCACCCGAACCTCGACGATTTAAAAAAATGGATACGGAAAATTCGTGAGCTTGGCACCATGCGCATCGCTCTCGTCGGCGGCGAGCCGCTCGTGCATCCGAATATTGTCGAACTCGTTCGCTACTGCCGCGAACTGGGCTTTGCCACCAGCCTGACCACGAACGGGTTTCTTCTCACTCGTAAGCTTCTCGCGGAACTGGAAGATGCCGGCTTGCAGGTCATGCAGATCAGCGTTGACCGGATGACACCGAGTCCAATTACAAAAAAATCGTTCAAGACGATCTTGCCGAAGCTTGATTATTTTCGTGATTCAAAAATCAGCCCGCATATCACCGGAGTAATTTGTGCCGATACGTTGCCCGAATCACGGGCAGTGCTCGAGACCGGTTTGTCGCGCGGAATTCCCACCGAAGTTCGCCTGGTGCATGCGGACCCATTACATCGGTTTCGCGTCGATCGCGGGCCGCGTGAAGAACTCGAACGCTTCATCGATTCGATGATCGAACGAAAACGTCGCGGGGAAAAGATTCACACCAGCGAGGCCATCCTTAATTACCAACGCAGTCTCCTCCGCGGCGAGCACGTCGAGTGGACATGCATGGCTGGCTACAAATTATTCTTCGTCTCCGCGCAAGGAAAATTCTGGATCTGCAGCATGGTGCACACGGACAAGCACATCATGGACGTCACTTTGGATGATCTCTACGCAAACTACCGCAAAAAGTCATGCCAGGAAGGTTGTGGTGTCTATTGCGCAGTCAGTGCTTCGCTTCTCGTGGAGAAACCGGTTCGCGTTCTCGGCAAGGAAATCGTCGCGCGCACCAAACGCCTTCCATCGATGTTTCGTCGTTCCTTAACTCCGGATGCCGACAAAGCGACGCACAGCGCTATCACAAATCCAGATGGAACGCACGAGATGAACGGCAGCACTAAAAGCGGCCCATCCGCAGATGATCGCGTAACTTTGCGGAAAAGCGTTTAACAAAAAACCACACGCCAGCATCCAAACGTAAACGTTTCTTCGAGCCGCGATCAGCCGGAAAGCACGGTCGAATGGCGTAATGTCATCCAGCAGGCGGCCTTTCGCCATCTTCACCCGGCGTTTTGCGAATTCGTCCAATAAATGCGATCCAATTACCAAAGCGAAAAAATAGAATACGTTCGGAAATTGGCCGCTTCGCCACAAATGAAAAGCGATAGCCGCCCACCACGAATTCTCGATCCAATAATCGAGATGATGTTCCCACTTGCCGCGCTCGGTCATTTCGATTTTGACGCGCGACTGCTTTCCGTCCAGTCCATCGACGATACCGAATATTAGAGCAGCGAGGATTCCGAGCCCGACACGACCAAGCGCAAACGCCGCGGTCGCGGTGCATCCGATGATGAGACCTGCAATCGTGATTTGGTTCGGCGTGATTCGCGTTTTACAAAGAAGTGAGATGATTCCCGTTTCGATCGGTGCGTGGAAATAAGCCGGCAGGTCGAGCGTTCCCTTCTGGGCGGAATCTAGAATGATCCACTCAGCCAAGCGACGGCTTTGCTCGGGCGGCGCTGGGAAACAGACCGGCCGCACGTGCCGACGCATGGTAATGATGTAATCATCCTCCGCCGCCGCATCGACGGTGTCGATCTTGCGGTTGTCGATCTTGTTTTTAAGTTCCGCAAAAAACGGCGCTGTGGGCAAAAACGCAGAAAGAGAATCTTTCGTGACCAATGCCGGCCCACACGGACTTCGAACTAAAGATCGCGCAAATTTCGGCGGATTGGAATCGACAAGCGCGGCGGATGAATCTTTCGCGCAGAGCGCGGCAAGCAAACGTGCGTCACAATAAATATTTGCTGGCACTATTAAGAAACGTTCCGACCGGCTTTGTTCCAAAAGCAGTTGCGCACTCAGCGGTCCAATTGCGCACGGGACAAGATCGATAATTACTTGTTCACGGGCCCACGAACGCTTCGCTAATTCAGCCTCAACGATTTCCGGTGTTGTCGAAAAAACAATCGCGCGGAGAAATCCGAGTCGTTGCAAAATGCGGAGCAAACGTTCGAGTAAGTTGACGCCACACAATTCGATCAAAGCCTCGGGCGCATCCGCGATTAAGATTGGCAGGATGTTCTCCATCGCCCGCGAGATTAACCGTGGAGCCGCGCGCTGCCAACTGTCGGCGGCGTACTGGGATTACAACTTACCACAAGGGTGGCAGAGACATTTGTCTCCGATCAACTAATGATCGAACCAATCGAGGCAGACGTTATTGCGCGGTGATCGCCCTAACTAGTAACTTCAACTGACATCATCCATGAGAGTCGGCTTATTTCGGCCGGTCGCCCCTGAAGGTATCGGCGGGGTTACACCTTCGAACATGAAATCTTTGAGCGGCTGCTCGAATGTGCGCCAACCTCAAAACATGAGTTTGTAGTTTTTGAAGACTTGGACGGTGACAAAGCGACCGGCAAAACACCGAACTTAAAGGAGACGCCGCGCAAACGTCCCTTTTCGGCAAAGCAACTGTATGCGAAACTACGAAGTATTTCTCGAACTGCGAACTCGGTTCCCAGACCGACCTATCGATGAGAAAATGAGTGGATTAGCAATAGCCTGGTGCGCGAAAGGTATATCCGGCAACTGGTGCAAACGCTGCAGCTGGCCGATCAGGTATTTTTTCTCGGCCACGTCTCGCGTCCGGCTTTTCGGGCCCCTGAATTTACCGCCGTTGGAAGCATTCGCATTGGGTTGTCCAGTGATTGCTGCCGATATACCCGGCGCAAAACAAGAGTTGGGAGACGCAGCCATGCTCGTAAATCCGGCGAACGAGTTCGAAATTGCAGAAGCACTCAAATCTGTTCACAGCGATAGCGCGAAGCGCGAAAGCTTAATTGCTCGCGGGAAAGAACGGGCGTGGCGTTTTACGGGAAGCGACTTCGCCAATGGCCTGTTTGATTTGCTCGACGAAGTTCAGCCAATCCGGCGTTGCTGGTCCGCGGACTCGCAATTCTCAGTAGGTTCGTAATTTCCTGCCTTTCACTTGAAATAAATGGCGCCGGCGCTAAGGGTTTCCATTCTGTTGCCGTGCTTAAATGCCCGGCAATTTCTCGAACCACGAATCGACTCGCTTTTGGCGCAAACGTTCCGCTATCTTGCGAACACGAGCCGAAGCGAGTTTTCTGTTGGCTGGAAGCGACTTTCCGTATCTTTCTCATGTCGATCCAACGCCCCGTCGCTACTGTGCGAGCCATCCGCGCGTCTCGCTTCTTGCCGCACAACGTAAAGCGGTCGTTGCTTCCGATGTTTCTTCAGCGAATGGAGATGTTCCCGAAAGCATTGGACTCACTCGAAGTGAGAAGTATGCTGCGAGAAATTTCCTTCTGGGCCTGAAGTGGCGTGAGGGTCTCGCGTGCTATAAGGGGTAATTCGAAAGAACGCATCTTCTCAATAAGTGAATGAACATCTTGATTGACGTCACGAGCTCGTGCCAGTCTGTCCGAAATAGCGGTATACAGCGCATGACTCGCCAGCTTTTCGCAGAGCTGGCGGCACGGGTCCCGGTTACACCTTTCTGCTGGAACAGGCTGGGTAATTTTTATCAGCGCCTCGACTCACGCGAAATGGAGTACCTGAGAACACCGTTTCGCCGTTACAACCGCCCGGTAAGCCATCCTCATGCAAGGGAAGATTTGCCGCACGAATTCCTGCGTCTGCTCCGCAACGGCAGCGTCGACATGTTTACCCTATTGCAAGATGACGATGTACTTCTCGTGCCGGCCACGTTTACCGATCGCCGAATGCAGAAGTTGCCGGAAATGGCACGACGAACCGGAGCGCGGTCTGTTGCGATCTTCCACGATGCTGCGGACCTACGATTGTCCCTTCTATCGGGGCGTCGAATGAAAAAGTTTCGGAATTACATCAAGTCGCTCGCAGGGTTTGATCTCGTGATCTGCGTTTCAAACCAAGCACGCGCCGATCTCTTTGAATTCTGGAAGCGAAATGACGTGACTGCCCGAGGAGAAACCTTCGTGGCGCATTGGCCTCTGGAATTTGATGAGAATGAACGCTCCGCCGCGCACAGCCAGCGGCCAGTTATCCTCTACGTATCCTCCTTTAATGCGCGCAAGAACCACATACGACTCTTTGATGCGGCCAAAGAACTATGGGACAGCGGCGTCAAATTCGAACTTCAACTCATTGGTTCGAGCACGAACTGGGGAAGGAGAGTGGCGCTCGAAGCCTGGCGGCTCCAGTCACTCGGGCGACCTATTCGCTGGCTTAAACATGTGGACGATCGCACGCTCCATCAGGCCTATCGAGAATGCTTGTTTACCGTTTATCCTTCCCTCATGGAGGGGTTCGGTCTTCCGATTCTCGAGAGTCTTTGGCATGGCAAACCGTGCGTCTGTGGCGGAAACGGCGCGCTTGGAGAAGTTGCCCGCGGTGGTGGATGTTTGATTGTCGATCAAACAAGTGAATATGGGATTGCCGCCGGAGTTAAAAAATTGCTCAGAGATCAGGCAACTTATGCACAATTATGTGTAGAAGCGCGAGCCCGAAAGTTTCGTTTGTGGTCGGATTACATCGAGAGGCTTCTCGAACATTTGCAACTCCTTTTCAATCTTGGCTGCGGTTTTGCCATTCGTGGCCAACCTGATTTGTTCATCGCTCGCGCTGGTCATGTCTCGTTGATCAGCGCTCATCATGTCTGGTTGATCAGCGCTCAGCTCGCTTCATTTATTGGGTTCCTCGTCTACGTAGCACGTTTCTTCAGCACTAGCACACGGCCCGTCCTGCAAAGCCGTGAAGTAAGTAGCCGTGTTCGGATTACATCGAGAAGCTTCTCAAGCATTTATAACGCCTCAGTTCCCGCCGTTCCAGAAGCCTGAACGTCGTCGTGCGCGCGACAGGCGGAAACCCGGCGGCGCGGCGCGCTGGGGACATAACTCGCGATGATTCGGTCGCGCTGCACCTTCACTACAGCGCGCAATTGCCCAATGCCGCGCTTTGCTTCCGTGCCGGGCCCATCATAGCGTTTACCGAATGACATTGAGCTCGCTTGGGGGCGAGCCCTATACCTTGCAAGATCATCGGAAGCAAAGAGTACCGCCGCGTGCCGAATCTAAATTTCGCTCGACGAAGTCCGCGCCAAGTGGCGGCAGGCCTGTCAAAAACCATCCACAAGAGTCTAATGCCGGCTTCAAACCAGCGATAAACGCGGCCAATCGCCGAACGCGCCATTAGAATTTTGTAAGGTAACAGGAGTGCCTCGCAGTCATTCCGAGTCAACAGGCGCGGCTGGCGCTCGCAAATTCCCCGCAGGGTGCGCTCGCCCATCACCCTCATGGAACCCAGGCGCGAATCATCTCGATGGAGGCTGAGCTGATTTCCATGATAGCGCCACATTGCCAGTTTTCTTGGCAAATGCACCGAACCGGCGTGAGCGGTGAGACGAAGCAACCATTCGTAGTCAGCAATAGAACCTATCTTGGTTTCAAACGGTGCCACCGCTTTTACGGACGACATGCGAACAACCAGTTGCGTTAGAGAACAATAAACACTGCGTCCGGCAAAGTGCAGCAGGCAATCGTGAGGGGCAGGCCGGTAATTGAGATGACGGCATATTTCTCCCGGGACAGAAGTGCGAACGGTATCCAAACTCAACAAATCCTTAGTCGCGCGCACCGTCAAATGGCCAATCAAATCCGCAGGCGAAAGCTCATCTCCGTTGCGATCGATAAACAATAGGTCGCATACAGCAATGCCCGCCCCAGGACATTGGGCGTATGCCTTTAGCATATCAGTGAGAAACTCCGGAGCCATTGTGTCGTCGCAAGTGGCAATGTGCAGGAATTCGCCACTTGCGAGCTGCATGCCCCGGTTAAGTGCGGCGTAAAGCCCATCCCGTGGAACCTGGTAGAGCCGAAAACGGGAATCAGTGGATGCGATCGATTTAAAAAACTCCCAACTACCATCGGTGGAATGGCTATCGAGAACGATCGCCTCCCAATCGTTGAACGTTTGGTTGACCAGTGAATCAATTCGGGGCTGGAGAAATTGCCGTGCGTTTAAACAAGGCAACAGAATGGAAACTCTCGGCGGCTGACCCATTGCAATTGAAAACCAAAGTTACAAGCGGGAAGAGTCTGGCGATTCAGCAGTCCAGCACCGTCGTATTGACTCAAATTCGTCCAGTAAACCTAATAAGCCTTCCGCAAAGTCCTTTCCTGTAAAACGATGCCCGCGCTCGTTGCCGCGGCGGATCAACTCCTCTCGTTTCGCGCGGTCGGGCAAAAATGACCTGAGCGCTTGGGCAATTTCCAATTCGTTCGCCGGATTTACCAACATTGCCGCGTTCCCCAATTGCTCCTCTGCACCGGGCACATCAGCAGCGCGGCCTGTGGCTCTCCGAGGCGATCCGGCGACGCGATGAAATCCGCAGCGGCACGGTTAGATCCATTGAGGGCGAGAAGGTGTTGGCGGAAGCGCGTAATTTCTCGAAAAGGATATTACCAATTTAAGTCTTTTTCATACCCAGTATCAATAAGAACCTTACCATATTGTTTTTTAAATTCTGTTTTTACTCTTTCCGTAAAGTGATTGCGCCAATCGCCCACAATGCCTTTGCGCAAATGAGCGTTTACATCCTCGTCGCCACGCTTTCGCCCAGTGGCAGATTCGAATATGTTGGAACGAACGGTATGCTGTAAGCACTCGCGGCTGACATTAATTTGGCAGTATTCCGTCAATTGCTCGAAGAAAGCATATTCATTGCCCAGAATATTTTCATAACGTAACAACAAAACATCATGAGCACCGATCCACGAGGCCTGAATTCTGGCGCTGTACTGGCAAATCGCCTCACTCAGCAAGTATATTAATCCATCTTCCTCGCTTGAACTGGTCAAAAAGCTTCTTATCTGAGTTAGACGATCTACAATCAGTGGATGACTGTGTTTTGCGCTAAAGTACAGAGAAATCAAGGTATCTCTCAAGTCGCGGATAACCACAAAGAAACGGTAGCGGGTGTGTCTTATTCGATAATTCCACCAGTTACCCAAAACCCTGCGTGGGTAAAAAAAGCTTCCGTCTTTCGTTCGCCAAAAAAGACCGGAAACGGTCTTTTGGAATTCTTCACGAGTTAAATATACCGTCCCATAAATATTGCCGCGCGCAAAAGGTTCCACGTAAAAGCTGGGCAGCCCGTAACCTTGCATTGCATGCGGATCGACAATTTTCGCGGGAACAAAACGCTCTGGCGCACTTTGTTTCAGGATTTCCGCTACCCACTGAGAACCTGCTTTCAGGTGCGTAATGTGAAAAATGCTTGGGAGCGTACTTATCATCTCATATTTATCGGGTTATAATGGTTTAGGGTTAACTCGTCGTGCGTGTTTCTTAATTCCTTAGTTGTTACTCTTTTGATTTTAATGTCTAGAATTATTCGTTTATTCTAGCAAATGCTACATTTCGGATACTAAAGTTAGTATGACTTCGTCAGCCGATGCTGCAACACGATTACGTTCTGGAAACGAGTCGGTCAATCTCGGCGTTTCGCAATCCCGACGGAATCCGTCTCCAGTTTTTCTATGGCAGGTTGTTGATGAACCGCCATAGGATAATGGATCCGTGTTTGAACTCGCAGATTCGTTACATGCGCGCAGAGCCGGTCGTGTCTCGACAGACGGGCCCCCTGCATCCTCGAGACGCTTGACGCTTGCCGGGAGGCGTGCCAGATTCCCGTGGCTCAGTGGTTACGCTTAACCGCGAAGAGGCGTTCAGCGACCGGACGTCGCCGTCAAGCCGGTTTTGGCCACATATCTCTCGACGATGAATTCCACTCATCCCTGCTGGTGCGGACAGAGCGATCTCACAGATTTTTCGCCTGAATACTTCTGTTGCGAAAACTGCCAGACCCTCGTGCTCAAGAACTGGCCGCCGGCGGAGCGATTCGACGTAATCGACGATGCCGGCGATTTTTACGGACGCGGCTACTACGAATCGCACGTAACCGAGAATTACGGATTGCCAAGCTTGGCGGAGCGGGCGCGCAACGATCTGAACGAGCGCTGTATGCATTGGATGAGAACTGTGCTCAAATACCGCCTGCCGCCAGCGCGGACGCTCGAATTGGGATGCGGCCACGGAGGATTCGTTGCTCTGATGCGATGGGCCGGATTTGATGCAGCGGGTCTGGAACTGAGTCCCTGGCTGGTGGAATATGCAAAGTCCGCGTTTGGCGCCCCGATGCTCACCGGCAAGATCGAAAAGCAGGAGCTCGAGCCGGGCAGCTTGGATCTGATCCTGCATTTCGACGTTCTCGAGCATCTGCCCGATCCGCGTTCCACGATGCGACGCTGCATGGAACTACTAAAGCCGGACGGCTTCATGAACGTTCAAACGCCTTGTTTTCCCGTTGGCCGCACCTACGAGGAAATGGTGCGAAATAAGGATCGTTTTCTCGAGCAGTTCAAGCCGGCCGAGCATCTGTACATTTTCAGCCGCCAGTCCCTCGTCCGATTATTCTCCGAGCTGGGAGCGCCTTTTCTTTATTTTGAACCGGCTATTTTCGACCATTACGACATGTTTGCTGTCGTGAGCGCGCGCGAATTGTCTCCCCACACCGAACAGGAAGGTACTGAAGTTCTGCTGCGCCGGCCCGAGGGGCGCATCGTCCAGGCGCTGCTGGATGCGAACGCTGCGCTGCTGGATGCGAACGCTCAATACAAGGATCTGGCCCGGCGTTATGAGGAGATCGACGCCGACCGCGAGGCAAGGTTACAGAAGCTTCTGAAAATGGATGCCCTCTTCAAAGACCTGCAAAAGCGATGTGATTCCGAAAGCCGGGACAATATCGCGGCGGATTTGGAAAGGAAATAGGGATTATCATGCAGCCCGCGATCTCGATTGTGGTGCCCAGTTATAACCAGCCTCCCGAGTTTGTCTCGGAATGTCTCGCAAGCATCTTCGCTCAAAAAGGTGCGAGCTACGAGGTCATTTTTGTGGACGGCCAGTCTAACCCGGAGACACTTGCGGCGGTTGAGCCTTTCCGCAGCCGGTGCGCGCACTTTATTTCCGAGCCGGACGAAGGGCAGGCGGACGCAATCAATAAGGGTTTGCGTCTCGCGCGCGGCAGCCTCGTTGCGTGGTTGAACACCGATGATTTTTATGAGCCTGGGGCCTTTCAGCACATGGAAAACGCATGCAAAAAGAACCCAGCTGCCCCCTTTCACATGGGTATCGGGTTCCGGACCGATCAAGCGGGCAAGGCGCGGCGCCCGTTTTATCCGGATAACTTCCGTTTCAACCGACGGGCGTTCGTCGCGGGACTCAATTACATTCTGCAACCTGCCACTTTTATTCGGCGCGAAGCGCTGCAAAAGGCGGGCGGGCAGCTCGATAGAGACTTGCATTACGTCCTGGATTCCGAGATTTGGTTTCGGCTCCTTACTCTTGGCGATCCCGATTGGGTCCCTTTTCCTGTCGCTTGCATCCGCGAATACCCGAGGACAAAGACTGCAACGGGCGGTTGGCTGCGTTTCATGGAAATTCAGAGGCTCGTCGCCCAATATTCGAATTTGCAACTGACCCCTGGGGTCCTTTGCGAACTGATGCGCTTGATTCACGACCTCATGACCGATGCTGAAATCAGCAAGCTGTTTCCCAAAGAAGCCGAAAAAAAGGTCCTTGAATTGTGGGGTTGCGCTGGCGAGGGATTGCGCATGCTCGCTGGAAGAAGCGACGGTTTCCCTGTTAGCAACTAAGAATCCGAGGTCGGCAATTGGTAATCTATTTTAGCGCGCGGATTTTGCAGGCCCAATCCAGTGGAGGGATCGTTGGATATTTCCTTGGCCTCGCAGGCGCACTCGCCAGAAATCCAGAGCTTTCGATCCACGTTGGTCTGACGCCCCTTAATTTTCAAGAGATTGGCGCCTCCCTGCCAGACAATATGGCGCGCCGGTATCTTCCCGGCCCGCAAAATACTATCTGGGCAGCCAACGAGCGCAGGGCCATCGAGGAAATCAGGCCCGATTGGGTCGTTTATTGGTATCCCGATACGCTCGATATCTATGATGCAGACCGCGCCTTCAAGGTCGCCTCCTGCCTTCCCGATCTTCAACATCTGGCGTATCCGTATTTCTTTGAGCCGGCCGAGCGGTCGCGACGCGACTTCGCATTCGGCACTGCGATCGGATCGGCGGACCTGGTTTTTGCGCTCTCAAAATTCGCAAGGCAAGATCTCACGCGGACTTACGGCTGCGACGAGCGGCGAATAAAAGTGGTGTATCCCTCTCCCAGTCCGCAGTTTCTTTCCGGAAGCGCGTCGCCGGAGGCAATCGACAGGGCGAAAAAGAAATTTGGGCTCCCTCCGCGTTATGCGATTTTTCCCAGTAACTTCTGGCCGCATAAGAATCATAAAAAGCTTCTCGATGCGCTCCTGCGCGTACGCCGACGCGGAGTGGCAATACCGCTCGTACTCGTCGGAAGTGCTTCCTCTGCGGAAGGGGCGTTAATAGAACAGCTCGAGCGGGCAAAAGGCGAAGGATGGCTTTGGATGCTTGGTTACGTTGAGGACGAAGAACTCCATGCGCTCGTCAGCGGGGCCGCCTGTCTGCTTTTTCCATCGCTGTTTGAAGGTTTCGGAATTCCCGTGGCTGAAGCGCTGGTCGTCGGCGTGCCGGTTGCTTGCAGCAGCGCTTGCAGCCTGCCCGAAGTCGGGGGGGACACGGCCCGTTATTTTGATCCGCGGGAAGTTGAGTCGATCGCGCGTGTGGTGGAAGACGTCTGGAAAAATGCACCCTGGGACGCCACCACGGTGTCCAAGGGGCAGGCTCAGTCGCATCGTTTCAACTATCTCGATTCCGCGGCCGAGCTTCTTGACGGGCTCCGCGAAACTCCCGCGCGGCGAGAGGCCCCCAGGCTGCGAGAAATCGCCGTCCTTGAGCCGCCGCTGGTGAGCATCGTCACACCGTCGTACCAACAAGGCCGGTTTCTGCGGCAGTGCATCGAGAGCGTGCTCACTCAGGATTACCGGCAGATCGAGTATTTTGTTCT
>JBKPQL010000041.1:0-4718 GCA_046734045.1 Verrucomicrobiota bacterium
GACAATGTATTTGATAAATCGCAGCGCATGCCCCTTTTCTTCCTCCGCCTGCTGGAAAAAATGCTGCGACAACTGCGGCAACGCTTCTGACGCAAAATGCGCCCCGATCGCGTAATACTGCAACTCCGCGCTGAACTCGTAGCCTATTTGCTCGTTGATTGCATCGATAACCTTTTGACTCGTAAGCATGGGAGAACCTTACCGCTGATTACCCGGATGCAAACGGATCTCGTTGGACCCTCGTACACTTGGCACGCGGCTTAGGTGTGACCGGTAGCTGCGGCACGGCCGGGCGTGCCGAGGCGAAAAACCAACCCCTTAAGGCACCTTTACATGCCGCGTGGAACTCAGGTAATCTATCGTCTTAAGCCTGATGGGACACGAACGCGTTGGAGCTCTTCCAAAAACGAAACCATAGCGGAAGGTCGTTAAGGACATAGCCAGCTACAATGGCGACGCAGAGCAATCTCGACGAATCGCCAACCAGACTCTCGAGAATGTTCGGGATCGTTTTGAATCAATTCAACGAGATCCGAATGTGCGTGCTGCCTTCAAGTTTTTAACGGAGCTTGCGGTCGCAGGGGCTGGTGGGCAGACGACAGCGTTCCGACTACCTGACAATCCAACAGCTTTCACGATTGCTAGGACGCTCGACAGCGCAATGCCCGCACATACTGGCTCATCGGAGTATGCAGCGCTCGCCAAAGCCGCGGCGACGGATGCGATCGCGAACTGGTACGCGCAGAACGCCAGGCAGCCATCATTGTTCGGAACGGCCGAGCAGAATTCTGAGATCTGAAAAAGAGCCGGCACAGCAGGTGGCTTCTGCGAAATCGCCCGTCTGTTCTTCGCCAAGTTCACCGAGCGATATCTCAACTATTTTTTGGAGCGCGAGGCATCCGCCGTCTCAGCTACGATTGAGCAACGCGAATTGCTTCAACGGCAAATCAGAGATCAGATAGATGCTGTCTCCAAACACGCGTTTGAAACGGCGAGGATCACACAGTCCTTCGCGGCGGGTTGGTATAATCGTCACGCAAAGGACGCAGTGCCGACGGACGAAGAGATTGCCGGATTCTTAACAATCGCCTTCGGCAAACTGCGCGAAGATCTGCGACGGGAGAAAACGGAATGACGCGATGGGCAAGCGCGTACACCATCTCCTGTGCAACGGCGCAGATTTTGTTGTCCCGCGTAACGCAAAGAGTCTGCGTCTCGATTATAGAGCAGACAAGCAGCCAAACGTTAGGATTGAGTTGCCATCGTTTGTCGAGCAACTGCTTCATGTTCCGCCGCGCCTGCTAGATCTTCTTGAAATTGCTGCATACGTTTATTGCGCTGATCGCTGGAGTCATCGCGGTGGAAAATTTGCTGTAGAGTATCGGGCATGGAGTCGCGATTTTTTCTTCCACGTTAAGGTTCGCGACTTCGATTTCTGGTCGCAGCCTGAGACAAGGCAAAAGCTGAATGCAACGCTCAGCTTTCTCTCTGGCGACCGTACCTTTGAATTTGAATTCCAGCCCGGTCACGAGACACCGCCTACCAGTCTGTTTGACCTGCAGCAAGTCTCAGTAACCGACCTCAGTAAAAGCTACATGGCCCTGTTTTCTGGCGGCTTGGATTCACTGGCTGGAGTTTATGACATTTTGAGGCGAACTAGCGACCAAGTCTGCCTCGTTAGTCATCGATCCTCACAGCCACAAGTTGGCCGAACGCAGGACCAGCTAGTGTACTCGTTGCAGTCCAGGTTTCCAGGTCGTGTCCAACACTACAAGTTTCACTGCAATCTTACTGGCCAGCGCGCAGCGGAGGAAACGCAGCGTACAAGAATGTTCCTGTATTCAGCGATTGCCACGGCAATTGCTGCGACAGTGGGGAACAAAGAGGTGACAATTTTCGAGAACGGCATCACGTCTTTTAATTTTCCACGAAGACAGGATCTAGTTAACGCTCGAGCTACACGGACGACGCACCCGAAAACAATTTCGCTACTGCAAGACCTTTTCAGAGCAATCGCCTCGGAGGAGTTTCACATTGCGACACCGTTCATTTGGAAAACCAAAGCGGATGTTGTTGCTGCACTGGCAAACGCGAGCGGAAGCGCATTACTCCCTAGCGCTGTCTCCTGCAGTAGAACCTTCCTGTCGATCGGCAGTGCGAGTCATTGCGGCGAGTGCTCACAATGCATTGATCGGCGGTTCGCCAGCTATGCAGCGCGAATGGACGAACTCGACGACAGCGTTCCTTACGCGATCGATTTTATTAACAGCCGAATTTCTTCCGACGAAGCCCGCACAACGCTTGTCGATTACGTTCGCCAGGCGCACGAGTTCGCGACTTGGAATGTAGATCACTTCGCAACTCAATTATTCGGCTCGATATCCGAAATTGTAGATCATGTCGGCGCTTCGAACGAAGAGGAGGCATATCATCGTATCGCAGAACTATGCCGTCGACACGGTAAGCAGGTGATGAATGCGATAGCGAAGATTCGTGAGAAGCATGACCGATTGGAAGAGAAAATAACCAAAGGATCATTGCTGTCTCTGATTGCCGAGCGGGAGTACTTGAAGACTCCGGTGTTGCGGCTGGTAGAAGCTGTGTGCGAACGCCTGAGCATTGCTATACCGATGGCCTTTCAGAGTAATCCTCCGAAAGACGAGCCCGACTTAAACGATAAGATCAGCGCGATTCTCAGCGCAGACCGCGACAGGTTTGCTAGGGAACATCCTGCGGTTCGCTTCGGCCTTGCGACAGCGATTCCTGACCATTCTGCTGCTGAAGATGATCTCGTGATTGAGACGAAATATCTACGGGTGCAACGACACCAAGTCGAGCGACCGATGGTATGGCTGCTGACCTAATTAAGTATCCACCGACAGCGCACATTCTATTCGTTGTTTATGATCCACAACGCGCTGTGAGTGATGATCAAACATTTCGCCAGGCATTCGAAGAGAAAGGTCGTTGCACCGTGCACCTCGTTCGATAAGACACTCAGAACATGGCCATAAATTGGGCGCGAGTTTTCAATCGACTTTGGGAGGTGATCAATCCTCCAGACCAAACGGCTCCAACTTATTTCTCTGGTAGCCGGTTTATTGGAGTTGTGCGGCAGATTGATCCGTATTTTCCAGACTACACGCAGTACATCGATCAACGGAAAGCCGCGAATAAGAGAACGAGTCGCAAGGACTACTTTTATGACATCTTAGTCAACCTTCCGGAAGCAACAGCGTGTTAGTCTCGTACACCGAATTCTTGATATTGTTCAGCAGTATGCGCCCGATCAAGTTGGGGGGGACCCGCGATGAGCTGGGCGGACTCGCCGCAGTTCCTCCGGCTCGGATCAATGAGACGGCGTGGAATTCCGAGCGATTGAATCGTTATTTAGAGGAAATCGACAGTCGCATCACTGCTGGTAATTACGAGGGCGCTGTAACGCTAGCATATACCTCTCTCGAAGGGTGTTTGAAGGCGTTCCTGCGCGAGCGCTGCCTGGAGTTGAAGATACCCGAGGAGGTTGTGGATCTTGCGACAGTGCGATCACATCTGCGCGATTCGATCGATCGGTACCCAGACGAGGCGCTGGCGATGCTCACGCACATAGCGCATATGATCGATCGAACGCGAAATAGATTCAGCGAATCGCATTTTGATGAGGAAGCTGACCGCTGGCTCGCCGTTTTTGCTCGCGATCTCGTAAATTCCGAAATACGTCTTCTTTTGCACTTCATGAAAGAGCGACCGCCCGGCGGAGCAGATGACTTGCCACATCAAACTTAATTTTAGTTTTTCTCGAAACTGACCGGTTTCGAGAAAACGCGGCGTTTAAGCCGCGCGTGAAAACTCAAAAAGAAGATCACGCCAACACGTACCGCATCACGATTCTGCTCCTGATCGTGCTCGTGAAACTGCTCGAGATACTTCACGACATCCTAAAGAATTAAGAAGCAGTCTCGGCCGCACGTGCGGTGGAAAACAACGCGAGGGATGTTCACCACGTCGCCGCGCTGCGACCCTCTCGGGAAAAAGAAATCGCGGCGCAGTCCGGCAGGTCGAGTCGACCTAGTCGCTTGACCAGGTATTATTTTAGCGTGAAAACCGTATTGATCTCTGAGTTCAAAGCGAAGTGCATTGGGCTGCTGAAAAATGTGCAGAAGACGAAAGAGCCCATTTTGGTGACATTGCGCGGCGAGCCGATTGCGCGCGTGGAGCCGGTGGTAAAGCCGAAAAAGCGCGTTCGCCTCGGTGTGCTGAAAGGCTCGATGGAAATCAAGGGAGAGATTGTCCATTCTAATATGGAGAAAGACCGGCTTGCTCAGTGAGCTATCTTCTCGACACACACATTCGGATTTGGAGTCAGGAGAATCCTAAGCAGCTGGGCCAGAAAAGCCGACGCGAACTTACCGACATCGCGCAGGACCGTTTTGTGTCCGCCATCTCGACGCTGGAAATTGCGCGGCTGATTCATCTCGGGCTTTTACGACTGAGAGATAGATTTGCAGAGTCGAAGCAGTTCTCTCTTGCAGAGTTGAATGCAGCGGCTCTTGACCTAACCCACGAGATTGCATGGAAGGCTTACAACCTGCCAGGCAGATTTCACAACGATCCAGCCGACCGCGTTTTGGTGGCTACGGCGCGCATTGCGAATCTGACATTAATCACTGCCGACGATTCGATCCTACGATATCCGCACGTTAAGATACTATCGGCGA
>JBKPQL010000042.1:0-11882 GCA_046734045.1 Verrucomicrobiota bacterium
GCGTGTGGAAAAGATTTTTGCGTGGGAAGGCGACCATTTGCACGAAGGCCAAGTCATCGTACAGCTCGATGCTTCAGAACTGCGAGCGCGTCGCGATCTCGCCGCCGCGCAAATCGATACGGCAATTCACGACGCGGACGCGCAGGGAGCTCAGTTGCAATTTTTGCGAGATGACGCACGACGCCAGCAGGATCTGCTGAAACGCAAAGTCGTTTCGCCAAGTGACGCCGAGCGTGCCGACAGCTCGGCGAAATCTCAGGAGAAAAATGTCGCCGCGGCGAAGATGCGTGTCGCGCAGGCGCGCGCGCAGCTTGCCGACATCGACGCGCAGTTAGCGGAAATGCAGGTCACTGCGCCAGCCGATTCCATTCTGGAGGTGCTCAGCGTAAAGGTCGGCGATGTGCTACCGGCCAATCGCGAAGCGGCCACGCTGTTGCTGACGGGGCATCTCTGGGTGCGCGTTTATGTTCCCGAATCTTGGCTCGGTTTGATCAAACTGGGTGAGCACGTTCGCGTTCGAGTCGATTCGTTTCCGGGCAAAGATTTCGATGGCGTAGTCGAGCAAATAAATCGTCAAGCCGAGTTTACTCCGCGCAACGTGCAAACTGTTGCGGACCGAATCAAACAGGTATTTGGGGTGAAGATTCGTTTGCCCGCCGCCGACGATCGTTTGCGCGCCGGAATGGCTGCCGATGTTTATTTTCCCAATGTGAAATGAGGTGAACACTGACGAATGAACACAGCGGTTTCTCATGATGAGAAAATGAGTGAGCCGATGATCGAAGTTGAAGGGCTGACGAAACGCTTCGGTGCACTGACGGCCGTCGATCACGTTTCACTCACCGTCGGGAAGGGATCGATCTTTGGTTTTCTCGGGCCGAACGGGTCCGGCAAATCGACTGTGATCCGGATGCTTTGTGGAATTCTCGAGCCGACGGAAGGAACGGCGCGAATCGGCGGGCACGACATCGTGCGCGATGCTGAGCCGATCAAGGAGATGATCGGTTATATGTCCCAACAATTTTCGCTCTATGACGAGCTGACAGTGAATGAGAATCTCATTTTTGCAGGAAAACTTTATGGGTTGCGGGGTCGCGAACTGAATCAGCGGCGGGACGAAATGATGTCGACCACGCACCTTGAGCCATACATCGACAGGCGTGCTGGTCAGCTGTCTGGGGGCTGGCGGCAACGTCTAGCCATGGCCTGCTCGCTTATGCACAACCCGACTGTGCTTTTTCTCGATGAACCCACCGCCGGAATAGATCCCGTCGCGCGCCGCGAGCTCTGGGATTTGCTCTTTGAGTTCGCCGGCAAGGGCATGACGCTTTTTGTGACGACCCATTACATGGATGAGGCGGAACGATGCGATCACGTAGGCTACATTTACATGTCTAAATTGATCGTGTGCGGCGAGCCGGATGAGTTGAAAAAGATGCCGGAGGTCAATCCACGCGGCACGCGCCGGCTCGACGTGATTTGCGATCATGTCACCACAGCGTTGCACGCAATGCATCAACTTCACGGCGTGCGCAGCGCCACCGTGTTCGGCCAATCGATGCATTTGCTGGTCGATGAGGGCATCAAGCGCGCTCAGATTGACGAGCAACTGCGCAAAGTCGGGATCAGTCACACCGAGATCCACGAGATCGGTCCTTCGCTCGAAGACGTGTTTGTCGAGCTTTCGGCCAAGCACGCGGAAAAACAACGAAAGGCGGCGTGATGAAGCATAAACTTTTCCGCGGGCTCGGCGCAATTCTTTTTAAAGAATTTATCGTGGTCTGGCGCGATCCGCTGACGCTCTTTTTCTTTTTTTTCCCGCCGCTGATCGAGATGATCGCGTTCGGTTACGCCCTCGATAATGACGTGAAACACATGGCGATGCTCGTTCTGAACGAGGATCGCACCGTCGAGAGCCGTCAGTTGATCGACCGTTTTGTGAATACGGAGAGCTTTCGCGTGGCGGGCGAAGTGCAAAATCTGGAGCAGCTGAAGAGCGAAATGCGCAAAGGCCGCGCCTACGCCGCATTGGATATCCCGCCGAACTTTACCCGCGAACTGATGGCAGGGCACTCCGCGCAGGTGCAATTGCTCGTCGACGGATCCAATTCCACCACGGCCTTGCAGGCTCTTCAGACTGGGCTCGGTGTGGCGTTGACGCAATCACTGGAATCGCTTTTGCGGGAAACCGGCCGGCAAGGCATGCCGATCGATGTTCGTCCGCAGATGCTTTACAACCCGGGCATGCGCGCGCCGAACTTTTTTGTGCCGGGCGTGATCGGGGTGGTCTTGCAAATCGGGACGACAGTTGCCGCTGCCATGGCCCTTGTGCGCGAACGCGAGCGCGGCACGCTGGAGCAATTACTCGTCAGCCCGTTGAGCCGCAGCGGACTCATGCTCGGCAAGCTGGTTCCGTACCTGTGTATCGGAATGGCGATGGCGGTGGTTTTGTTCACCATTATGCGCTTTGTGTTTTTCGTTCCCATCGCAGGCAACGTGGTGGCGATGATGTTCTCCACGCTCGTGTACGTTTTTGCATTGCTAAGTCTCGGATTGCTGGTGGGGACGATGGCCGAAAACCAGATGCAAGCGCTCCAGATGTCGATGGTCTTTCTACTACCAAGCATTTTCTTTTCCGGATTTATTTTTCCGCGAGAAACCATGCCGTGGATTTTCTACGCGCTCGGCACCCTCTTTCCGACCACGTATTTCATTGCCCTGATGCGGGCAATTATTCTGCGCGGCGCACATTTTTTGGAATACTGGCCGCATCTTGCCGTCCTGATCGGGATGTCGATCTTGCTATTCATTCTCTGTGCCCTGCGGTTCCGGGAGAAGATCGCTTAGCTTTCGGATCGCGTGAATCCGCGATGTTCAGGCGGCTATTATTCAGCGGGCTTCGCGTTGTTATCGCAGTTGTCGCGATTTTTGCGCTACTCTGGTGGTTCGGCGTGAGAATGCCTGGTAAAAATATTTCCAACGCAGGGCCGTTGACGTCCAAAGACGTCGATCTTCGCGATGAGTTGAAAGCCGATGTGCAACGGCTCGCCGGCGAGATCGGCGAGCGAAACATGTGGCGTTATCCGCAACTGAATGCCGCCGCCGATTTCGTCGAAAATTCTTTTTCGGGCGCCAGGCTTCGCCCGCGAAGGGACAGTTACGAATTGCACGGGCAGGCTTGTCACAATATCGAAGTGGAAATTCCGGGCACTCGCCCCGATGTCGTTCTCATCGGGGCGCATTACGATTCCGTCTTTGGCTCGCCCGGCGCCAACGATAATGGCAGTGGGGTCGCTGCGCTGCTGGCGTTGGCGCGCCGATTTGCTGGGAAGTCTCCACAACACACATTGCGCTTCGTCGCGTTCGTGAACGAGGAGCCGCCTTTTTTTCTAAGCGGTGAAATGGGAAGTTTTGTTTACGCCAGCAGATGCAAAGCGCGTGGAGATCAAATCTCGACGATGATCAGTCTGGAAACGATTGGCTATTTTTCTGATGCGCCGCACTCGCAAACCTATCCGGCGCCGGGGCTGGGCATGTTTTATCCGAAAGTCGGCAATTTCATCGGATTTGTGGGCGACGTGCGTTCGCGCGCGCTGCTGCGTCGCATGATCGCTCTGTTTCGAAAACATGCAAAAATTCCCTCCGAAGGTGCGGCGTTGCCGGCTTTCATTCCCGGCGTCAGTTGGTCGGATCAATGGTCGTTCTGGCGGCATGGTTATCCCGGTATCATGATTACCGACACCGCCCCATTTCGTTATCCGCATTACCATTCGTCCACCGATACGCCGGACAAACTCGACTATGATCGCTTCACGCTCGTGGTCAGCGGTATGGAACAAGTGATCGAAGAACTGGCGCGATAGGTGGAACGCATTCTCCGAACGCGTCGCCTTACCTCGGCAACAACCAATCGAGAGCGCCATAAAATTCTGCCAGCGCTGTGCCTTCAATCGGATCGTTGTGATACGCGCCGCGCAATGCGATCACGCGTTTTTCGCCGGCATAGGCATTCACCACAAGGCGGTGATGACGAGGCGCAACCACTTCGTCCCGTTCTGCAAGCAGAAAAATTGTCGGCGCGCGAATCGCCTTCGCGTTCGCAACGCTGTCGAGGTCCCGCGGAATCTGCAACGCGAGCGGACCCGCCAGTAGCCAAAGGTTCCACCAACCGAACTGACGCAGAATCATTTCGCGCATTGGCGGAGGATTATGCAAAATCAATCCGGCGATGGGACGTTGCGCCGCGACGTGAAGCGCTGCGGTCGTGCCGATGCTTGCTCCGAAAGCCACGATTGGCCTGCCAGATGCGTGGCGTTGCAATTCGTCGAATGCGGCAAGTGCCGCGGGCCCGATCCGCGAAAGCCGCGCCGGTCCGGTGCTGCCGCCAAAGCCGGGATAATTCATTCCCCAAATTTCAACTGCGCGATCGTTCCACATCTCGGCCTCGGCAGCGGCCCAGCGCTCCGCGCGGTCTGCGTTCCCGTAAAAACGCAAAACATAAATGCCCGCACGGCCCTCCTGTTGCGCGCGCCGCGATTGCGCCATCCACAGTTCCAATTCGCCATTTTGGAACGGAACTGTTTTGCGAACCGCGCTGCCTGCGTAGATCAGCGCCCTAGTGGGAAAGAGAATCAGATGGTCCGGCAAATGGCCAAAAAACATGACCATCAAATATACGCCGAGGGCTGCGATCCACCGCTGCCGACCGCCGAAGATTCTTTTTAGACTCACACTGATTTAGGCGGCGGAGAAATCCTGCCTCTTGGTTCATTGCTTCGCTCCCGCCGCCGCAAGGAACCGCTGATAGAGAAACGATGCGAGGATCGCGATCACGGCGACGACGACGAATGCGCCGATGCGATAAAGCTGCTCAAGCTGGGAGAGATCGTGAAAGAAGAGTTTCACGACGGTAATGCCGAGCAATCCCAGCCCTGCGTATCGTCCCGGCGCGGTTTGCCTACGCATCCCGACAATGAGCAGCAACAACGCGAACAACGCCCACGCTATGCTATAGCTCATGTCGCGCGCGAAATTTCCCGAGAATTGAAAAGTCAACGCGGGCGCACCCGGGATGCTGAAGTAATCAGCGATCTCGATGTTCACGAGTAGAAAGGCGAGCACAGCGCCGAATGTGTAAAGTAACGGCAGCGCGTTATGTCCGAACACACGATGGCGCGGCGGCGCAAGCAATTGCGAAGCGGCGAACAAACACACCGTCGCAATACCGTAGGTATAAAGATACCAGTTAAAAATCGGAAATGCGGCACGTGGATGATAGCTGAGCACCGCTGGATTGAGCGCGAGGCGCGCGAACACGACGACCAGCAAAGCGACGCCCGCCACACGCAGTCCGGCATGCGGAACGCGATGAAAAAGCCAGCAAAGCGCTGCGCCTTCCAAGGCCCAACTCACCGTGACCCATTGTCGATCGAACTGGATTGGAAAAATCAGCGTAATGAAAAACAGCGCGGCAGCGCCGAAGAGCGCCAGCTGTGCATTGCGTGCCGTGTTGGTCAGCGGTGTGCGCTTAAGTAGCACGAATAATCCGAGCAACGAAGGCAGCGCAAACGCGGCTGGTACCAAGCCGGGGACTTTGCTCGGATACGCGGTGCGAATGAGTTGATACACCAGATAAAAATGTAACGGACCGGCCAGTGCGGCCGTCGCCCACGGCACGGTTCTCTCGGCGAGCTTCCGGTGGAAAATGAACGGAAAGATCGTGAACAACACATAGAATCCCAGATACCAAGTCAGCGGCAGCGAAGCGCGCGTTGGATCGAAATGCTGAAAATGCCATGCGTGCTCCAGCGCGAGCACTGAGACGAGCGCAACCGCCGGAAGCAGATCGAGCGAAAAGATTACGCTCATCCCCAGAAGCAGAATGACCAACACCAACGCCAGGCTGAATACGGGAGACGGATTTGCCAGCGGTAGCCGCAGCGTCACCATGATGAGCAGCAGAAACGGCAGCGTGGCAGAGAGCGCCGGAAGTTGAACGGAAAGATTTGCCGAATCGGTGATGTCACCGAAGAGATTTGGTGCGCGCGTTCGCGCCGTACTTAAACGGCGGCTCGCCCAAGTCGCTGCGACTTCAAAGAAAATCGCGAAGCCGCCGAGGAGGCAAAGGGATGTGGGCAAGCCAGTGAGTTCACTCGGGATCCGACAAAGCCATGCGCCCATCGCCACCAATGTGAGCAGAAGCACGGCGAGAATCGGAAGGAGTGTTGCGGTCGCTAGAGCGACAACAATCGCGAGAAGATCGACAGCCAACACGAACAGCCAGACAAGAAGCGAAAGCTGGTTGAGTTGGAGAATCGGCATCAACACCAGGAGAAGCGCGAGAGCGGGAAATGAATGGCTCCACCGCGGGTACTCGATCTTGCGCAGACGCTGTAGCGCGAGTGGCATCGCCGCATGGAAGAGCGCGAAAACAAAATAAAACACCAGCGCGACATAGAGATGCTCGGTTATCAGATAATTTGCGGTCCAAGTGGCGAGAAAACTGAACGCCGCCAGTCCGGCCAACGCTTGAATCGTGACGAGCCTGCTTTCGATCAGCGCCAGGGCGAGCAAGCCAAGATCGACAACGAACAGGTAGCCGAACAGCAACGCTGGCCGTTGTGCAATCGTTTGAAACGACAGCAGGTAAAACGCCGAGCACATCGCGACCGCGGCAAGGCCGATCGCGCAGGCAAAAAGTTCAGCGTTCGTTCTTCCGGTGCGCTTCGCCCAGGCGCTTGCGGCGAGAAACAACGCCGGAAATCCGGCAAACACCGCCATGACAACAAGGACTTTGTTGCCCGCAAAATATTTTTCGGAAACAAAGAACGTCGCGACCCAGCTAAATTGCATCAGCGCGGTACCGATTGCGCCCAGAACCGGGAGCACGTTCCAGCCTTGGCGTTGCGCAATTGCGAGCAGGCCGATGTCCAGCAGCGCGATGTAAACGAAAAGGCCAAGCGGACGATCTTGGCCGGTTGAAAGCAACGCCGGCGTGAGAAAACCGCCCGCGATTCCGAGCACAGCTACGACAATCGCGTTCAACCGGACGGCGAGCAGAAATGCTATCGCAGTGATGAACGCCATCAGCAAAAAGGTTGGGATCAGACCAAAGAACCGGAAGTGATAGTAAGATCGACATGCAAACGTCACCGCGTAGAGCACGAGCACGCCCGTGGCGAATAGGGTCTGCGCAGTGACGGCGTTCTCCTTCCGTTTTAGAAGCACGCCGCCGAGTAGGAGGCTGACACCGACAAGGAACCCAATCGCCACTCGCAGCTCCGGCGGGATCAGATTGTGCTCAAACGAATACTTCACGAAAAACGCCACCCCGAGGAAAAGCGCCAGCCCACCGATCCACGCGAAGAGTTTCGCGCCCATGAACTGCTCCCAATCAATCGGCGGTTTGGCGGGTCGAGCGACAGTTGCTTCAGCAAATTCCGGCGGGATTGGCGGCGGCTCCGATTTCTTCTCTTGCGCGACCGGAGCAGCGGTTGTGATCGGGAGCGGCGGCGTGGCCGATTCAACCACAGCCGCAGCACCTTCCGATTTTGGCGCGGGAAAGATATCGCGCCGCAAATTGCACACCTGATTTTCGAGAGATGAAAGCCGGTTGACCAGGTCGTCGACGCCGCGCTTTGCGGCGTTCGCTTTCGACAGCGCGACAAACGGCAGGACAAGAATCGCGATCAACAGACCGATCAGTAGAAGAATCAGGAGTTCCATTTGTTTGCGGGGTTTGACTGCATAATCCAGCTGGCGAGAGAGGATAGCTGCTTTGCGCAGGGAATGTTAATTGATAAAAATGGCGGATTTCATCGACGCTTTCGATCATGAACGTTCATTACTTGGAGTTGTTCTATTTCGTCGCAAAACATGGCGGCATTGCAGCTGCGGTGCGCAACATTCCCTACGGGATTCAGCAACCCGCAGTCAGCGGACAAATCGCGAAACTGGAGGAGTCACTTGGTACCAAGCTATTTCATCGACGACCATTCGCTCTCTCACCTGCGGGCGTCGAGCTTTTCGAGTTCATCAAACCGTTCTTCGATAACATCGACATCGTCGCGGAAAGGCTGCGCCGGAACAGTTCGCCGCAATTGCGCATTGCAGCGCCGTCAATCGTGCTGCACGACTATGTCCCGGAGCTATTGGAGAAGCTCCGGACCAAATTTCCTGCGTTTCGGCTTTATCTGCACGAAGCGGCGCGCACAGAAGCCGAGAGATTGCTGTTGGCCCGCGATGTTGATTTGACCATCACGCTCGTCGAGAAGAAATCGCGCGCTGGGATTCAGGTCCGGCCGTTACTCGAGCTGTCGTTGATTCTGCTCGTCCACAAAAAATCCAGACTCACCCACGCAGAAGAACTGTGGAAGCGCGACAAGATTGAGGAAACGCTCATTACTTTTCCACGAACGGATCCCGTTTGCGCCGCGTTTCAACGCGGTCTTGAGCGCCTTGGAGTGGAATGGTTCTCGGGGATCGAGGTTAACTCCGCGCGATTGATCGAGCGTTACGTCGCGAGCGGCTACGGCATCGGCTTGGCGGTGGCAGTGCCGGGTTTCAAGCCGGCCGTGGAAGTGCGCGTTTTGAAACTGCCGAATTTTCCGCCAGTCATTGTAGGCGCGTCGTGGTCAGGCAAACTTTCGGATATCTCAAAGCAATTGCTCGCCGAACTGGAAGTGCAAGTGCAAATGCGCCGAATGAAAAGCGGGACCCGGCACTGACACGAAGGTGATCGGGTGGCTGCGCGGTGTCCTAATCGGCCTCGTCTTTGAGCATCGAGCGAATCTGCTCACGCAACTCGGGCGCGTTCTCATGCCCGTGCGCCGAGACCGCGTGCTGCACCGCCGCGTCGAGCACTTCCTCTTCCGTGCCCGAAATTCTCAATGAGCAATTTTTTTCGCTCGGATAATTCCTGCAATCGATCGATTTTCTTTGCGCTGCCATTTTGACCTCCAGTTTTTAATTTCTTCGACGCTATTCTTGTAACGATGCAGTTTCAACTGCGGCGTTCAACCGTTACGCTAAGGCGAAAATTATGAGGCTCATCGCATTCTCGATTGCCCTCGCATTCGTCGCGAACGCTCTGGGCGAACCGAAACGTGAAGCAGTTCCACGCGATACGGGCAGTGATTTGCTTTGGAAAAAGCTCGAGGCACGTGTTGAAGCAATCGCTAACAGACTCGACGGCGTGATGGGTGCGGCGATTGTCGATCTGACGGACGGCCGGATTCTTTTGCGCAATGCCGATCGCGTTTTTCCCGCCGCAAGTTCAATCAAAATCGCGATCCTGTTGGAATTGTATCGGCAGGATCAGCAAGCGCGTGCGGGAGCAAACGAGAAAGCCACATTGGATGACATTTATACCTTCGACCCAAAAGACATCGTTGAAGACAGCCGAATCATCGCTGGTCTCACTCCCGGCGTAACAAAGGTTACCAATCGTGACCTGGCTCAATTCATGGTTGCAGTGAGCGATAATGCGGCCGCCAACATTCTAATCGACCGCGTCGGTAAAGATAACGTAAACGCCATGCTCCATAACCTTGGGCTGTCGAAAACAATGTTGCGCCGAAAAATGATGGACATCACAGCGGCGCGCCGCGGCGATGAAAACGTCGCCACGCCACAAGAAATGGTCCAGCTGTTGGAAGCCATCTATAAAGGGAAAGTGCTGAACAAGGAATCGACCGCCGAATTTATCAAGCAGCTGTCAACGGTGAAGAAGGATAGCTACCTTCCACGCCTTCTGCCGGAGAGTGTTCAGGTAGCCAACAAGCCTGGGGAGTTAGAAGCCGTGCGGAACGATTCAGGGATCATTTTTGCGCACAACCGGCCGGTTGCGATAAGTGTGATGACGGCCTACGACCGCGACGAGAAAGCTGCCGAGCGCGCCATTAGCGAAGTTGCTCTCGAAGCGTACCACTACTTCGAGATGCGCGGTAAGACCTCCGAATATGGTCGCATTTTGCCGCCGCCGTGAGACGCAATTCTCGTTAGATGGCTACACGTCATCTCACTGCCTGCTTGCTCCGGAGAGCTAACAGAGGGCATTGGAGCAAGATTTAAAAAGTTCGCGATCGCGAGGGCGCGATCGCCAGCACACGGAGCGCGCGCTCTCCCCAGCGCTAGAGCAACTGATAAGGATCGACATCGATGGTGACGGTGACGTCTTCGGGGAATGGTAGTTTGTCGAGCGTTTCGCGAACGAGTCGGCTCAGGCGCATGATGGCTTCGCCCCGGATCAGGATGTGAAATCGGAATTGCCCTTGTAATTTTTCCAGTGGCGCGGGGGCGGCATCCCCTAGGATGAATTCTTCTGGCAGCGCTTCTTTTAGACGGCGTTTCAACGTTTCAGCCGAGAGTTTTGCGCGGCCTTCATGCGTGGAACGAGCGGTGATTAGGATTGCGTGTTTGAATGGCGGGAAATCGCAACGCTCACGAAATTCGAGTTCCTGTTGGAAATAGCCGGCGAAATCGTGGTGCCGCGCGAACTGGATCGACGGACTAAACGGCGTGTAGGTTTGCACAAAGACTTCGCCCGCTGTTTCGCCGCGTCCGGCGCGTCCGGCCACTTGAGTGAGAAGTTGAAACGTGCGTTCGCCTGCTCGGAAATCGGGCAGATGCAAGGCAAGATCCGCGTTAATGATTCCCACGAGGGTTACATTCGGGAAATGCAGGCCTTTGGCGATCATCTGTGTGCCGACCAGAATGTCGATCTTGCCGGTGCGAAAATTTCTTAACGTTTCCCGATACGCTTCCTTGCGCGTCATCGAATCGGCGTCCATGCGGCGCACCACTGCTTTCGGAAAAATCTGAGCCACAGTTGATTCGACTTTCTCTGTGCCGAAGCCGTAATAAATCAGCGCATCTTGTCCGCACGCCGGACATCTTTTTGGCACGGCCGCGGTGTGCCCGCACAAATGACAACTCAATCGTCCGGCGACCGCGGGATGCCGGTGGAACGTAAGCGCGACGCTGCAATTCGGGCAGTTGCGCGCTTCGCCGCAATTGCTGCACAGAAGGGACGTGGAAAATCCGCGCCGGTTCAGAAACAAGATCGTCTGCTCGCGTTTCTCCAATCGATCGGCAATTGCTTGCGACAATTTTTCCGACAGAATGGCGGCTTTCTTTTCTTTCCGTCGTTCCTGGCGAAGGTCGATGATGCGCATGCGCGGCATCTGTTTCTCATCCACGCGCTGCGTGAGCGTGGCGAGCCGGTACTTTTCGATGACGGCGTTATAATAACTCTCCAGTGACGGCGTGGCGCTGCCCAACACCACCACGCATTTCTCGATCTTCGCGCGTACTACTGCGACGTCGCGCGCATGATAGCGCGGCGCTTCCTCCTGTTTGTACGTCGTCTCATGTTCTTCATCCACGACGATGAGCCCCAGATTTTTCAGCGGCGCGAACACTGCGCTGCGCGCACCGATCACGATACGCGCGCGGCCGGAGTGAATCTTGTGCCACTCATCGTGGCGCTCGCCCTCAGACAAATGACTGTGCAAGACCGCGACTGCGTCCTGCGCTTCGGCAAAACGTCCTTTAAACCGCTCAACCGTTTGCGGCGTTAGTGAAATTTCTGGGACGAGAACGATTGCGGTGCGCCCACGGTCGAGCGCGGCCCGGATCGCCTGCAAATAAATTTCCGTTTTGCCGGACCCTGTGACGCCGTGGAGCAAAATCGGGCGCGCGTTGTCGGGCGAGTCGAGCGCCTGCGTGATTTCCTTGAGTGCGCGCGTTTGCTCCTCGTTCAAAACGAGATTTGACGTTGCGATGAACTGCTCATCGGCGTGCGGATCGCGAACGACAGCTTCCTCACGCAACTCCGCAAGGCCGCGTTTGACCAGCGCGCGAAGGGTCTGGTTATCGAGAGA